>LKNA01000015.1 GCA_001564065.1 Chitinophagaceae bacterium T5-Br10_B2g13
ACAAGAGTCCTAAACAATATCTGAAGGAAAAAGGAATTGACCTTTATCAGGCCAATGACGAAACTAAACTACAATGTGAACTCTCTAAAGTAGAATACTTGTCCAGTTAATAGGGGGTTAGACCAGAACATAACCGGAAAACGTTTAAAGAGGAGAATGTAGAGTTCCGCTGCCTGGATATCGCCGAAGATGAACTGCCCAAAACGGATTGCGTAATTTTAAGGCAGGTTCTTCAGCATCTCTCAAATCAAGAAATCAAACAGATTGTTGAGAAGCTATCTGCTTACAAATATGTGATTCTGACCGAGCACATGCCGGAATGTGACTTCGAACCCAATAAAGATATCATCTCGGGACAGGGGATCCGGCTGAAGAAACAGAGCGGGGTAGATCTGCTGGCACCGCCATTTAATCTGAAGGTTAAAGGGGAGAGGCAGCTTTTATCACAACCCGCCAAAGAAAGTAAAGGGGTGATTGAGACTACGCTTTATACGGTCCATTAAGATGTACTCAAATCGAATAGATTTTATTTTTAAACAGTGACCGGAAACACCGGACGAATCAAACAGGTGCCCGGTAAATTGAGTGCATCCTGTTTTGATTTAATGTCAGCAATAACAGTCCAAACTGATTTTAACTTCTTTCAAAATCAGAAACTCTATTTTCAGCAACCTTTTCAGGCATATCTTTATAGATAAGCAGATAGATGATCGGAAGGATACCCACACTATTGATAATGGCGAAGAATATAAACCAAACTTTCTGATCTCTGCGGGCTGATTTCCACAGAGCGATGATCTTCCAGATCAAATCCCATACAGCAATAAGCAAAATTAGGACGATGAGAGTCACTACATAGCCACCGAAAGTATTCATAGTCGTGTGATTCGTTTGAATTGTTTTGTCTTATATATACAAACTTAACGGCCTACCGTATAACAGGCAGGCACCCAAACGTTGATTATTTACAAATGAGAGATTAGTTATAAAACTCTAAACGAGCAAGAAGTGGCGAGGCCTGTCCGCCGTTAATGCGGTTGTTATGTGGTATTCCTACTAGTATTAATTAGTTTACTAAATTTTCTAAGTGTTTCGGGACTATCTTTCTCATTAGATTTAAGACACTTAATTTCATCATCTGAAAATCCATTTTGTGTTAATCGTTCAGTCGTAATCGGTTCTATATTATTGTAACTAAACTGAACCCAGTTAAGTGGTGTTTCTTCCATTAATGAGTTGAGGTTATGAACATTTCTTTTTGGCAGATCATAACCTTCAATGTA
The DNA here is from genome assembly GCA_001564065.1 of Chitinophagaceae bacterium T5-Br10_B2g13. Classification (GTDB taxonomy): domain Bacteria; phylum Bacteroidota; class Rhodothermia; order Balneolales; family Balneolaceae; genus Rhodohalobacter. Next base: position 1,284 of record LKNA01000015.1, read on the forward strand.
TACTTTATCAATTATTAGAGGATAGAATGGGATTGAACGATTACCACTTGCCACTTCAGGATCCTTAAGTTCCTCATGGTCATTGTCACTAAATATTGGAATCTGATAAACATGACTTGAAGAAGAAAAAACATACATTTTTTCTGGTGTTATCATTTTTTTTGCTTCAAATAGGCGAGACTCTTTTCTCTTAAATAAACGTAGTTCGGGTCTTGGATATATATTGAATGCGCTTGGAATAAATATTGAGAAGATCGTGCATAAACCCTGTGAGGCTTTCAATACATTGTCTTGTTTATCAGTTGATACACATTCTTTAAACCAACAAAATTGATTTAACTCATTTAAATCAAAAAGATGAACTGCAGTTCGAGCCAAACCTTTCCAAACTGATGTAGGAATAAATGGACGATGCTTTACTCCAAAACTAATTTCAGTGGGACTATCAAGTCTAATTAAAGAATTTTCAATCTCTTGCTCCCAAAGAATACGTTTTCCTGTAAGAGTAATTGTTGTACCTGCTTTTGATACTTTGTGTTTAGGTATTCTTGAGCCCTGTTTAGATTTTCCTTCCACTCCAGAAGTGTTTTAAGAGGGCCCAGAAAATTACCTAAGTGAGATTCATGATTGGCAAAAAACATATTACAATCATCACATTCAGAATGCGATATGATTAATTTATTACCTAGTTGTTCAGGCAATATGTGAGCCCTTTTCTTATAGGATGCACCATCGGCTTTAGATCTTCCGCAAAACCTACATTCCCATAAGTTTTTATCAATGATATATTGTTCACCACCACCCGGAACATCTGGGTCTGGATGTACAATGCGGTTTTGTAATTCATAAAATTTAAAGAACTGATCCCGATTAAACTGTTCTTGTTCCAAGTATTGTTCAACAGATTTGCTATACTCTGAATTGGAATTATTCATTAAAGTTTTCATGAATTCAGATGATGAAATTATTTTAAATACCACATAACATGTATGTATTTATTCAATTTAAGCTTAGTGCTGAAATAGGTTCCATAATAGTTGAATGCGTCTAATTCAGCAATTAGAAATATAATTTGGTTAAATAAATGTCTCACAGGTTAAATAAAAGGGTTAAATAATAGTTTTATCTTTTATATCAGAGCTGATGGTTTTTTGTATTTCAATTCATCCGGTAACACTCGAGAAAATCCCGATAAAATTCTCATTGTAAAAGAGGAGGGAGAGCTTTAAGATGAAAGGAAATCATCACGCATTAGATCATGTATGGACAGTAGAAAAGTTTATGTAACCCGGGTGGCCTTGACGGTGGCGCTGGGCGGGTTTTTAATGGGGTTCGACGCATCCGTTATCTCCGGGATTGTCCGGTTTATTGAGCCGGAATTTGGTCTCTCGAAACTGCAATTAGGGTGGGCCGTCGGCTCACTCACGCTCACGGCAACTCTGGGTATGTTGTTTGCCGGACCGGTCAGTGACCGGATTGGTCGACGCACGGCACTTAAAATTGCTGCGGTGCTGTTTGCCATTTCAGCCGTTGCATCAGCGCTGGCTCCATCATTCTGGTTCCTTGTTGTTGCCCGGATGCTGGGTGGATTTGGTGTCGGGTTTGCGCTGATTATTCCGCCTATGTATATCGGAGAAATTGCCCCGCCTAAAATCAGGGGACGACTGGTAAGCTTCAATCAGCTGAACATTGTGGTGGGAATCTCTGCCGCCTTTTTTACCAACTACCTGATTTTGCAGTGGGCTCAGTCTGACTCAGCTCTTGCTCAAACATTGTTGGTTAATGAACACACATGGCGCTGGATGCTTGGACTTGAAACTCTGCCGGCCATCATCTATTTCATCGGGCTCTATTTTGTGCCGAAAAGTCCGCGCTGGCAGATTATGATCGGCAACAGAGAGGATGGAGAGCACACCCTTTCGCAAATTGTTGGTCCTGAGGTTGCCAAAAAACAGGTCAGTGATATCCTCGAAAACCTGGAAGCGGATAAAGAGAAAGACAAAGTTTCGATTAAAGAGATTTTCCATCCCTACCTGCGATATGTTCTTCTGATTGGTGTGACTCTTGCCGTTTTGCAGCAAATTACCGGAATCAACGCCGTTTTCTTCTACGCTCCGGTCATTTTTGAGCAGTCGGGCATCGGAACAGATGCATCCTTTATGCAGGCCGTCCTTGTAGGATTAACCAACCTGGTTTTTACCGTTTTCGCCATTCTTCTGATTGATAAACTTGGCCGAAAGCCGCTGTTGATCTTTGGCCTCACCGGAATCACACTGATGATGATGCTCCTTGCCTATGGATTTGATTCAGCAACGTACGAACTTGATGAGGAGAGTATACAGACCATTGAAGCTCCCATTAACCTGGATCTTCTATCGGCGAATATGGCCAACATTACCTACGATGATGATGTTCAGTTCAGGACCGCTCTTACCGAAACGCTGGGGGCTGAAGCAGCCGTTGAGTTTGAATCGCAAATTATTACGGCCGCCATCGACATCAATCCAAGATTAATCCTGTTCGCCATTTTAGGTTTCGTGGCATCCTTTGCAATCTCATTGGGTCCGGTGATGTGGGTGATGTTTTCGGAGCTATTTCCGCTTCGTGTGAAAGGATTTGCGATCTCCTTTACCGGCTTTATCAACTCGGCAGTGAGCTTCCTGGTTCAGCTCGTTTTCCCTTGGGAGCTGGCCACACTCGGCAATAGCATGACCTTTCTGATTTATGGTATTTTTGCCGCGGTCGGCCTCATCTTTGTATGGAGGGTGGTTCCGGAAACAAAGAATAAGTCACTGGAAGAACTCGAGGAAATACTGGTATCAAAATCATGATATTCAATAAAAGTTTAGTCTTACTCACACTTTTTTCGTTTACAGTGCTAACAGTTTCATGAAATGGAAACGAAACAGAATCTGAAAATCAAAATGTCTCAATAGGCGACACAACTATGGTAGATTTATGGAATGGCAACCGCTCACAAATAAGACAGGTTTACGAAAAAGAGGTTTTAATAGCTGTACTGACCGCTACAGAAGATGACTACGGTCCCTGGGAAGTATCCGAAACGCTGGATGAGTATCCCGGCGATGAAGAGGCACTGGTATTTAGTGAAAGAGGTCACGATCTTTTTGTGACCATTGCTGGAAATCAGAAGTTTCAGGAAGTAGACAAGATTATAATTCCCAAGCCGATGACCAAGAATTTGTTAGGGTACAAGGTTCTGATTATTCGCGAGGACGATTCAGTAAAGTTTGAAAACATAAGCACCCTGGAAGAGATTAAACAGTTAGTAAACGGCATTCCACTTACATGGAGTGATGCGGTCATCTTCCGTGAGAACGGATATCAAGTGGTAGAAGAAGGTGATTTTGACGACATCTTTGAACGTTTGGAAAACGGACTGTTCGACTACACCGCATTCGGTGCTAATGAGGTTCTGAGTGTCTATGAAAATCGGGCTTCTGAAAGAGAGGGTTTAAAGATCGATCAAAACATTCTTCTATTCTACCAGTTCCCGCTTGTGTTTTATGTGAATCCCGATTTACCTGAACTTGCTGAACGTGTGGAGGAGGGAATGGAGCGCATCATTGATAATGGAGAACTGGATACAATTTTTAACCGCTACTACGGCGATATTGTTGAAAAGCTGAACCTGAATAAGCGCATCCTCTTTGAGTTAGATAATCCACTTATTCCGGATGAATTCAGGGATCTGAAGCCCGATCTGGATAATTTATAGGTCAACTCTGTACCTTTTTCTCCGATTAAGGGCATAATTTCAAAGATATTCTAATCTAAGCAAAGCCACCATTTTCCCCGCCTTCTGAAGGAGGGGATTAAGGGGTAGTTGGAAATAGTTAAAATCCCGGGAATATATTCTATACAATTTTTTGAACTTTCAATATCCTCAATGAATAACGTTGCGGGAATCGTTAACGCTCGGAGCCCCTTAGGAAGGGGAGACTCTTTTCCAAAATTCTTATTTCGAACTGATGTAAATCTTACCGTCCGGAGGCTCTGAATTAATCCTAATCCCTGCTGTTAAAGTCAAAAGACATCGCCGGGTAATCACTCATTGTATATGCTGCGGATGCATTCTTATTGATGTCGGTCACCCTCATGGTCATTTTTTCACCACTGTTGAGATCTTCCTGGGTCATCTCCATCAGCATTCCGGCAGGATAGTTTTCGGGCACATTTCCTTTCAGATGTTTGGTCTGCTCATTGATCCGGAGCATCTTTTGAATTCCCAAATCTTCATCCCGGGTCACCCAGTATTCCATTACACTATCTTCATTTTCTGATCTGTACCCCCGGCACTCCAGTCCGGCGATGGTTTTGGTTCCGATCTCCTCAAAGTTCTCCCACTCTTCTATATCCTCATCATCATAGTCGGAATCCGCTGACGTCTCTTCAAAATCCTGAGCAAGCATTCGTGCCTGCTTCCAGTCGTAGGCAAATGAAAATTTTCCATCTTCATTTTCCATCAGCATCACCATCGACTCGTTTTTCAGATCGTAAATCATAAACATATCACCTTCAGACATATCTATCTGATCGCCTGAAAATTTAGTTCCGGAATAAGCTTCAGCTTCATTGAAATGCATTTTCATGACCATAGGTCCGTCAGAGCTGCCATTTTTCTGAATCGTTTCTACTTCCATGGTAGTGATAACATCAAAACGGTATACCTCCTCAGTAACTGCATTACTGTTCATAGCAAATGAAACGTTTATACCGTCACCTTCAGAACCAAACTCATCTCCAAAAATAGATCGCCATGTTTTTTCCACCGCACGTTCTGCAGCTTTTTCAATCTCATTGCCGAGTTTCTCTTCAACCTTGTTCTCAGCGGCATTTTTTGCACGCTCTTTTAACCTGTTAAAAATTTGTGCATCCGCTGTGGATGCAAATGCCATTGATACTAATGTGACAATTAGGAATGCGATTAATTCTCTCATATTGTTTGTTTTTAAATTCATGTTCTCATCTCTAGGCGAATATACAAGAATATCGGAATAATCAATATTCAACTGTGAGGGAGTGCTTGAATCTTGAAGTAAGAATTAAAGGTAAAAATGGAATCCAAAAATCATTCCGATAGAAAGAAGTAGGGGGTATTCCTCTTTACCATTCGATTTTGTTGATGCCCCGTATCAATAACAAATAGGGAATTTGAGAGCTGAATTTTGTATTTTAAATAGACATCAATGAGAACAGAAACAGTAAATAACAAAGAGATATGAGTACAGAAAACAGAATAGGTTTGGACAGTGATAAAACAAAAAAGTTAGCCGATAAGCTGAATACGTTATTGGCCAATTACTCCGTGTTTTATCAGAATACAAGAGGATACCACTGGAACATCAAAGGTGATACCTTTTTTGAGCTCCATGTAAAATTTGAAGAGCTTTATAACGATTTGATTGTAAAAATTGATGAGGTAGCCGAGCGGATTTTAACGCTGGGATACACGCCCGAACATCAATATTCAGATTATGTTAAAGTTTCTGAGATTCTGGAAAGCACCAAAGTAAGTGATGGGAAAAAAGCTGTGAGCAACATTCTCGACTCTTTTAAAGTTACGCTAAAGCTTCAGCGGGAGATTCTGGATCTATCAGACAAAGCTGATGATGAAGGTACCAATGCGTTGATGAGTGACTACATCAGAGAGCAGGAGAAACTGGTCTGGATGTATGCTTCGTACCTAAACAAATAGTCTAAGATTCAAAACAGATATCAATAGGTCGTTGTATTTATTTACAACGGCCTTTTTTTGTTTTGGAAAGGAAAGATTTTAAGAAATCCCCTCCTTATGAAGGAGGGGACAAAGGGGTGGTTGGAAGCGTTTGAAGCTAATGAAATAAATTCTATACGGATTTTAGAACTTTCAATATCGTCAATAGAATATATTTAAATGAATTTATGGAGTGCAATATTGATTCTATTTTAGACTCACTACAACCCCCTCTAAATTTCGCTTCGCGGGAATCGCTATCGCTCGGAGCCCCTTGAGAAAGGGAGACTTTTGATTACTTACCAATAAACTTGTTACTCAATCCAATTCTAAAATGTAAAATATCGAACACTTTTCAGATTAATGAAAATCCCCTCCTTATGAAGGAGGGGACAAAGGGGTGGTTGGAAGCGTTTGAAGCTAATGAAATAAATTCTATACGGATTTTAGAACTATCGATATCGTCAATAGAATATATTTAAATGAATTTATGGAGTGCAATATTGATTCTATTTTAGACTCACTACAACCTCCTCTAAATTGCGCTTCGCGGGAATCGCTATTGCTCTGAGCCCCTTGAGAAGGGGAGACTATAGGTTATTTACTTATCAACTACTTTATCACACCAAATCTAAAACGTAAAGTACCGAACACCTTTCTGTTTCATAAACTCAGCCACTTCCGGTGGAGCAGCGGTGCCGATACCCTCAATCAGGTCAGCTTCAGTATGGTCACGGTTTGGCAGGTAAATACCGCAAACTTCAACCCGTACACCGTTATTCATTAAACCCATTAGGAGTTGTTTGGGTGACCGATTAGCGGGTGCAAAGGCGGGTGACTCGGAATCTTTGAGTGCCAGATCACCTGCATCACTGCAGAGAAGTACGCGAACGGGAACATCTTTGTTCAGCGACTGTGTGGCAAGAACCATCGCCATCATTTGAGTTTCGGCATCATCTGAAGTCAATACTACAAAAAGTGATTCAGTATCAGTCTGTGCATTTGCCATTCCGGCAAATACAAAAAATGTGATAAAAAGTGCTGTATATATTTCTATGCGATTCAGTTTTTTCATGGCGATTCAGTTTTTTTTATGCTCATTTTATTTTATATCTATTGATGATAGAAAGTAAATGAATCTCGTCCAATTCATATGTTACATCAAAATTTCCAGCATATACTGTATTCATAATCTATTGGAAATATTGGTTATAAAAATTTCATATAGAATTATTATAATCACAAGTCTGTAATAATTGTTACAAATTAATTGGCTTAAATTGAGAAAATAATTATAAAGAGTATTTTGTCTTAATTATGTATATTAATACCGCATATTTAATTCAGAAATATTTTTATGATTCAAAACCAGCACCAATTTCACATTCCGGTTATGGGAACCGGTCACTCTATAGACAGTCCGATAAGGGTTGCTCACCTGGGAATACACTCAGTAATATCAATTGTTGATGATCTTCTATGTGAGAAAATTCGTAAGCATTATAGCGGTGAGTTCTACATCCCATACAAAAACATTCCGCGTTCCTCACTAGATGGCAGAGCAGAACGTATAACAGCTTATCTGAATACCGTATCGGATATAGTCACTCAAAAATTTGAGGATCTTAGAGAAAAACCACTCTTCAGTGATTCTGAAAAAGATCGATACTTTCATCTGTTGCCGGATGAAAATCCGTTAAAGAAGAGTTATGAGTTCATTTCATCATTAGGTGACAAAGAGACTCGTGAACAGTATATCCGGGAATTAACCGAGAAAATGACCCCGGGAGCCATAGATGTCAACATCATGGCAAAAGTGGATGCATTGAGAATGGATAAAGACGACCAGCCGCTCAGCTCAGAGTTTAGTGATGCAAGTGCAGCACTTCGTGGATTTGCAAACAGTAAACTGGAGTCCAGTGTTGTCTTGTCGGCCGGTTTTAATCCCAGGCTGTATAACTACCTCGCAGAGTTCAAAGATTTTTACCGAGATCAGTCAGGCAAGATCAAAAAGAAGATTATTCTAAAAGTAAGTGATTTCCGATCCGCTTTGATTCAGGGTAAATACCTGGCTAAAAAAGGGCTGGAAGTTGCTGAATTCCGAGTTGAATCGGGATTAAACTGTGGCGGTCACGCATTTGCCTCAGACGGTCAACTTCTGCCGGTATTGCTGCGGGAGTTCAGAGAGAAGAAAGATCAGTTGCAGAAAAGCTTTCAGCCTTTGATCCAGAAGTTTTATGAATCGCAGGGATGGGATTATCCGGCCGATGACTCTGATGTTGCAAATACACGGATAACGGTACAAGGCGGTATCGGTACATACGGTGAGCTCCAACGTTTAATCGATGATTTTGAAGTTGATGCAACCGGTTGGGGCAGTCCGTTTCTTCTGGTACCAGAAGCAACCTGTGTGGATGAATTCACATCAGGAGTGCTGGCCGGAGCCGGAGAAAAAGATTTATACCTCAGTGGAGTATCACCTCTTGGTGTTCCGTTCAATAACGTCCGGGGATCAGGGTCAGAAATTCATACTAAAGAACTGATCGAAAAAGGTAAACCCGGCTCTAAATGTCCAAAGGGATTTTTAGTCTCCAACACAGAGTTTACTGAAAATCCGATCTGCACGGCTTCTTCCGAGTATCAAATTCTTAAAGTAAACCAAATTGAGGAGAGTGATCTTCAGGAAGAGAAGAAGATGCGTGAGAAAGATAGGGTTTTGGCAAAAACATGCCTATGTACCAATCTTGGAACCGGTTCTTTGATTAGGCTTGAAATTATGAAGCCTTCTTACGGAAGACAGGCAATCTGTCCGGGTCCAAATATCGCCTGGTTTAATCGCGAATACTCTCTGGATGAGATGGTAGATCACATCTACGGTAGGAGTGAATCGCTCGTACCTTCAGATCGCCCCCATATGTTCGCGAAGGAGATTACCATGTATGTGGATTATATTTCTGAACTGGCAATCATTGCCGGAGATGAAGATCAGGAGTGGAAAAAGCTGAACAAAATGAGAAATAATCTGGAGAAGGGAATGGACTTCTGCCTGGAAATCTCATCTCAGAAGTCGTATAACGACGAAAATCTGGAATCCATTCGAACCACGATTGAACAGCAGCGTGCACGACTGGAAGAGGTCTTTTCAGTTCCCGCATAGTGAAGTTTTAAAAAGACTGGAGCAGGAATTTCTGAAATATGAGGTTCCTGCTCTTTCTATTTATACTTCCCGATACATTTTGTCGGCTATAAACAGATGGGGGAGAGTTAATACACTGATCAGAATAAACATGAGAGTAATAAATTGCCCCTCAAGCTGAAGAAACTGATTAATACCATAAAGGATCACCAGTCCTAAAAGTGACACAAGAGTAAACGGAGTGGCCTTTTTGTAAAACTCCGAGAAAGAAAGGCTTTTCTTTTTAGACTCAAAAAACTCCTTCATCTCGTTTACGTGACCAATTGAGTGCCAGAGTGCAAAATAGACGGCAAAACCGATTAAAGGCCCGGCAGTAAGTATCAGGGCTGCAAGTAGAAAACTGTCTGCTGCAAATCGCAGGTTCTGTTGAAAATGATTTTGAAATACTCCCCACAACATAAATGCTGTATATGTCAGTAACAGAGTGACTACAGAAATGAAGGCATTCGGCATCATCTGTTCAAAACCTGCCGGATCCATTCTTACAGCTTCTGCAATGATCGGGTAGGTAACGGTTGGATCCGAAAAAACAATCAGTCCGATAATCAAAAAACCTCTCAGTGTGTACCAAAGGTAGCTTGGGGCTCTCTTCTCCAGAAAATCTTCCATATCTGCCTGACCAAAATGGTAGATGGAGATCAGCAGAAAAAGAATCATCCCTGCTATTGGAGTAAAAACCCACAAAACAGCAATGATCAACATGATAAAAAGGTAACTGGTATAAAAAAGTAAGTGATCTTTAAGGGAGCTTTTTAATCCGTAAAGTTCGGTTGCCATAATATGATCAATAGCTCCGTGAGGTATTCCGATCACAAACACAGACAGAAGCAGAATGGGAAGCGTGAGCTTACTCAAAAATTCAGGAAAAAAAAGAGCACAGCCAATCAGAAAAAGCGAGGTACCCACAGCCAGACGATTTAATTTAGCTGAAGTGTGCCGCATATTATGCCCCCGAAAATATTCGATGTTTCATTTTCCATATGGACTTGAAAAAGGGCGTATAAGGGAGTGTGTAGAAAATTTTGAGCTCCTGTACTATATTGGTCTCTTCTTCCAGGAACTGCAATATTCTGTCAAAACTATTCTTTTGAAAAAGATCATGAAAAATCTGAATGGACACATCCGTTTGTTGATCCAGAATATAGAGCAACATCATATCATAAATTCTAAACCTGTAAGTAGATGCCCTTTTTGTGGGTATAGGGCTTCCCGATTCCAGGGAGTTGACAATCTCTTTTGCATGCCTTTGAATTCTGGTGAAGGTGTACCCGGTAGTTGGTTTTGTCAGTCCGCCCGCAGTTCCCATGTTGTAAACATGATCGCAGTACATAAACGGGTACCGTCGATCTTCCATCGGGATATTTCCTTTTTCTCTCCGGCTTACGGTAAAATCGCTGCTTTTTAAATTATACTTTGTCTGCAGATATTTGATTAGTTCCAGCTCGTACTCTTCATCTGTCAGCAGTTTATCGGAAAAGAGAGTGTATTCAATTAAAGCCTTTCTCTTAGTAAATGGGAGTGTATAGAAAAATGAAACTCCATCTGTTTGTGGAATATCAAAATCCATGAATATCGCTCTACCGGGATTAAACAGATCCTTGTTGGTTTCTATTTCCCAGCCCAAAAAGTGCTGCTTTAAAGATACGTCCAGTTTTTCATTCACCAACCCGGGTGGTTTTAAAGCACTTTGAAAAATATAGTCTGCTTTGAACTTTCCCTGATCCGTTATGATGATTCCCTGGTTACCCTCAGATTCAAAATCAATGATTTTACTCTCCAGCATGGTTACGCTGTCAGACGCTTTACCCATTTCCAGTATCTTTTCAGCATAGTCTATACTTCTGATGCAGTGATACTTGTACTTTTTGAGATCTTCGTTCATGCGTTCTGAGAGGGCAGAAACTTCCAGGTTACTCCAAGTGTGATAGATCAGCTCTTCGAAAGGGATATTGGAGTCATCCCAGAAACACCAGGTTTTATCATTAACCGGCTTAAAATTGATATCAACAAGTAAAATACGCTTCGAATTAAGTACATCCGAATGAAGCATATTCCAAAGAAGGCTCAGACCAGAGGCTCCCGCACCTGCAATGATGTAGTCAAATGTCTGTTCGATCTTATTTGATGAATCCATAATCATTTGTAGTAAAAAAGGCTCCAAATCATAATGAAATGGAGCCTAACCCTAAAGAACAGCCTCACGATGCAGCTATTTAAGAGATAATAACTGACAGCAAGCTGTTTTGATATCACTTTCAACCTGATAATAAGTGCAACCGTTCAGATCAATTGAAAAAATAGTGTAGTCCGAATGAATGTGCAGTTCCGTAACCGGTGGAAAAAGGCACAAAAGCATAGTGTACTTTTATTGGATTAATAAGCAGGCCCATTCCAAAGCTGTAGGGGCGTTCAGTTGGCCCAAAACGGTATGCAGAATGAATTTCAAAAAGATCAGCTATATCTGCATTCACTCCAATCGTCATATAATCATTATCCGCGTTTTCGTCTATAAAATCTCCCCTAAATTCAGATTCAAGCGGACGAGACCATTCCGAGAATGTACTTAACAACACCGGCAGGTCGTTCTCACCGGGTGTGTTAAATTCTATTAGCTGCAAAGAAATACCGGCTTTTAAAAGTGCCGGCAAGTTTGATGATACACTGTCCAGTTCCTCCATCTTTCCGATGTTGTTTACGGAAATTCCCGCTGTAATTCTGTTTTGATAAAACCTGGCAGATGACCCAAAATTGAAAGCATAACCATTTGCTCTGAACTGAAAGATCTCCTCCCGAAGATATTGACCTGTTACGCCGAAGGATAGTGGCCCCAATTGATAGGCTGCAGCTCCGCTCAGTGAGAAGTAACTTATTGAAAAAGTTCCAGTTGATGGACCGGGTTGCTGTCTCGCCTCAAAATTACCGGCCTGTGTGCCGTATACTCCAAGCCCAACGGTAAACCGATTACGCTTTACGTGTAAAGCAGCAAATTGAGTATTTACATTAGCGATCCATAGGGAATAATTTACCTGAAGGCCGTCACGCTCTTCAAAAGAGAGGAGGGACGGATTACTGTAAATAGATGATGAGCCGGTGGGTATGGCTACTGTACCTTCACCCATAGCCAAAATCTGAGCATAGGGACCGATATTTAAAAAATCCAGTCCACTTCCCGTATCTTGTGACTTTAGATAGTCTGCGCTTATTGATAGCAGTAATAAAACTGTTATTATCCGTTTGATCATTTTATTCAAAACAACGGCTTTTTGTGTGATCTTTAAATTAAGGATTTAAGGCTGAAAAAATATCGTTCAGTTCTTTCACTAAACCAAATTAACTGTATAAGCCAAACGCAAGATTAATGATAATGCCGTGTTGAATTCAGAAATCTACCATGCATAAATCATCAGAATACAACTACAGAATGCCTGCAGAATGGCACATCCACGCTGCCACACAACTTCATTGGCCATCCAACACGGATACGTGGCCCGGTGAGAGACTGGAAAGGGTAGAAGAGGTCTATTTAAATATCATCAAAGCTCTTCACAAGTATGAACCAATTATACTTTTGATTGACGAGCATCTCTCCGTATCACAGATTACGGATAAGCTGGAAAAGGTGTCTGTTGACATGTCGAGAGTTTATATCCATTCACTCCCCATAAATGATGTTTGGGCCAGAGACTGCGGTCCTATCTTTGTCCGGCACCGGGATTTGGCCGACAGGTATGCAATTACGAACTGGGAATACAATGCATGGGGTGAAAAATACCCGCCATTTCAGGACGATAATCGTATACCGGAATGGTTTGCCAAGAAGTTTGGTCTGAAATCATACAGTCCTCAAATGGTTCTGGAAGGCGGATCTATTGACACAAATGGAGATGGTGTTTTACTGACTACAGAGTCTGTTTTATTGAATAAAAACCGGAACCCAAAATTATCTAAAGTAGAAATAGAAGAGACTGTACTGCACTATCTGGGAATGGATAAGGTGATATGGTTAAAAAATGGATTAGCCGGTGATGATACGGATGGACATATTGACGATCTCTCCAGGTTTCTGAATAAGAATACTATTCTCACAATGTTAAGCGTAAACCCGGATGATGTGAATTATGATGTACTGCAGGAAAATTACCAGATCCTGAAAAGTGCAACTGATCAGCATGGGCAGAAATTCAACATCGTTACTCTTACGCTTCCTCAAACCAAAATAGAAGGAACCACGGTAGATGGTTCTGAGTATGTTCCGGCCAGCTATGCTAATTTCTACGTGGCAAATGGGGTAGTACTGCTTCCGCTATATGATGAACAATATGATGAGGATGCAATGAATCTATTGGCAGAGTATTTTCCGGACAGGGATATCGTGGGCATAGATTGCGCAGATTTGGTATGGGGACAGGGAAGCATCCACTGTATCACACAACAGCTATACGGTCTCAATCTTAATAACTAATGTCCATTATTCGAGAGACTCTACAATTTCCCAGAGTTCACTCTTTACAAGGTCCCGGGTTCTGTAAATATTTTCAAAAAACTCATTGATATTAGTATCGGGATGAGTGTGTCTGATTAGCTCATCTGTAAAACCGAACTCTATATCCATAAGGTTATCAAAATAGTCCAGTGTGGAGAAATTGTATCCATATTCTAGGCCCCCCGGCAAGATTAACTCATTTAATTCCCATCCATTCATTTGATTTCGACCCATTCTCACTTCATGTAAAGGCCTGGCAATTTCATCCTCAAACATTTGGTATTCATATTCATATCCAAGTCCTACATTCATATAGTTCATTACAATATATCGGCTGGGTGTGAACTCTTCACTTGCAATCACGCTGTTTCGTATTCTCCAAAGCTCAGAGTGATTCGGGGACAGGAACTTCTTGTAATTTGCCGTTAATCGCTGTCCCTCTCGCTGAGAAAGCTGGTTTACGTATTGCTCTGGCACATCTTCAAAACCGGACATGCAGTCGCTAATGGTTATGACAACATAATTATAAAACGAGTTCTGAGTGCCGGGGTAGGTAACCCGATAAACGTACCAGTTTTCGATACTGCTGCTCTCTTTTCTTAGCTTCTGAATTGAGAGAAAAGTAGAGGATAGGTGTTGCAGAAATTCATCCTCAGCATTGTTTTCAATTTTCAGGTAATCGATGTGCATATATGTACCCTGACGTTCCTGGGCATTCGTCGAGAAGGCAAATATCAAACAGACCAAAATAACGAGAAGAGATATTCGGATCGGAGTGGCCATGGTATCCTCCATTCTGAATTAGAAGTTATTTTAATTAACAAAATTATATTAACAATTCGAAGTGTTCGGCCTTTATAAAATTAAATTTAACACCGTTTATATCTGATTAACTAAATAATTAAATTATCTTGACTTTCGGAAAATCATCCTCAAAACCCCTCAGTAAATGGTTCATGAAAACAGTGCAAAAAAGGGTTATTGATTAAGCGTGGCGGCGGCATATTTCCTTGTTACATTGTCTCTATACTTTCATATCTTCAGGGCAAAAGTGTTTTTGTAACTTTAATATTACAAATGTCAACGATTTCAAACGAGAAGTACGAAGCAGTTATCGGGCTGGAAGTTCATGCCCAACTATTAACCAACAGTAAAGCATTTGCTGCCGTATCCGCTGAGTACGGATCAGCCCCAAATACACAGGTAACGCCTTTATGCCTGGGACATCCGGGTACACTGCCTGTGCTTAATGAAAACCTGGTTCGGTATATTATTAATATGGGATTGGCAACCAATTGTCAGGTTGCTGAAAAATCAATATTTGCCAGAAAAAATTATTTCTATCCGGATTTACCGAAAGGCTATCAAATTTCACAGTATGACACTCCGATCTGTTTTGACGGTCGTATCGATATTGAATTAAATGATTACGATAAAACCATCGGTATTACTCGAATTCATATGGAGGAGGATGCCGGTAAATCCATTCACGATCAGGATCCATATCATACTCTTGTTGACTTGAACCGGGCCGGTACACCATTAATTGAGATTGTATCCGAACCGGATCTTCGCACACCTCAGGAAGCGTATGCTTACTTGTCCAAAATCAAACAGATTGTTCAATATCTGGAAATCTGTGACGGTAACATGGAAGAGGGAAGCCTCAGGTGCGATGCCAACGTCTCGATTCGGCCACGTGGACAGGAAGAGTTAGGTACACGTACTGAACTTAAAAACATGAACTCATTCCGGAATGTAGAGCGTGCAATTGCGTTCGAAATTGAGCGCCAGATTGAGCTTGTGGAATCCGGTGGAGAAGTGGTACAGCAGACACTGCTTTGGGATTCAAATAAACTGGAAACCCGTAAGATGAGGAGTAAGGAGGAGGCGCATGACTACCGCTACTTCCCTGAACCCGATATGCCGCCAGTGGTGGTTACAGACGAACTTTTAGACGATATCCGTGCAGATTTACCGGAGTTACCAAGTGTGCGTTACAAAAGGTTTATAGAAGATTTTGATCTTACTGAAGACGCAGCTTACACGCTTACTGAAACCAGGCAACTCGCTGATTTTTATGAAAATACACTGAAAGAATTAAATGAGCCAAAAGCTGTGGCCAATATTATTCTTACAGAAGTTTTAAGAGTGTTGAATGAAAAGAGTATTCCAATAAACCAGTTTTCAATTACAGAATCTAAGTTGGCTAATCTTGTTCAGCTAAAGTTGGACGACAAGATTAATTCATCAGCCATGCAGGAAATATTTAATGAAATGCTCACTTCGGATAAGTCAGCCGAAGATCTTGCAAAAGAGATGAATTTAATTCAAGTTTCGGACTCTGACTTCATTGATCCGATTATCGATGAGGTAATTGAAAACAATCCCGACGAGGTAGCTCGTTACAGAGATGGGAAAAAGGCTTTAATTGGGTTTTTTATTGGGCAGGTTATGAAACAGTCGCAGGGTAAGGCTAATCCAAAACAGGTTCGGGAACGCATATCGGAAAAACTTGAAGAATAGTTACGGCTATTAAATTAAATCTACAGGAAATTAACATCTTCAAATCTATTTTAATGAACTTCAAAGCTGCTTTTATTTTTCTCATTGCTGCTGTTGTGATGTTTGGTTGCTCAAGACAAGATTCAGACTTAAAAGAGGCATACATCAGCGGAACAATTACAGTGGATGAATCTCTGGATAGCTCCGGCGACTATAGCGATATTCAGCTTCTTGTTTCCTACCAGAGAAGTGACGGAGAATCCCGTGACACACTTTTTTATGCAGAAACTGACGTCGATGGCAATTTTTCCGGAACGGCTAAGTTTGAAAATCGCGATCTCTATCCCGTTGTGGTTTCCAGAAATCAAAATACATTCGGAATTTTAAACATGGTTTTTGCAGACGGTGATTCTGTTTCAATAACCGCAGAACTTCCAAATGTAAATCAGACTGCTCAAATCAGCTCGAGAGAAAATGATGTCTTTCAGATTTATGAAAGGGTAGAAAGGAATTTTAATCGTGTAGCCCAGTATATCAATGCGGGTGCGTTTTCAGAAGACAGTGTTTTGATTGAGCTCCAAAACTGGAGTGATCTCTATTGGGAAGTTTACAACGATCATAAAAATACATTTGCATCAGAGCTGGCCGGGAATATGTCTGTCACACTGCTAAGTGGCTGGAACGACTCGCTGATGGTTGAAAGAGCTGAATCACTGATAGGTGCTCAAAGCAGGTTACGTTCAAACGGGCGTTCAGTTCTTGTAGACTATTACGCAGAGACTGAGGGGTTGGATAAAGCACTTTCTTTTTTGAACAGAATCGAAAACCTTTCTGCATCCAGGAATGATGTTATGACCATACAAATGGATAAAATTGAGCTGCTTTACGATAGTTCAAGAACCACCGAGGCTGCATCGCAGCTTGCCCGGTTTCAGGAGATGTTCCATGATGTGCCATTAGCATTGGAATGGGCGGAGAACATCAGTTATGATATAGAGTTTTTAGCTCCCGGCTCTTCATTTCCCGACTTTTCGTTTTTAACGATCACCGGTGATTCTATTTCAACTGAAAGTATGTCCGGCAGTCCCTACATTATCGAAATTACACGTTTCGACAACCCACTGTATCAGAGACAGTACGATCGAACCGTTGCCATCTATCAAATTTACAGCAATTTTGGACTGGATATCATAACCGTACCCGTTGCTACTAATCCCGTTATGTTTCAGGCTTTCTTTGAAGAGCGGGATATGCTTTGGAATCTGGTACAGCCAAATTCTTTTGATGCAGAGGAATTGATTGAACGTTTTAACATTACAAGAGTGCCCACTCGGTTTTTGGTAAATTCTGACGGGCAAATAATTCGACGCTATATTGGCGAAGAATACCAGGAAGTAGTTCGAGGACTTCAGAACATCACATCAAGCAACTAAAAAATATTATGAGAAAATTACTTGTAGCCGGAAACTGGAAAATGAATGCAGGACCAACAGAAGCAAAAGTTTTAGCCGATGAGATGGCCGAAATATGGAAAGGCAAGCAGTTCAGCCACGAAGCTTTAATCTGCCCTCCGTATGTATCTCTCCCGTTTGTTGTAAAAAGCTTCAGAGATTCATTTTTTAAAACCGGTGCTCAGAACGTATACACTGAAGATAATGGAGCCTATACCGGCGAAATTAGCACATCAATGCTTAAAGAACTTACCTGCGATTATGTGATTTTAGGACATTCTGAACGTCGGGAATATTTTCAGGAAACCGACGAGTTTATTGCCCAAAAAGTATCGAAATCTTTAAGCGATTCTATAAGACCAATACTCTGCGTCGGTGAAAAACTTGACGAACGAAAAGCGGATAAACAAAAGGAAGTTGTAGAAAAGCAGCTCAATACCGTTCTGAACCAGGTGGATGAAAAGCATGCCGATGATTTTGTTGTCGCATACGAACCTGTATGGGCAATTGGTACAGGGGAAACCGCATCACCTGAACAGGCACAAGAGATGCACGCATTTATCCGGTCGCTTATTGCTGATAGCTGGAGTTCAGATGCCGCAGAGAAAGTTCGCATTCTTTATGGCGGAAGCATGAAACCGGCAAATGCAGAGGAGCTGCTATCACAAAAAGATGTAGATGGAGGTCTGATTGGAGGTGCCAGTTTAAAAGCAGATAGCTTTAGTGAAATCATGTCGATAGCTGAGCAAATCGGGAAATAATGGATACCAACTACAACGTTCTTCTTATTGGTGGCGGCGGTCGTGAACATGCAATTGCATGGAAACTGAGTCAATCACCCAATCTGGGCACCCTCTACATAGCACCCGGTAATCCGGGAACAGCAGAGGCCGGACTCAACATCAAACTTAATACTGATGACTTTGCGGCAGTCTCTGAATTCTGCCAGGATCACTCAATAGATCTGGTTGTAGTTGGACCAGAAGCACCGCTTGTTAATGGGATAGTAGATTACCTGGAGAAAGAGGGATTTGCTGTATTTGGGCCCAAAAAATCTGCGGCAATGCTGGAAGGCAGCAAACAGTTTGCCAAAGAGTTTATGGTAAAATATGATGTGCCTACCGCGGATTATGCTGTTTTTTCATCCGATGAATTTGACGATGCCCTTAAGTTTGTTCAATCTAAAGAGAGCTACCCAATTGTTTTAAAGGCAGATGGTCTTGCAGCGGGAAAAGGGGTATTTATATGTGATTCAGAAGAGGAGGTTATCAAACGGCTGGATCAACTTAAAAACGATTCGAAACTACAGGATGCCGCCAGTAAACTTGTTGTAGAAGAATTTATGGAGGGAGAGGAAGCCTCTGCATTTGTCATTGCTGATGGGCATACATCCCACATTCTAAATAATGCTCAAGATCACAAACGAATCGGCGAAGGGGATACCGGTTTAAATACAGGCGGTATGGGAGCTTATTCACCTGCTCCTCTACTAACAGAGGAGATGCTGGACAGAGTTAAGTATGAAATTATAGAACGAACCATTACGGGTATGCAACTGGAGGAATCTGCATATCATGGAATCCTGTATGTTGGCTTGATGATCACAAACGATGGCCCTAAAGTTGTTGAATATAATTGTCGCTTCGGTGATCCGGAGTGTCAGGCCATTCTTCCGCCTCTCGAAAATGACTTATTAACATTAATGATAGCCACTACGGAACAACGTCTTGACGAAATTTCATTGCAAATGGACAGTGATTTCAGATGCTGTGTTGTGCTTGCAAGTGACGGTTATCCCGGATCTTATTCAAAAGGAAAAATCATCACCGGTCTTGAATCTGTTGATGAAGATTCTCTTGTTTTTCAGGCCGGCACGGCGAAGGATGGAGATAATCTTGTAACATCTGGCGGGCGTGTTCTGAGTGTTGTTGGAAAAGGCCCTACGCTTAAAAAGGCAATCGACCACGCTTACAAAAATGTTCAAAAATTAAGTTTTGAGGGTTGTTATTACCGAAAAGATATTGGCTATAAAGGCCTTGATCGCATTAAATAATCATATTGTCGATTTAACCAACGTTTCTTTTTTAACTGGATTATTTGCCAATCCAGCGGTAAGGCAACAAAATTTATCCGTCTGACTGCCGGGAATTGGCTTTTCTTTAATAGTGAGCGGCTTGTCTTAAGAGTTGGTGACAACATAAGTAGGAATGTGCACCCTACTTTTTCATTTCACGGTGAAATTACCCTGGATAGCCGCTGTTTAAAGTTACCGGAAACCATATTAGTACTGACTGATGAGTCGACCACTTCAACAGCTTATTTTTGACTCTACTGTCCCTTTTTCTGAAAAAGCATCAGAAGTCTTTAATTATCAAAGAACACATTGTAAAATCTATTCCAGATTTACGGATGTGTTTGGTTTGAGAAAAAAGGATACTAATCAGATTCCCATTGAGGACATACCACTCATACCTATACGTGTATTTAAAGAAGCTGAAATGAAAAGCTACACAGGCTCTGCAGATCTACTTTTCAAAAGCAGCGGAACCGGTAACATGAATCGAAGCCAGCATTTTGTAAAAGATCGCACAATATATGTAGAAGCTATAGAAAAGGAGTTCTATCGCCATTTTCCCAAAGAGAATACGTCTATTTTATGTTATACACCCGGTTATGCAGAGAATCCACACTCATCATTAATTTGGATGTTAAACCATCTTGTTGAGCAGGACCCATCCGGTCTGAGTCAGTTCATTCCTTTACAACAGCCATTTAGAAAAAAGAACATTCAGAATCTGATAGAATCAGAGCGAAAAATTGTTCTTTTTGGTGCGGCTTTCGGGTTGATGGACTTGATTGAGCTAAAATCTGATCCACTCCCGGACACTGCAGAAATTGTAGAAACGGGAGGGATGAAAACTCATCGAAGAGAGATAACAAAATCGGAACTGCGTGACAAACTTTCCGATGGATTTCAGATTGGAAAAGACAAAATTCATTCAGAATATGGAATGTGTGAACTCCTAACCCAGTGCTACGCCATAGGCGGTGAATGGTATAAGCCACCGGAATGGTTTAAAGTTGCTGTTCGTAATGCAGAAGATCCTACAAAAATTTGCAAACCTTATGAGCAGGGGAAATTGGGAATTATTGATCTGGCTAACCTCTATTCCTGTTCGTTCATACTAACCGACGACATGGGTATCATGGACGAAGATGGCCGTTTCAAAGTACTTGGCCGTTGGAATAAGGCTGAGATGAGAGGCTGCAATTTTCTAATCGACAGGGAGTAAATATCGATGGATTACCAAAATCATATTAAAAGAGTTTACAAAGCCATTGATGCATGGCTGCAGCCTGATAACGCTTCATTAAAAAAAGCTATCGACCGAACAGTTGATGATAACCTCTTTTCACTCGAGGATATAAAACATCAGGTACGACATTTAAAAAAATCTCTTACGGAATCAAATCTTCAAAAATGGGCAGAGTACTCAAAACTCAATGAAGTCCATATAGAAGAGAAGAATATTCTATGTCTGCATGCCGGTAATCTGCCGCTGGTTGGATTGCAGGATTTATTGGCAGTTACACTTACCGGAGCAACTTATTTCGGAAAACTCTCCAAAAAAGACCCGTACCTGATTCCAACTCTCATTGAAAAATTAGATGAGATGAATGTTGCCGGAAACAGGAAATACTCTACATCGTTGATTGATTTTGACGGTCACCCCGCAGATTCAGTTATTTTTGCCGGGTCAGAAGATTCTGTTGCTCCGGTTGTTTCAAGTCTGGAGATTCTTGGTATTGCAGACGAATCAACACCGAGGCTGATGAGAACGGCTCATTTTTCGATCGCTTACATACAGGATCATTCTAAAAAGACAATGGAAGATCTCACAGAGGCTGTTTTCAGGTATGGTGGCACGGGCTGCAGATCAGTAGCGATTGTTGTTGCACCTTATAGTTTAAATAGTCAGAAATGTCACTTTACTGATTATGTAGAAGCTTTTTGGCTTAATAATCCACATCACCAAAAACCTTCAAATTCACTTTTTTACCGATTTGCCACCAATAAAGCTGTAGAAATTGAACAGGCGTGGCTGAATGATTTTTTGATCGAAGAGAAATTATCCGAACCTACCGATAAATTTGTATTACAGTGGATTAAAGGAGACAGAGAGACGCTTAAGGATATCGTCGAAACGTATAGAGTTGGCCTGCAAACTGTTTACACAACCGATAAAGAGAAAGAGATAGCCTTGAATAAAGAATTAAATATAGAAACAGACCAACTGTCTAAGGCACAAACTCCTGATATATGGTGGAAACCTGACGGGATAGACACGATTTTATGGCTTCAGCGTGAACTTGGCTGACCTGAATTATGCCTAAAATTTAAATCTCTTTTTCATACCTTACATTGTAAATCAACCAATTCATCAACTCAAAAACCAGAGTTAACTTTTGGCTAAAAAAAGCAGTATTGATCTCTTTAAAGAAGCCTTTCGCGAAATAAAGGGACAGAAAAATGTAAAGTCTGTCTACTACCTTTACGGTGAAGAGGATTTTTTTAAAGACATGCTGCAGGATGAGATTGAAAAGTTTGTCCCTGATGATCAGAAGGATTTTAATTTTGACCTGATTTACGGTTCTGAATCTGATCCGGCAAAAGTGTTAAGTATTGCCCGCAGCTACCCAATGATGGCCGAACGAAGGGTGGTGATTGTAAGAGATTTTATCAAACTGGGAGAAAAAATAGAGGATGGTTCTCTGAACCAATTTATCCCTTATTTAAAGCAGCCAAATCCCACTTGTGTACTCTGCCTTATAGATAAAAAATTTCCGGATAAACGAACAGGGCTCGGTAAGGAACTAAATAGCAGCAACAACGTATCACAGTATAAGTTTGAAGAAGTACCGGATTATCAGTTGCCCGACTGGATATCCGACTGGACTAAAAATATTCACAAGAGAGATATACACCCAGCTGCCGCACAACTTTTGGCCCAAATGGCCGGCCCGGATTTAAAGCTACTGTCCACTGAATTGGAAAAAGTGTGTACTTTTGTGGACACTAATGAACGGATAGAAATTGACCACATAAAAAAAATTTCCGGGTCATATCGCGATTATAACGTCGTAGAGCTAAAAAAAGCGGTGGTTAACCGAAATCTGCATCAGGCTCTTGGCATATCGGAACAGATGTTGCAACAGAATAACTACAGCGTTGGAGAAGTAATTAAGACGTTGGGGTTCTTTTACATTGTGTTTTGCAATATCTGGCAAATATGCAGGCTAACTGAAAAAGGTCTTACAAAAGATCAGGTTCAATCCGAACTGGGAATTAAAAGTAATTACATCTTTAATGCTCAGTGGCGGGAAGCCTCGCAATTCAGGCTGGCAGAGATGCCCCGGATATTTGAAGCCTTGCTCGATGCAGATCGGGCAGCAAAAGGCTTCGGCACATTGGATACCTCATCGATATTTCTCCTTCTGCTTAAGCGCATCATCGGCTAAATGTATTAGCCCGGTGTTGCGGTAAACAAGCAACTAAAAAGGGGTAATACAATGAAAGCTTCTAAAGTATCCGATTTAAGACAAATGTCAGACGAAGATGTAATGGAACAACTACAAGCAGGCGTAGTTCAGGCGTTCGACATCATCGTTCAGCGATACAAAGACAGACTTCATAACTTTTTGTATCGGTACACACATAATCACGAAGACTGCGAAGATCTGGTACAAGAAACCTTTTTGCGAGTTTACCGCAGCCGTCATTCATATGAGAGAGTTGCGAAACTCTCTACCTGGATGTACACTATTGCGCTGAACCTTGCCAAAAGCATGTACAAGAAAAAGCAGCGAATGAGCTTAATTTCTATCCATGCTGACGATTCAGATCCTGACGATCGTGAAATGCAGATTGAAGATACCGTTATTTTGCAGGACGAAGAGCTTCACCTTAAATTAAGCGTTAAGGAGCTTGAAAGAGCCCTTCAGGAACTAAATGATGATTTCCGCGAGGCGGTTATATTGCGAGATATTCAGCAATTGACTTACGAAGAAATTGCAGAAATTACCGATACAGCCATGGGCACAGTTAAATCCAGAATTAACCGTGGCCGGCAACAACTGCAGGAAATTATCGGCAGTTATGTTAACTCGGAAACAATTTAATTAAATGAGAGTATGAATTTCTGAACGCCAAACAGAAATTCATACACTTATGCTTACCAAGCCTGAAAAAAGCACAATACTAACAGATTTTATCCTCGATTACAGCGAGGACAGATTATCGACTTCTGAGCTTTCAGCTTTTAAAGAGTTGATGGAAAGTTCTAAAGTTGTAAACCGAGATGCCTGTAACAGTAAAAATATTCGTTCCGCTCTGGGTTCTCTTCCAAAAAGAAAAACCGGACCGGGTTTTGATCAAAAGATGGCTTCAAGATTTGCTTTGGAACTGGAAAAAGAAACAGCAGATTTGAATGCAAAGAGGGTAGCGGACAGATCATTAACTGCTATTTAACTCTTTCTGTCTTCTATTTCAGCTTTCAATTTTAATAGCTCATCATGCCCTGAGTCTATATTCAATCCTTTCTGAATATACTCCATTGCTTCCACATCAGCTTTTGCCTGTTTTAAAATCCATGCAATATTGTGGTAGGCGTCAACAAAATTCTCATCTCTTTTTATAGACTCCTCGTAGCACCTTGCAGCCTCAATATGCTGATTTTGTCTTATGAAGAAGTTGCCGAGATTAAAGTGTGAAAGTGCGTTCTCTCCGTTAATTCGGGTCAGATAGTGAAACAGTTCATGTGCCTTATCAAACTGACCAACCGCTTCGTAACAGTCTGCCAGGTTATTGAGGGAGGGTATATGATTTGGATTCTGGTCCAGCGCCCTCAGGTACAGATCAATGGCCATGCCGGGTTCATCATTTTCATTGTACGAGTTGGCTAAATTGAACAGAAATGCTACTTTTTTCGGGGCCAGATCAACTGCTTTTTTTAAATACTTTATTGATTCTGGAAACTCACCTAAAAGATAATATCCGATTCCTAAATCATGCAGGAGATCGGGACGATCCGGTTTATTATCTAACTCTTGTTGAATGATTGAAATCTGATTTCTGATTTCAGCTTCGTTTTTCAAAATTGATATCCTAATTGAAGTTCTGCCTTAAATGAATTTACGGTATCGGTTGAGAGAATCACCTTTATCGGACCCACAATGGTTAATGCACCTAAAGATAGTGAAGCTCCATAGTCAATGTCATTCTCATTTGGATTAATATTCCAATCGGTAAGGAATCGTCCGGCATAAAAATCTATGTTAATGAACCTGTGGTAAAAAGGCTCTGCCTGCAGCCCTACCGATGCCATCTGAATGTGTGGAGTAGAAACTTCATAACGGTCGATCCCACCAAACTGAAGGTATCCAATATCTAAGTAGTGTCTGTTTGGAGAAAACCAATAACCCCAGGGTAACTCATTCCCGTATGAGTAGCCGGCGAGTAAGCTGTTTGTCAATGAAATGTCATCCGATAATTCATAAAATCCCTGCCAGTATAATCTGGCTGATGAAAACTGTAGAGGACTAAAGATCATCGGATCGCTGTAAAAAAACTGAGCCAGTACTCTGTGTCCGCTGGATGGATATGATTTTCTGTTTAAAAAATCGAATCTGTATTTGGCGAAAAGTGCATGATACCCCTCATTTGCAGGTTCTATCTGTTCAGGATTGATTTCATTTCTGTGAAAATTAAAATCCTTTCTGATCCCCAAAGCAAACAGATGCTGTGTACTAAAATAGTTTCCAAAAGAAAGTTCACCGCGAATTTTATTGTTTTCAAACCTGGATACTCTCACTTCGTCCACGAACCAGTCTACATTCTCAGTGTGATATTGCAGTGTAGTTAAAGCTGCAAACCTGGAGCCAAGAGCCCCATAGTAGATGTAATCAGCCCCAAACATTAACTGATCGCCTAAACGTGCTTCCAGCCTGTTAATCGATCCTTCATGAAAAAGATTTTGAAACGAAGATTCAAAAAGAATTGATGCCTGTGTTTGTGACTCGTACCTCAGGCCAACTTTAAAGTTGTTGCTCTGATTCTCTTTTACGTTAATGTGGAGGTTATAGTAGTAGAGGGTATCGGGTTGAATTCGATATGTAACCTGTTCGATGTATTGTGAGCTGTAAAGACGACTAATCTTTTCATCAATCATTTCCGGGCTTAATCTGGCTCCTGTTTCAAACTGAAGCTTTCTCTTGATGAAATCATCATCAAAAAGATTGTTTCCTTCAATGATTACATCCTGAATGGGCAGGGGGGCCGGAGCATCCATTGGCTCTCTGGGAGTATACACTCGATTTTGTTTCTGAGCAACCCTTCTAAACTCCTCCGCGTACTGTTCGCCGGCATCTAAACCAATTTGGAGGAAAGTTTCCATCAAGTCGAATGAAGCGATGGAATATTTGTCAATATCCGGCATTGTGATAACGATATCAGCTTTCTCTTTCTCTTCTTTAACACGTTCGTTAATTCTATACTGAACAGACTGATTCATGATTTCGGTGAGCGTTTTTAAACTATCACCGGGCTGAAGTGGTGTAGTAACATCAACAGCAATCGTAAAATCAGCTCCCATATCGATTGCATCCTGTACCGGAAGGTTACGAGCAAGTCCTCCATCAACATAGTATTTGCCATCAATCTTGTGAGGTGCCATGGCTGATGGAATAGATATACTGGCACGGATGGCATCCGGTAAATATCCCGATCGAAAAACAACGGCCTCGCCGGTTTCAATATCGGTGGCAATGGTAGCAAAAGGGATCGGGAAGTTGTCAAAATCTTCAGTACCGTGAGCTGACCATACCAGACGGGACAAATAGGAATAAATATTTTGTCCCGTAATTATTCCGGAAGGTAGAGATAAACCGCTATCGCTGATAGGTACAGACAGTATTGTTCGTTCATCAAAACCTTTCTCATAATTAGATATATATCTGCGGTTAGGACTTTCCGTAAAAAGCTCCATAAAGTTACTGGTTCTGCTGAGTTCTATGAGCTGATCAGCAGAATATCCAATAGCGTAGAGCCCGCCAACTAAACTTCCCATACTTGTACCGGTGATATAGTCTATTTGCACACCGGCGTCCTCTAATGCTTTTAAAATACCAATATGGGCAATACCCCTCGCACCGCCCCCGCTTAAAACCAGACCCACTTTAAGTGAGTCAGTCCCTACAGTATGTAACGTTGAGCTTTTATTTTCTGATTGTACCTGGGAGGGTAGGGATAACAGAAAAATTAAGGTGAGTAAATAGATAGATTTATGTAGCATAATGTTTAACCTGAAAATGACCTCTTGTTCTCATTCAGGCAATACGAAAAAGAATCAATTATGTTTTAAAAGCTTCCGAAATTGCTCGTTCAAGATTTTCTGGTGTGATAGGTTTTGAGATAAACGCTTCATGATTAGTTTCAGAAGCGCGGGTTTTTGTAATATCGTCGGTATTACCGGTTATATAGATTACTTTTACATCCGATTTTTTTCGAATCTCTTTCATGGCGTCAATACCATCCAGTTCGTCCCCAAGTTTAATGTCCATGATAATCAGATCAACACCCTTAAGCTTCAATGCTGAATCAACAGCTGCCGCTCCTTCAGATACCGTGGCGAGTACGGTATGGCCAAGTTTATTGATAAAACGCTCCATAATGACCTGTTGCACTCCATCATCTTCAACCAACAGTATTTTTTTATTGTCTTTTTCCAAAGCTCTACTATTTTAAGTTTCTGTTATTTATGGGTAATGTAAAGAATCTAACAATCGTATTCGGTAAAAATTTACAGCACTATATTATGCATGTGTTATCTAAAAAGTAAAACCTTCTTTAGATAAAATTGTTTTTACTTTGTCTGTATGAGATCCCTGTACAATAATTGTTTTCCCTTCCACATGTCCGCCGGCTCCACAGCTGCTTTTTAATTTCTTTGCCAGTTTCTCAATATGTTGGGGGTTATGATTTACTCCCGATATTACCGTAATAGGATTACCGGTTTTGGGATTTCTTTTCTCTTTTATATCAACTTTCACTGTAACTCCTCTAATTGCTTAAATTGGGTATATTTAACGGCGAAGGCACCAAGCCAGGCAGCCGGTATGTAAATGACAATGGAAAGTAACCAAAACCATAGCGGGTAATCAACTGCTATAAGATTGTAGATATCTAAACCTAACAGTACTGTTCCAACCCATCCGGCCATCATTACAGTAACAGTAGGGTGGGTTAGCTTTGCAATTGCACCACCCACAAAACTTCCGGTTAAATTGCTAAATAAAATACCAATTAAAAAAACAGGATTGTCATTAATGAAGTCATTATATACCGATGGACTAAAATCCACAATAGTTTCGTCAATCGGATACAGTGCAATATTGATAAACTGCATGATGTGAATAATTAAGATAGATATAATTAGCCCCAGACCAATTGCGGCAATTTTCCAGATATGATTTTTTAACGGAATGTTTAAATCCAAAACGTGTTTATGTTTATTGAACAGCAAAGAACTGTTTAAGTGAAAAAAATAATTAGTTACCTTTAAGAAAGGTAAGGATTTATAAAAATTTAAGGAGAAGGATTTGCAGACAGTAAAAATGGACATATTGGGCCTTTCCACCAGCCCCAGCAGCGGCGGTGCGTACGCTCTGATTCTATCAGAATCTGAAGGCAACAGAAGACTCCCAATAATTATTGGCACGTTCGAAGCACAGGCTATCGCACTTGAACTTGAGAGTATAAAACCTCCAAGACCTATGACGCATGACCTACTGAAAAGTATTGTTGAGAGTTTTGACTCTAAAGTGGAAAAAGTAGTCATAAACGATCTCAGCGAAGGAACGTTTTTTGCTCAGATTCACTGTGTAGGAGACGATATAGAAGCTTTCGACATCGACGCCCGCCCAAGTGATGCAATTGCATTGGCCATTCGTTTTGGTGCCTCAATTTATGTTAATACAACTGTTTTGGATGAGGCCGGCATTGAAACGGAGAAAACAACAGGTGAAACCACTCCAAAAGGAAAGGATAAATCCAAAAAGAGTGCAGAAGAGGCCGGTAAAAAGGAGATGACTAAAATGGAAGAGCTGGAAATGGAACTGCAAACAGCTATAGAAACTGAGAATTATGAGAAGGCGGCTAAGATCAGGGATCAAATTCAAAAACTGAAAGGCTGAAGTGAAAATAAAATCTCATCCGTTTTCTGAATTACCATTTTCAAATCTTTTTAGAGACTACACAGAACAGAAAAGTGAGATATTAAACTTTTTTGATGTACATCCGTTTTCACATGAAGATTTAAAAAAAAGAGCTAAAGAATTTACTTTCTCAACAGACCGAGATAAAGTTGCCGATCTTCTTAAGGTGTTTAATTCTAAGTTTTCACCCTCTGAAAAAACGTTATCGAATATTGATAAACTACGTGATCCCTCAACATTAGCGGTTGTTACGGGGCAACAGATGGTGTTATATGGAGGTCCGCTATTTACCGTATTTAAAACTCTTACTGCAATTCAATTAGCAGAGCAGTATGAAAGTGAATTGGGTAAACCTGTAGTTCCTGTTTTTTGGCTGGCTGATGAAGATCATGATATAGAGGAGATATCCGGGATCAATCTGTTCAGCAGAGATGATGTTAAAAAATGTTCAGTTTCATTTAATCAGCCGGGTAAAAGAGTAAGTGAATATACTTTGGATGAAGTAATTCAAGAGTTAGAAACCTGTGTGAAAGAGGGGATTATCGAAACAGATTTCAGCCAAGATCTTTGGAATATTCTCGAAAGCAGCTACAGTAAAAATCATTCAGTTGATCAGGCTTTCGGTCTTATGCTGCAAAAATTATTCGGCAGATATGGTCTTATTCTCACCGGAAGCAACGATATATCAATCAAAAATTTAACGAAGAGCACGCTCACTCAAAGCGTTGCCAAAGCAGATGATATTTTTGACAGGCTAAAAGAAAATACCAAAAAGCTTGAAAAAGCCGGCTATAAGGGGCAGGTTTATCTCAATAACAGTAATCTCTTCTATATAGACGATCGCGGCTTTAGAGTTAAAGTTGAGTACGATGGTGACGTCTGGTTTATTGATAACAGCGATAAACGCTGGAACTCAAATGAACTGATTAATGAAATCGATAAGAGTCCAAATCGATTTTCTCCGAATGTATTTTTGAGACCTGTTCTGCAAGATAAACTTTTACCTACATTGAGTTACGTGGCCGGCCCCGGAGAGATAGCCTATTATGCTCAAATGAATGGCGTTTATGACTATTTTGACCAGTCAATGCCACAGATTATGCCAAGATTCAGCGGCACGTTTATCGAAAGCAGCGTTGACCGTATCTTCCAAAAACTTCCTTTTAGCCCGGCCGATTATAATAAACGAATTGAAGATTTGGAATCGGATTACATCGACCAGACTGATCAGCCTGACCTTGAAAAAATATTCGGTGACTGGAAACAGCGTATTGATGCACTGACGGTAGAAAAGAAGAGTGTAATAGGAGAGATAGATCCCACTCTGAAAAATACTGCCGGGAAAGCAAGTTCGACCTACTTTTCAGAACTTGATAAACTGAAGGGGAAGTTATACAAATCTCTCAAGCAGCAGGAAAAAACTCAAATGGAGAGAATTTATAAAATTCAGACCAACCTCTATCCAAACGGCAATCTTCAGGAGCGTGAAATTGCGTTTATTTACTACCTGAATAAATATGGTACGGATCTATTTGATGAACTGCTTATATCACTGGAGAATCATAAATCGGATACACATAAACTGATCTATTTATGAGTTCTGATAACATTCAGGAATTAAAAAGTAATGCCAGGAAAAATTTTTTGAAGCGTAGGATAAATCTCCCTGAAAATGAGATCACTTCATCAAACAGTTCTATTTTAAAGAGAGTAACTAACCTTAAGGAGTTTGAAGAGGCCAATACGATTCACGTCTACGCCTCGATGAATAAACGTAATGAAGTGGATACTTTTTCAATCATTGATTATGCACTAAAAAATGGTAAAAAGGTAATAGTGCCTGTAATGAGAGAGAACGGTAAATTGAATCATTGTGAAATAGATTCAACAGATTCACTAGAGCCAAATAGCTGGGGGGTTCCTGAACCTGTTAAT
Organism: Chitinophagaceae bacterium T5-Br10_B2g13; assembly: GCA_001564065.1. GTDB lineage: Bacteria > Bacteroidota > Rhodothermia > Balneolales > Balneolaceae > Rhodohalobacter. Next base: position 31,862 of record LKNA01000015.1, read on the forward strand.
CAAAAAACGCTTGAACATGTAAAACCGGATATAATTTTTGTACCCATGGTGGCCGGCGACCTTCAGAAAAATCGGCTGGGTTACGGAAAAGGTTATTATGATCGATTTTTATCTTCTGTTAATGGCCTGAAAGCTGGCTTGTTATTTGAAGAGCAGATCTCGAAAAAGATACTACCTACAGATTCATATGATGTAACACTGGATATTTTGATTACTGAAAAAAGAGTCTTGAGATGATTACATTTAAGCTATCTGATTAGCTAAAGTGCAACAACTGTAAGTTGCTCCCGTATTATGGGAAAAATGGACTTTAAAATTGAGCGTTATGAGTACAAAAACATCCCCGATCGATTCGTCAGTAACAGTATCAGACCGTGAACTTCAATCTACTCTTCAGGAGTTTCTGGAAGAGAATGAAAAAAAACCAACGCCCAGTATTTGGAATATCCGAACCATTACCGGTCTCTCAATGGTTTTTATTGCTTTTTCTTATATAGGGCATAGTGTTGCAACAGAAGTTTTAGGTTTGGGATCTTTGCCATTTATCGGAGGGCTCATACAGTTCATGCCGTACATTGGCGGCGCTCTTCTTGCGGTTACTCTACTTACTATGTTTAAAAAGTCGGGTGATAAAAAGAAAAAGGATGAGGCCATAGAAGAGGAACAAGTTAAGGAGACATACGACAAACTGGATCAGTTCCTCTATAGCGAGAAGGAGAAAACATTCAAAAAGAGAAAAACCGGCTCATCGAAGAAAGATTTGTACAATTACAGCAGTACGAATAAACTGATGAAATCAAGAACAGATTCCAAAATTTCAGGGGTTTGTGGAGGACTTGCTAAGTATCTTGGAATGAACTCGACGGTTGTTCGTATTCTGTTCCTGGTTGCATTTTTTATGAGTTCAGGTACTGCAATTCTTGCTTATATTGCGATGGCTATTGTTATGCCAAAAGAACCCATCAGTTTGATGGATGATTTCAACTAAAAGCTGAATTTATATTGTGCTCATATCATTTGAAGGAATTGACGGTTGCGGAAAGTCAACTCAAATTGAACTGCTAAAAGCTTATTTTAAAAAGAATAACATCTCTTTTTCGGTTTTCAGAGAGCCGGGCGGTACAGAAATTTCAGAAAAGATCAGAAATTTATTACTGCACGAAACCGATGATATGGATCCGGTTACAGAGTTACTTCTTTTTTCTGCAGCCAGGTCGCAGCTTGTAACAGAAGAGATCAAACCAAGAATAAAAAAGGGAGAAATTGTGGTATTGGATCGTTTTTTCGATTCAACAACCGCTTACCAGGGATACGGGCGTGGTTCAGCTGAACTTACTCAAATAGAAATATTAAACCAGTTAGCTACACATCAAACTGAACCTGACGTTACCTTTTATTTACGTATTGATCCTAAAGAAGCTGCTAAAAGAACAAAAACTGCTGAAAAGGACAGGATGGAGAAAGCCGGCGAAAGGTTTTTTAAAAAAGTGCGTGAAGGGTATGATAAACTATCCCGCCTTGATCGCTATGAAGTATTAGATGCCACAGAGAGCCCTGATGAAATTCATCATAAAATCATTCAACGACTTTCCAAAGAGCTTGGTTAAATTCTAAGCTTTGGCTTTAGCCAGTAGAACAGGGAAGGGAGAACGAACAGATCGGCAAGAAGAGCTCCAAATATAGTTGTACAAACTAATATTCCCATCATTGCAGTGGATGTAAATGCACTGGTGATGAGCGTACCAAACCCTGCTATCAGTATTAAACTGGTTACAATAATGGCTCTTCCGGTACGAACCGTTGTTGCAGTTAATGATGGCAACATGGCCTGCCTTTTCAGGTATTCGATACGGAATCTGGCCAGAAAGTGAATGGAATCATCTACAGCAATTCCCAGTGCGATGGTGAAGATAACGGCTGTCGACGGTTTGATATCCACACCGGCAAAACCCATTACACCACCTACAATAATCAGCGGTATGAGATTAGGCACCAACGCAATCAAAGCCATCTTAAAGCTCTTAAATAGCATTGCCATGATTAACGTAATAGCAAGTACAGCAAGCATGATGCTCCATGCCAGGGAGTAGACAATCTTATCAGTAAGATCCGCGCTTAATATTGTAGTGCCAGTAACAATGACTTCTTCGTCAGGAAATAGTCTTTCCATTTCACTTCTGAACTCATCCCGTATCTGATTGATTCGCTTCGATCCCGCATCTTCAGTTTGTGCGGTTATACGTAGTTTACTGTAATCGAAATCAACCAGATTGTAGAGCTCATCCGCCTCATTAATTTCCATAAGCAGCGTGTACTGGGCAATTGCCTGGTCCGTATCCGGAAGTTGAAGGTCAAGTACCTCCGATCTTTTTGATTCAGAGAGCACACGGTGAACTTCTTTCATTAAAGTATGTAATCCAACCACACGATGAATTTCCGGATATTCGAGAAGTTTCTCTTCAAACTGAGATACTCTTTTTAATAAATCGGCCGAGAGTGCACCATCCGGTTCACCGGTATTAATAAGAAATTCCATCGGAAATTGCGGAGCTATTTCATCAGAAAAAAACCTGCTGTCCTGCATCAGTTCTGTATCTTCTCCTACGTCGTCAAATACTTTTCCATTCACATCGATTTTGGTTATACCAATCGAAAATATAATGGTCACTAAAAGGCCAAATAGAACCATTTTCCTATAGTTAAGCCTGTTCAGTCCTGAAACCTTATGTAACCATTTTTGCAACAGCGGATAGAATGAACCTGACTTTTCATCAAAGATTCGTTTGCTCTTAAGCCGCGATAATATGACCGGCAAAAAGAAGATGGTTATCACATAAGCCAGTAAAACACCAATTGCCGTATAGATACCAAATCTGCGCATCGGCATAACGGTACTGGTTAAAAGCGTCGCAAAACCTATGGCCGTTGTAAGACTAGTAAGAAACGTTGCACTCCCAAGAGTTTTTAACATCTCTATGATAGAGTTGTGTTTAGTTAATCCCGACTCCCTTGCATCATCATATTTCGAAATCATATGAATAGCATCCGCCACGCCCACACATAGCAGAATAGGGGCAATGGTGCTGCTCATAATCTCCAGGTATCCGCCGGTGAGCTGAATAATGGCAACTGTTAAAAGAAGCGTGGACCACACAATGACCATTGGAAACAGTACTCCCCATATCGTACGATAGATATACCAAAGCAGAAGAATGATTAAAACAGACGAAATGGCGATGTACATCACAATTTCCCAGTTTAACAAATTCACATACTGATTACGAAAATAGGGGATGCCCGAAGTGTGGAACTCATAATCAGACCTGTATTCTTCCAGGACATTATTTATTGAATCAATAATGTAGTTTCTGTTAAAAAAGGTATTTTCATCCTCATTAATTCTGAGCACAATAGCCGTTGCTGTACCGGAACGGTTGATTAGTGAACCGTTTATAAATGGATCGAGTGTAATGTTCTCTTTAACTGATAAAAGCTGATCGTCTGTACTGTTTTCGAGATCGAAATAGGGATCAAACGATAGCTGCCCATTTATACTTTTTATCTCCTGTGTATCTAATATGGAAATAACATCTTCCAGATAGTTTATCTCCTTAAACCGTTCAGTGATTGACTTGAGATCCTGCAGAACTGAATGAGTGAACAAGGAGTCTGTTTTAAAACCAATTATAATGCTGTTGTCATCTCTGCCAAACTCTTCTTCAAGTCGTTCATAATCAGCTATTACCGGATCATCGTCAGGATAGAACCCTTCCAGGTTGAAATCTGTACGTATGTTTGAAGCCGGAAAAATGGATATAAAAAGAATGACCGTCAGACCAAAAAGTACCGACTTAGGATGGGCTAATATGAATTCTCCGAACTGCTTCAAAAAATTTCTGCTTTGTAAAGATTGATGAATGTTTTAAATACTGATCCTGAAACCGAATATGTAGGTCTTAAATTCCTGTAAATTAGAAATAGACAGATATTCTTGAGAAAATGAAGCTGTTCTCCCTGAATTGATTAAAGGTGAAATGACCGTAAAAAGGAGTAATCGGTTCGCCGCCGAAAAGATTTGTGCCCAAAGCAATTTCAAAGCCGTCATCAATCTCATACACACCCTGTAGCTGAAACCAAAAATCTTCTGCATAAAAATTATATCGGCCTGTAGATGAAATTTGTAGCCGATCTCTTAGAAATGCCCGGTTTGCCAGTAAGGTTACGTATGGAAATAATTGCTGGGGCAGAATTCTGTCTTCGTAATTGAAGATCGTTTCCAGGTAAAATTGAAGGCTGATCAGCGTATTCCATTGATCTGTTTCTATTCCGGCCATAGAGTGCAGCCACGGTTTTTTTAGGAGATATCCGTCGTCCCGCACTTCAAATTCCTGCAGTACCTGAAGTGCAGTTGGCAGATCTTCCAGAGCTTGTTCCAACCTGTTAACTGATACCGGTAAAAAAGTAAAGAGTCGTTCATATACAAAAAGCTGTTCAGTTTGAACTTTCCATCGGTCACCGATAATCCACTCAAGTGAAAATCCACCCATGGGGGATGCGTGATAACTCTCATACAGGTCTACCGAAGGAGGGTTTGGAAAATTAAAAGGATTAATATTAAGTGCGTAGGCAGGCATAGGGTGTGCCCAGTACATCAACATAATATCTAAATCCAGAGAGGAGGGGGAGCGCAATCCATATCGTGCTGCCAGCTGAACATCTGATAACTGAAACCCGTCTTCTTGTCTCACATAGTTAAACGGAATTGGTGTCGGAATTTCCTGTACAGGAAACCATCTCGATCCCGGTTTAGGTAGTCTGTCCGGTTCAAAAACAGGATTAAAAATTAGTTGAAGGGAATTTGAGCCATAGTAGCGCTGGTAATTTATCGCAGTTAATCCAAGTCTTAGATCAGCCGGGTCTTGTGTTAAAAACTCCCTTAAGTCAACAGGTGATAATATATCGGTAACAAATCCACCGGTAGCGCGCCCCCAGCTTATGATCTGCCGGCCAATTCTAATGTCACTGTTAGTGTAATACTTATCGAAATAGGCTTCCCGCAGTATAATTTCAATGTCTTCATCTCTTCTGGCATACTGGTGAAGAATATCGGTCTCTACAAAAATATTACCTGCCGAAATTGAGGAGTTGAGCTGAAGTCTCAATCGGTTTCTGCCTGCTACAAACTCATGGTCGCCTGTAGTTTGTACAGCACTATAATTTTGCAGGAGTCCGTTGATGTTGGATTGTGCCTGAACAGGAGAAATCAGTCCATTGATAAGCAGTACAGATAGAAAGGGCAGGGCAAAGAGGTGAATATAGTAGAAACAAAACTTATTTATATAATATTTTTCTAAAATCAATTGAAGCTTAATCAAAATATGCGTAAATTTATTGCATTGTGGATGTCTTCTATAACGTCCCGAAAGTCACCAATTCTGAATTATAACTTTTCATTTCTGAAGCTTAATCATACCTATGGCGCACGAAAGAATCGAAGTAGACTTACCTTTAGCCAAAGTTTACGAATTGCTATCCAATCCCGTTCATTTTACAAATTTTCTGGAACGAATCGACAAAGTAGAAAAAATCAACTCCCAGACGTTTGAGTATACAACCAAGATTGGGAACGAGGAGTTTCAATGGACTACTAATATTATTGACAATCTGAGAAATACCCGATTTGCTTGGATTACTATTAATGGAAATTTGAATCAAACAGGTACTATTCGTTTTACTCCACTTAACAATGGAGAAAGAACTAGAGTAGATGTTTCTTTGGATTACAGAACATTTTTCGGCGAAGCTGAAGAAGATCTTGCTAATTTCATTGAGGGACTTCCCGCTCAGCTGAAAAAAGATCTTGATAAGTTTAAAGAACTTGCTGAATCAGGCACGTTTAACGACGAAGCTGAAGAAGAGACTAAAGAGGTAACGGCTTAAATCGTTACTATTTTATAAAAGATATATAAAATTGCGCCTTAACTTCTGTTGAGGCGCTTTTTTTTTGCCATAATTATAGGAAGGTTCCATGAGCTTATCTTTCAGTGAATTTAAAAATTCAAAAAAAACTGTAAACCCTCACTTTTTTGTGATTGGTTACCCAATTGGTCACTCCTTGTCACCTGTAATGCACCAGGCCGCACTGGACTATCACGGTATTAATGCCCAATATCACGCAATTCAGCTTCATCAATATGAAATTTCTGATTTCATAAGCTGGATGAACCGGGATGAGTTTTTAGGTTGTAACATCACCATACCGTATAAGAGTGAATTTATGAATGCAGTGGATCAGATTGATGAAATCGCAAGACATGCCGGGGTGATCAACACCATTGCAAAGTCGGATTTTCAGCTCTTTGGGCACAATACAGATGTTTACGGATTTTTATCACCGCTCAGACCTTATGCTAATGATCTTGAAGGAGAGAGGGCTATCGTTTTTGGTACAGGCGGTGCATCAAAAGCGGTACTGATCGGATTAGAGGAACTTGGACTTGAGGAAGTTGTTTTTGTATCCAGGTCACCGGAACAAAATTCTGTCGCTTCCGATTATCTTTGGACAACTACAGTAGATTATGGACGGTGGCAAGCCTATGCGAATGAGGCAACGCTAATTGTTAACACTACACCATTGGGTATGGAACCCAATCGTGATGCTTCGCCGGTTAATAAGACGGATAATGATCTGTTAAGAGGAAAAATCTGTTATGACCTGATTTACAATCCGCTTCGTACCCATTTTTTAAAACAAGCCGAAGAAGCAGCAGCAACAACCATCAACGGTCTGGAAATGTTGATGATGCAGGGAAACCGATCATTTGAAATATGGACTGGAAAATCTTTTCCATTTGATGAAATTAAAGCATTGCTCATCAAAAACTTAAAAGAGTAATATGAAACTTTTCTACTCAAAGATATTTCAAAATCAAAATCGTATATCGGTTCTTTTTTCAGAGTCGAACCGTGAAATAGTGAATCGTAACGGAGCTGTTTCCGGCTTGAACCTTGGTTACAACACCAATGCCAGACGCGAGGAAGTAGATCAGAATTTTAAGTTCCTGTTTGATGAAATTGGATGGGATCTGAACCGGCTTGCAATCGCGAATCAGGTGCATCAAACGAATATTGTAACTGTCACCGAATCAGGTACCTACAACGATACCGATGGCTTTGTTTCTAACCAACCGGGTACAATTTTAGGAATACGAGTTGCCGACTGTGCCGCTGTACTGGCCGGAGACCCTAAAAATGGTGTTATAGGAGCGTTTCACGCCGGGTGGAAAGGAGCGGCCGGAAATATCATTCCGAAGGGCATTCATAAAATGATCGAACTGGGTTCCAGTCCTGATGAGATTAAAGTGTATATCAGTCCATGCATCTTGCAGAAAAACTTCGAGGTGGGAGAGGAGGTTGCCATACTATTTCCGGATTCTTTTGTAGACCGCGTTTCTTACAATAAACCTCACGTTGATCTACAGGGATTTATTATCCATCAATTGAAAGAGAACGGAATAAAAAGCAATCACATTCAGGCAGCCGAATTATGCACCATTGAAGACAAACGATTTTATTCCTATCGAAGAGAACGGGAAAAGGCCGGACGTATGTTGGGACTTATCAAATTAAACAATCTGTAAAAATCCATTTCAATTGCGTATCAGTTATTCACCGGGGTATGTAGCCCCACTGCCGGATAATCATGTCTTCCCGATGAAAAAATTTTCGGGTCTTTACGACTATCTCATTAATAACGGCATCTTCAATGAGTCAGCCATTTTTGAGCCGTCTATGGTTGATTTTGCCAATCTCTATACGGTGCACACTCAGCGTTACGGACACGGAGTATGGACCGGAGACCTATCCAAAAAGGAGATTCGCAAAATGGGACTTCCGTGGTCGAAAGGATTAGCCAGACGTTCGCGACTGGCCGTTCAGGGTACGATCAATACCGGTTTGATGGCACTTCAGGATGGAATTGCAGGGAATCTGGCCGGAGGTACGCACCACGCGATGCCTGATCACGGTGAAGGGTTTTGTGTTTATAATGATGTTGCCGTTGCCATAAAAGTGTTGCGTCAGTCAAAATGGGTAAACAAGGTTATGATTATTGATGTGGACGTACACCAGGGTAATGGAAATGCTGCGATTTTTGAAGATGAACCAAATGTTTACACATTTTCGATTCACGGTGAGAAAAACTATCCGTTCGTAAAACCGCCTTCAACACTGGATGTGGGCTTACCGGACCAGACAAGAGACAGGCAGTACATTCAAACCCTAACCGACTCATTGGATAGAGTTTTTAACGAATTCACTCCAGACCTGGTATTTTATCTTGCGGGTATCGATCCTCTTGAGGAGGATCATTTTGGACGGCTCTCTTTAACCATGAAAGGTTTAGAAGAGAGGGAACGACTGGTCATTGAAACGGTAACCCAAAAAGAGATCCCCATGGCGCTACTACTTTCCGGCGGTTATGCACCAACTCTTCAAAAAACAGTTGAGGCTCATGCACTTATGTATAAAGCCGCTAAAGAAATTTCCGCACCGTACTTTCAGTAAACTTTCTCTATTTTTAGAACTTTCACTAAACAAACGGGCATTTTATTGCAGCAAAAAAATCTGGCAATTTTAGGATCCACGGGGTCAATTGGCACACAGGCGTTAGAAATTGTAGAGTCGCGGCCTGACCTTTTCAAAACAACGGTCTTAACCGCTAATCGCAGTTATAAAAAGCTCGCTGATCAGGTCAATCGTCTCAAGCCTGATACCGTGGTTCTCTGCGATATACAATACAAGAGTGATTTTTTGAACCAACTCTCACATCAGCCCAAAAACATTCTGTTTGGTAGTGAATCTTTAGAACACGTTACGCAGAACATGGAATATGATGTTTTGCTGAACAGCCTGGTCGGTTTTGCCGGGTTTATGTCTACCTACAGAGCACTGCAGGCAGGTAAAACTGTTGCTTTGGCAAATAAGGAGTCACTTGTTGTTGGCGGTGAACTGCTGACCCGTTTGGATGCATTTAAACAGGGAAAGCTGATCCCGGTAGATTCAGAGCACTCTGCGATGCTGCAATCCATTGTGGGAGAAAGCAGAGACGTCATTAGGAAAATAATTATTACGGCAAGTGGCGGACCTTTTCGGGACTATAGTCCTGAGCAGTTAAATAATGTAACGGTTGAAGATGCTCTAAACCACCCAAACTGGGATATGGGAGCTAAAATAACGGTTGATTCGGCCACGATGATGAATAAGGGGCTCGAAATTATTGAGGCTAAATGGTTTTTCGACCTTCCAATCGACCGGATTATTCCGGTTATTCATCCTCAGAGTATTATTCACTCCATCGTAGAATTTATTGACGGCTCATCAAAAGCCCAGCTAGGGCCTCCGGATATGAAAGTTCCGATTCTCTATGCGCTCACCTATCCCGAACGAATTGATTACCCGAATCAAACGTTAGATTACAGTGAGACCTTTAGTATGGATTTTAATCCTGTTGAATATGACCGGTTTCCATGCATTGAGCTGGCGATGGAGGCGGCCAAGCAGGAGGGGTTGGCTCCGGCAATTCTGAATGCAGCAAATGAAGTTGCAGTGGAACGGTTTTTGAACGGTGAAATTCGTTATATTGACATCCCAAAAATTATTGAACAATCGTTAATTAAATTAGAACACAACAAGCTTCTGACTCCCGAAACGTTGTTAGAAATTGACAAAGAAACTCGCGAATTCGCAAACGCACTATTACGATAGATATACATGGATTGGATTTTAAGTTTTTCGAATACCATTCTCATTTTTATAGCGGCTATATTCATTCTGGTTACCATTCATGAGCTGGGGCATTTCCTTGCAGCAAAACTGTTTGGAATGAGAGTCAATAAATTTTCTATTGGCTTTCCACCAAAAATATTTGGCTTTAAAAAAGGAGATACCGAATACGTTCTCGGCGCTACACCGCTTGGAGGTTATGTAAGTATAGCCGGCATGATCGATGAGTCGATGGAGACTGAGTTTGTTGACGAGGAAATCAAACCGGACGAATTTAGGGCAAAACCGGTCTGGCAGCGAATGATCGTTATTACAGCCGGAGTCATTTTTAACGTTATACTGGCAGTGGCAATTTATGCAGGTATCGCTCTCCATTACGGCGAGACGGTAATACCAATAGATTCTATGAATGGTGCCTACGTAAGTGAAACTTCTGTTGCGTATCAAATTGGCATGCAGACCGGAGACAGACTTATTGGGGTAAACAATAAGGAAGTTCAGCATTTCAGACAGTTACTCAATCCATCTGAGTTAACCGGTAGGGATCTCACATTTTTAGTTGAACGAAACGGAGAAAGAGTTACTCTCTCTACACCACCCAATTTCCTGGATTTAGTGAGCAGAGATGGATTTATTTCACAAGAGCACTATTTGCCAAGTTCGTTCTCTGCAGTGCAGGAAGGTAGCCCGGCAGATCAGGCCGGATTGGAGGGTGGAGACCAAATTGTTGCCGTGGACGGTGAACCTGTAAGTTATTGGGTTCAACTGGTAGAAAAAATTCAAGCAGCGGATTCTGCTCTTACTTTGGATGTTGATAGAAATGGCGAACGGTTTCAGGTATCTCTTTCACCTGATCCGGAATCCGGTCAAATCGGTATTGCCTCTCCAAGTTTTGAAAATTCTTTCAGGGTTGAACAGCTTAATTACAACCTTGCCCAATCTTTGGGAATGGGATTAGAACGCTCCAACGATGCACTTTTTGGTATTGTGCAGGGAATTGGAAAAATGTTTTCCGGTGATATCTCTGTTCGCGAAAATTTAGGTGGCCCTGTTGCCATTGCTAACGTTACCCGTGAAGCTACAGACAGAGGTGGCTGGCTCGGATTCTGGAATATCACCGCTTTCTTAAGTATTACCCTGGCCATCATGAATATGTTACCCATTCCGGCACTGGATGGTGGACACTTTATGTTCCTGGTTTACGAAGGAATCACTCGCCGCGAACCTTCCCCTAAAGTCCGAATGGGACTACAACAACTTGGTTTTATACTACTTATCGGACTATTCATTCTCGTAACCTTTAATGATATTTTACGCACATTCGGAGGCTAATAAATAATGCTTGCAAAGGAAGGTTTTCCAACAATTACTGTTGTTTTTGGGTTTAGTTTACTTGTCATATTTGCTCTCTCATACGCACCTGCCTGGCTTGGATATATTGTATATCCAATTTTGGCGCTACTCTGTGGATTGGTACTCTATTTTTTCAGAGATCCGGACAGAGTTACCCCCGATGATAACTCATTAATCATATCTCCGGCAGACGGTAAAATAGTACTCATTCAAAAGGTAATGGAAGATGAGTATGTTGGGAAGGAGTTGACTCAGGTGAGTATTTTTCTGTCACCGCTCAATGTACACGTTAACAGAAATCCAATATCAGGGAAACTGGAATATTTAAAGTACTATCCCGGTAAATATTTAATGGCCTGGGAAGATCATGCATCAGAAATGAATGAGAGGGCTCATTTTGGTGTAATGCACCCGTCCGGAATGAAAATGATGTTTAAACAGATTACCGGATTTTTAGCCCGTCGTATTGTCTACAATATTGAAGAAGGGGATCAGCTAAAAGCCGGCGATAGGTTTGGTATCATGAAATTCGGCTCCAGAATGGATCTTCTGCTTCCTGAAAATGTTACGATAAACGTAGAAATAGGTGATAAAACAGTAGCTGGTGAGTCCATCATTGGTAAAATCAATTAACAATGAAATATCCAATACAAAAGCTACGGTTCAAAAAGGATAGAAAGCGGAAAAAGAGAAAACTTAAACCAATTCCCAGAATTGTTGTCCCCAGCTTTTTTACTCTGATGAACCTTTTTTGCGGATTTCTCTCAATCATTTTGGTTGCAGATGGAAATCTTGTTGCAGGAGCATGGCTTATTGTACTTGCCGGTTTATTTGATGCACTTGATGGGTTTATGGCTAGACTCGCCAACGCTACAAGCGAATTCGGAATGGAGCTCGATTCCATCAGTGATGTGGTTTCATTTGGTGTAGCTCCGGGATTCCTGATTTACACGTTTGCACTAAACGAACTCGCAATTATCGGAATTCTGCTCAGTGCACTCCCACCATTATGCGGAGCTATTCGATTGGCACGATACAATGTAGAAACTAAATATGCTGAATCAGATTACTTCAGAGGCCTACCAATTCCTGCACAGGCTGTAATGTTTGCCGGTTTTTACCTGACATTCAATAACAAACTCTTTCTGTTTGACGGCTTTGAACAGGGTGTAATTGGAGTTCTGATTCCGGTAGTTATTCTTCTCTCTTTTCTGATGGTCAGTACTATTCCGTTTGACAAAATTCCTCGGTTTGACCGGGAGTCTGTTAAAAAATACAAAGGAAGGCTAATCCTGTTGGCAGCTTATCTGGTTACTATTTTAATCCTCCAGGATATCGGGCTAATTATTGTATTTTCATTCTTTATTCTGAAAGGATTATTTATTGGTCTATATATTTTCTGGAAACAGGCATTTACTGACGATCCGGACCCGCTGGACAACGGAATCAATTTTTAGAAGGATTACATACTTTTTTCAATTTCCCGGTTTACAAATTTTTCGATTTTAATAGCATTTTCCTCAGTTAGCGGGATTACTCTCCCAAAAAGCTGAGCCATATAGAGCCAATCATCCGACTTTCCTTTTTTAAACCGTACGCATCGATCTTTCTTAGCGAAATCGTTGTAAAGTGATTTATTTGGCATTTGATCGACTTTCAATTCTTTGATCTTTTGAAGTCGAAAATCCTCTTCATATACCAGCCGATCTCTTACATAGTAGCTTAAAAATAGCGTTCCATCTTCTGAAGTGAATTCGATCACAACTTTTCCATCTTTTACTTTGAACAAACTCAGAACCATCAAAGCAAAAAATGAGAAAGAGATTAACCGTAAATAACCCTCAAGCAGCACCGCATCAACCATTAGGTAGTAAGCAAATAAAATGATTGCGGCCAAACCACTTACAGCGGCGATAATTGGCCAAAAACGGGAATATTTCTCTTCAATTTTTAAAGTTTGGCTCATGACAAAATTCGCTTTTGGATGATTTCACCGTCTGTAGTGTGATAGCAATCAAATAAATTAACAGTTAAGCATGAATGAATAGGCAAAATATTTATAAAATTTTCTTCATCAGTTAGGGCTGAATCAAAACCACTCAACGTTCCGTGTTCCTGTGAGAGAGCTGTTAACGTTACACCTTTAATGGGGGAAATTTTATTATCTTTAAATTTAAACGCCTGCCCATAAGTTTTAGATCCGTCATGTTCGATATAATCTTTTGAAAAGTGAACTGCACCTCCATGTACAATCGCTTTATTATCACGAATTGCTTGGCTTACCGGTACCTTAACGTATACCGCAACATCATCAGGACTACAACTTCCAATTTGAACCTGCATCCAATCATAAAATACCAGGTTGCCCGGAGTGATCTCATCAATTCCTTCAAAGTCATCTAAAACTGATGCAGATGGTGTATCGCCCAGGGAAGTTTTAGCAGAAGGGTATAGCTGCTTTAATTCTCTTAATGCGGTAATAGAGTTTTTAACCTTTTCTTTAATTTCTGATTTACTTCGGGCTTTATAGGTGCCACCGTCGTGAATATAAAATCCATGAAACTCAGATAACTGTCCCTCTTCAATTGATTGAATTAAACTTTCTATTTCACCTTTTCTGGAAACTGGTATTCCACTGCGTCCATAACCGGCGTCAATTTCAATGTAAACCTTAAACTGTTTCTCTAATTCTTTATTGAGAAGTGACAGGTCATCCTCGTTATTTATGAATAGTCTCAAACTGGCTTTTTTCTGCAGATCTTGTAAGCCGGGAACCATTCCTTTATAAAAGGGAAATGCGATCGTAAGGTCGTCCCAGTTATCCTGAACAAAGTATTTTGCCATATCAACCGAAGAGACTGTAATCCCCGTTACACCGGCTTCCCGAAACCAGCGTCCTATAGCGATTGATTGGTGTGTTTTAAAATGAGGTCGAAAGTTAAGCTTATGCTGTTTTGCCTTGTTAGCTATTCTGGAAATATTATTCTTGCAGCGGGTTTTATCTAGAATAAGTAATGGATGATGTGTCATCTGCTTTATTTAGAGCCGAATTAATGATTTAATGAAGTATAGGAGGCTTTAAAACTCTTTAACAGTACCATTTGAAGTTCATTGTCTATCAAAATCATTCGATTAAAATATTGAATGAATTACACGTTAAAAGGTCTTATTATTGAACCATCAAAAAAAGGAAAAACTTGCAAAAAAAGAACAGAAAACTCATCATTGGCAGATTGGAGAAAATTGACTTTCCTGAATTTTCTATCTCAAATCTGGATGCAAAAATTGATACCGGTGCATACACTTCCAGTTTACACTGCCATCATATAGAGCCATTTGAACAAAATGGAGAGCAGTGGGTGAAATTTATTGTACTGGATCCCAATCACCCTGAGTATGAGGAAAATCCTTTCTCTTCTCCCGTTCATAAAGTTCGAAAGGTAAAAAGCTCAAATGGACAGATACAGGAACGCTATACCATAAAGAGAAAAGCAAAATTTTTCGGAAAAAAACGCACAATCGAACTAACACTTACTGACAGGTCAGAAATGAAATTTCCAGTTTTAATTGGCCGTAAATTTCTGTCTGACAGATTTTTAGTCGATGTATCTAAAAAATATTTAACTCTTCAAGGATTATCTTAAACATGCAGCACCCATCTTATAAAATAGCAATTCTATCCAGGAATAAATCGCTTTATTCTACAAAAAGGTTGATTGAAACGATCGAGAATAAGGGGCATGAAGCTGTTATTTTAGATCACTTGAAGTGTGATATCGTAATTGAGCAGGATCGTCCATCTATTTATTACATGGGTGAAAGACTTAAAGGGATAGATGCTGTAATTCCACGAATTGGCGCTTCAGTTACCTTTTACGGTGCTGCTGTAGTTCGTCAGTTTGAAATGATGAATGTACCTACAGCTGTAGAATCTCAGGCACTAGTGCGATCACGTGATAAACTGAGAAGCCTACAAATACTGGCCAGGGCAAATGTAGGAATGCCAAAAACAGTGTTTACAAACTATAGTAAAGAAGTAAAGAAGATTATAGACAGTGTGGGAGGTGCTCCCTTAATCGTTAAGCTTCTGGAAGGAACTCAGGGATACGGAGTTGTTTTGGCACCAACCAAAAAAGCTGCTGAATCCATTATTGAGGCATTTCACAGCATGAAAGCACGAGTGATTGTACAGGAGTTTATTGAAGAGGCTAAAGGCGCGGATATTCGGGCTTTTATAATTGATAATAAGGTTGTTGGAGCAATGAAAAGGCAAGGGAAGGAGGGAGAGTTCAGATCAAACCTGCACCAGGGAGGTACCGGAGAATTAATTAAACTTTCAAAAGAGGAACGAAAAGTGGCATTGACTGCAGCTAAAGCTATGGGATTGTCTGTTGCCGGTGTGGATATGCTACAGTCGGAACGTGGGCCGCTCGTGCTAGAAGTAAACTCTTCACCCGGACTGGAAGGAATTGAAAAAACCACCAATAAAGATATTGCTTCTGAAGTGATAAGTTATGTTGAAAAGCTTATAGAGAATTCTAAACTCAAAAAGAACAAGAAGTTTAAATCCAATGCCTGATTTCATAGAGATAAATGGTGAAAAAGTTGCTAGAGGAGAGGATAAACTTATTAATCTCTCAATCGCCAGGCTTCCAACCTATACCAGCATTGATTTACCGGTACGAGTCATTAGAGGAAATAATCCCGGCCCGGTTCTGCTCATTTCAGGCGGTTTGCACGGTGATGAAATAAACGGTATCGAAATTGTGCGTCGGATGCTGGTAAAAAATGTTCTTAAACCGGAAAATGGATCAGTAATTGCAATTCCATTGATGAATGTTTACGGGTTTATACAAAACGTGCGCGGTGTTCCGGACGGAAAGGATATCAACCGCAGTTTTCCCGGTTCTAAAAATGGTTCGCTAGCCAATTTGGTGGCTTATAACATAATGAATGAGATCATACCCATAATCGATTATGGTATCGATTTTCACACCGGCGGTGCCAGCAGAGCAAACTTTCCGCAAATAAGATGCACATTTGATGTACCTGAAAATATAGAACTTGCCAAAATATTTTCTCCACCTGTAATTTTACACTCTAAGTTAATTGAGAAGTCGTTCCGAAAGGCCGCTCATAAAAAAGGGAAACAAATCCTGGTATTTGAAACCGGTGAATCCCTCCGAATTGACCACTCAGGTATTGAGGAGGCCATTAAAGGGACACAAAGATTAATGAAACACTTAGCAATGATCAGAAACGCTCCTGAGCCTCAACAAACTGAAATTTTTGAAAAATCGAGCTGGGTCAGAGCAAAAATCGCCGGGTTGTTTCACCCAAAAGTGGAATTGGGGGATAATATCAGTAAAAGGCAGCTTTTAGGACGAATTACAGACCCTTATGGAAATGAAACTGTAAAAGTAGTGAGCAACTACAATGGCAAAGTTATTGGCCTAAATTATAATCCGGTTGTTCACAAAGGAGACGCAATTTTACACATCGCAAACAGAACTTAGACATGAATTCAGACTTACTATTTTACGTTGTATCAGCCAGAAAATGGTCAAATTTAACCAGAGGAGGGTTATTTAAGCCAGAAGAGCTCCTTGAAGAGAATAAAATTACGCTACTGGCGGCCGAAACTGTCAATGACTATTTAAATAACAAGTTTTCAGGTCGTAAGAACCTGTTTTTACTTATTATTGATATCACAAGTATGGAGAAGAGGCCTAAAAAACAAGGTGATGTATTTGTGGTTGAAAATGCCATTCCCGTGGATGCTATTTTGGATAAAATTCGTCTGGATAGCAACAAAGAAGGGAAATTTGATATTCAAATTGATCAAAATTGATCAACAATCATTTTACTCAATTGTTCTGTGAATTAACTTTAGAGATAGATTCTGTAAGCACATCAAATGAGATAGGCTTGATGAGATAATCTAAAAAACCATACTTATTAGCTCTCTCTTTAAATTTACTGTCTGAGTTACCGGTGATATAGATTACTGCCAGATCAATTTCCTTTTTTATTGTTTCAACGACTTGTATACCATCAATATCATCCTTGAGCTGAATATCCATAAGGACCAGATCGGGAGAGGTTTCTTTAATTTTCCTGATCGCTTCAGATCCTTCAATTGCAGTTCCGCAAATTGTATGACCCAGACGGTCGAGCATCTTTTTTAGCATTAGTTGCAGAACCTGATCGTCTTCGACAATAAATATTTTCATACCGTAAATGAAATAGGACAATAGTTTAATGATAAGGTAATAAAATTATTGAGATACCTGTAATAGTACATAGAAAGTAGTATAATATATATTATGTAAAGTTAAGTTGATTATTGATCAATCCC
>LKNA01000210.1 GCA_001564065.1 Chitinophagaceae bacterium T5-Br10_B2g13
CAGAACGATGATGAGTGATATCAGCCAGACTTTTTGGTTTGTTGTCATAAATTTAATTCATCTAAAATTGAGCTCAAGATAAGAGAATGAATTTTGGTTGGAAATAATCATCTTATCGTCACTTCGAGCATCGTCGAGAAGTCGAAGTGACGTCATTTTTAATTTCGCGCAGAGTTTCACAGAAAAATTCGCTGATTCTCGCAAAGATTCGAAAGTATGAATTAAGTTTAAGATTTAAATGCGTTTTGTTTTTATCCATTTGAGTCAAAAAATCCCCTCATTTCCAAGGAGAGGACTTAGGGGTGGTTCAAACAAGTTAGGTTCATTTTTTATCCTTTTTTAAAGGAAAAAATGTCGGTCCAACCACCCCAACCCCTCCTTCATAAGGAGGGGAAAATGTTTTTAAAATCGTTAATTAAGATGTTAGGACTCCAAAAATTACTAATTTTGGCTACGTAGCTTCGCCTTCCAGTCTCAGTACCTCAATCGGGGAGTGTTTGAAAATATGGCGGCTGCCGCTCCACCCGATAGCAATAGCCGAAAGAACGACCAGGCCGGTAATTGTGGAAAGTATCAAGAAATCCGGCCTGAAAGCAAGATCGAAGTAGAACCAGGCAAGGGCCCAGCTGGCTACCAGTGCAAGCAATAGTCCGGTCAGCCCTGCCAGCAATCCCAACAGAGCATATTCAATCGTCTGAATACCTGAAATCTGTTTTTTATTGGCGCCCAGTGTTCGAAGCAGAACTGCTTCGCGTGTTCTCTGTCGCCGACTGATGGCAATGGATCCACCCAGGACAATAAAACCGGTAAGAATACTGAATAGCGCCATGAATTGGACAGCCATGGCAATTTTATCCAGGAATTCCTGCACGCTCTGCAGCGCAACACCAATATCAATGGCTGATATATTTGGGTGCTGTTGAACAACCGACTGCTGAATGGCGTTGGTTTGCTCATCACCTGCTGTTTGAACAACGGTTGCAAAAAACTGAGGGGCGGCTTCCAAAACTCCGGATGGAAACAATACAAAAAAGTTGGGTTCGGGACGGGTAAAATCCACATCTCGGATACTGGCAATGGTTGTCCTTACCTCCACTCCCTGTACGTTAAAGGTAAGGGAATCTCCGAGACCAACATTAAGGTTATCTTCGATATTTGTGGCAATTGATATCGGTACTACAGAACGCAGTCCATCGGCTTCGCCAATCCATTCACCCTCTAAGATCGTTTCTGAATCTCTGAGCTGGTCGCGATAGGTAACCCGGTATTCACGATTCAACGCCCAGCCACTTACGTTTACCGTAGTATCTTCTCGTACCTCGGCAGGAGTCTTTCCATTCCACTTTGCAAGCCTCATGGATACAATGGGTACGTTTTGCAAAATACGGCCTTCATTTTCTTCTACAATTCGAATGATATCCTCATTCTGGTCAGTCTGAATATCGTACAGTACTAAATTTGGCATGTCGTCAGAAAACTGCAGGTCGATCCGCTGAAGTATGGCATCTTGAGAGAGATAGAGTGTTCCGATCAGCAGCATCCCCATCCCGAGCGTGGTCATCAGCATGGAGGTCTGATTGTTGGGACGGAACAAGTTGGCTGTTCCCTGGCGCCATACGTAGGTAAATGACTTCAGACGCAATCCTCTGATACCGGCCATCAGAAGAGAGGCTGTGGCCCTAAGGAGAATCACAAAAATAATCATGCTTAGTGTAAACACTCCGTCCACGAGCAGGCTTTCGGTTAAAAATCCGATAATTGCAACAAGTACAGCAAGAGTAACAGCTATAGTCACGCCTTTCACTTTTGCAGACAGTGCCCGTATAGGTGAAAATTCCGCGCTTCGAAGTGTCATCATAGGAGATACGGTGCTTACACCGGCCAGCGGCAATAAAGAGAATACCACACTTATGACAATTCCGGTTACCAATCCAAGACTGATGGCCTGAAGGGAGACTGCCTGAACAATTTCAAATGGAAGCAGATCTGCAAACAGTGTGGGTAAATAGAACTGAAGAACCATTCCTATAGCGGTACCAATAGCTGCTCCAATAAAGCCCAGCATTGATATTTGAATCGCTACAGCCGCGAGAATCTGTTCAGCGCGCATACCCATGCAGCGAAGAGTAGCAACCATTGAAGTTTTTCGTTTCAGATAAACATGTACGGCGCTTGCTACTCCGAGCCCGCCCAATAGAAGTGCCACGAAGGCTATCAGTCCCAGAAATTTACTCAGGTTGGATACGATCTCATCAAAATCCTCTTTGCGGGATTCAACCGTATCATAACGCACACGGTGCTCACTTCGGAGATCACGTAGTCCTGCTACAGCCGATGAAATCGTTTCAGGATCATCAAATTGGAAAAAGCTTTTATAGGTAACCCGGCTGCCGCGATCGAGCAGCGGAGATCCCTCCAGGAGGTTTTTGGAGAGATAGACCCTTGGCCCGATCAGCGAAAATGCCGCGGCCTCACCCGGTACGGAGATCAGTTCCCCGGCAATTGGCAGGCGAATATTTCCAATCTGGATTGAATCGCCTGGCTGCAGATTGAACTGCTTCATGGCAGACTGCTCTACAAGAGCGCCTCCTTCAGTTTGGTACCGTTGTGCAGCGTCGGCAGGGATGGTCTCAATATTTCCATAAATGGGATAGGGTCCGTCAATGGCGCGAATTTGTGAAAGTCTGTTTTGCCCTTCAGAGCCATAGATTACCATGGAGCTGAACTCAACGGCTTCAGCGGTGCTCCCGCCAATGGAGTCGAGGTAGGATTGGATCGCTTCCGGGTAAGGCTCGCTCATCCGTACTTCCAGGTCTGCCCCGAGAAGTTCACGCGACTGATCATCTACGGTTAGAAGTACATCATTCCGGAATGATAGAATGGCTACCAATGCAGCCACACCCGCAATTACAGCTGAAGTGTAGAGGAAGAGGCTTTTCCACTGCGGACGTGCATCGCGCCACGCCAGTTTCCAGCTGAATGGATTTAAGAGTTCTCGTATTAGTTTCATCCGGCCGGCTTGATTTCTGCATTCACCATTTCATCTTCTTCAGTTTCGGTTTCAGACTCTTCAGACAGCGTGTCTCTGAAAATCTCACCGCTTTTGAGTTCGATAATCCGGTCGCACTTTTTGGCGAGCTCCCGGTCATGAGTTACAATAACGAGGGTGGTGCCTGATTTCCGGTTCAGATCAAAAAGAAGGTCTTCAATCTGCTCGCCGGTTTCGCTGTCGAGATTTCCGGTGGGTTCGTCTGCAAAAAGGATTTCCGGTTTGTGGATGAATGCCCGGGCCAGTCCAACACGCTGCTGCTCCCCGCCTGAAAGCTGATTTGGATAGTGATGATAACGATCCTTCAAGCCTACCTGAGTGAGCAGCTCTTTCGCTTTCTTTTCCACTTCGCGATAGGGAACGCCCCGCAACTCCACAGGCACCATCACATTTTCGAGAGCGGTGAGTGTGGAAATAAGCTGAAAGGATTGAAATACAAAACCGATCTGTTCGTTTCGTACACTATTCAGTTGATCCTCCTTTAAGTCGGAAATAGGCTGGCCGTTCAGAACCACCTGCCCGGATGTGGGGCGATCAAGTCCTGCGCAGAGACCCAAAAGCGTGGTTTTACCACTGCCGGAAGGTCCAACGATGGCACAGGATATCCCTTTTTCTATATGAAAAGAGACTTTGTCTAAAACGGTAAGTTTATGGTCTCCGCTTTGAAACGTTTTTGTTACATTTTCGACGGAAAGGATGGAACTGTGATTCATTGATAATCAGTTGGTTAAGAAACAATCAAACAAACAGGTTGTACTACGTAAAACATTCCTGTTAAAGTATTTTATTTAGTTATGAATTGTAAACGGATTGGGATAATAAAGGTTGCGGCTGTTTTAATTGCTCTGTTACTATCAGCAGACTTATCTGCACAGGAAAAGCAGATTTTAATTTTTGGTGACAGCATTACGGCCGGGTATGGTTTGGAAGAGGATTTTGCCTTTCCTGCAATTATTCAGCAAAAGATCGATTCGCTGGGAATGGGACACAATGTGATCAATGCAGGGCTGAGCGGCGAAACTTCGGCAGGCGGATTGCGGCGGATTGATTGGGTACTTCAGCAGCATGTGGATGTTTTTGTGCTTGAGCTGGGCGGCAACGACGGTTTGAGAGGGATAGATCCTGAGAATACGAAACAGAACCTGCAGGGAATTATTGATAAGGTATCAGAAAGGTATCCGTCAGCTGAGATCATTTTTACCGGAATGGAGGCTCCGCCAAATATGGGCGAGCAGTACACAAACCAATTCCGGTCTGTCTTTTATGAACTTGCCGAAGAGAATGAAGTGATTTTTATGCCCTTTGTATTGGAAGGCGTGGCAGGCGAACCTGAGCTGAACCAAGCGGATGGAATTCATCCCACTGCGGAAGGACACAGGGTGATTGCGGAGAATCTTTGGGAGTATTTGGAGGGAGTGTTGTGATTCGATTCAGGCTGCAGGCTTTAAAGCACCAAGCACCAAATGCCAAATCGCAAATTTCAAACTTGAATTAACAATACCTGAAAAAATAAATCTTGGAATGGTAATGACTGAAAAGGATAAACAACTTGCTCAGTGTTTTCTGCGCCTCCGCGGTGAATACGGGCACGAAATGGAGTTTTGTGATGTTTGAAGTGTAGCCGTCAACAAACTTGAAAATTTACTTATGAAACTTGTATTAATCTTAATTACGATCCTATTTACTATGACTGATCAGGCAGATGCTCAGAATGAGAATTATGAAACGGCCGTTCTTGGAGCCGGATGTTTTTGGTGTGTGGAAGCAATTTACCAGCGTGTGAACGGGGTAGTGGCAGTTGAGTCAGGCTATGCCGGCGGACATGTTGAAAATCCGACCTATAACCAGGTGGTAAGTGGAAACACAGGCCACGCCGAAGTAGCAAAAGTGACGTTTGATCCGAATCAAATCTCATTTGAAGAGTTGCTGGAAGTGTTCTGGCACACGCATGATCCGACAACACTGAACCGTCAGGGCGCGGATGTGGGGACTCAATATCGATCGGCTATTTTCTTCAATTCGCTTGAGCAGAAAAAGATTGCGGAAGAGTCACTGAAGAAAACGGATGCATCGGATTTGTGGAATAACACGATTGTAACGGAGATCACGCCGCTAAGTAATTACAGCACGGCAGAGGATTACCATCAGAACTATTTTAACAACAACCCAAACGCCGGGTATTGCTCTGTAGTGATTGCGCCAAAACTGGCGAAGTTCAAAAAGGATTTCCCGCATCTGCTGCAGGATTCACTGTAATTTAATAACGACCTGTCAGCGTTCGGTGAACCTGACAGCGTCTGGTGTTTTCTGGAGCAATTTATGGTTCTGGCCCCGAGCATTCGGGGCAGATGAATACGCTGAGTTTCGCAGAGTAATCTTAGTGCAACTTCGGGGCTTAGAGTCTTTGTGGCCTTGGTTGAAATTTCTGCCACAAAGAGGATGTTTTTAAATATTCTTTACGAATTGAACGATTTAAAAAAATCGCATCAATATTATCTGTATAGTTTATATCAACTCATTTCAACTCTAATAAAATCACTTAAGCCATGAAAATTCAATCTACCATTTTTGCTGCAGTTTTAGGTTTCAGTCTGATCTTTGCATCTGCTACGAATGCTCAGGAACGTGGGAACGACAGCCCGCGAGTTAGTCCCAATGCCTCCGTTTCTCAAACAATTGGGACGACCGTGGTAACGGTTACTTATGGCCGTCCTGCAGTACGGGACCGCGAAGTTTTTGGCGAGCTTGTTCCCTATGATGAAGTTTGGAGAACCGGCGCGAATGAATCAACGGTGATTACCTTTTCTGAAAATGTAGAGATCGAGGGGGAAGTACTGAGTGCCGGAACTTATTCGCTTTATACCCTGCCCGGACTGGATGAGTGGAGTGTGATTTTTAACAGCAAGCTTTCGTGGGGAACTCAATACGATCCGTCGATGGATGTGCTTCGGGTATCTGTTCAGCCTCATGGGGGGGAATTTATGGAGCAAATGATGATCTACTTTGATGATGTATCGGAAGAATCCGGACAAATGATCATCCACTGGGATGAGATTCGTGTACCGATTCATATCGAAGTAGAGAATTAGATAAAGACCTGTAGGCGTCTGCTCGCGGGGATAAATCCCGCGCTCGTATGTTTAACCCATGAATGGGTTTTAAGTATAAGACCTGTCAGC
>LKNA01000211.1 GCA_001564065.1 Chitinophagaceae bacterium T5-Br10_B2g13
AAGAAGCACACAACCTCTTTGGAAAAGTAGAAGAATTTGGCGCCTTTACAACACCGATGTGCCGCTACTATTTTCCCGATGTCCTGGATCCCGTCCGGAAGGATTCACGGTTTGATGCGCTGATTAACAAAATTAATGTGAGCTGGAACATGTAGAGCGGGTCGCCGACCCGCTTCTTATGATCCAGTCAAACAAGTGAACCTCGTGAAAGGGGAGAAACTCGTTTACCGTCAGCCCTGAAGCAAGATAAATCCGCTGACTGGATCCTTCCCACTCGGCTCAGGCGAGCCGAGGTACGTAGAGCGGGTCGCCGACCCGCTTCTTATGATCCAGTCAAACAAGTGAACCTCGTGAAAGGGGAGGAAACTCGTTTACCACCAGCCCGGAAACCAGGAAAAATACGTTGACTGTAGCCTTCCCACTCGGCTCAGGCGAGCGGATACGTAGAGCGGGTCGCCGACCCGCTTCTTTTGAACTGGGCAACCAAGTGAACCTCGTGAAAGGGGTGGGAACTCGTTTACCACCAGCCCGGAAACCAGGAAAAATACGTTGACTGTAGCCTTCCCACTCGGCTCAGGCGAGTGGATACGTACAGCGGGTCGCCGACCCGCTTCTTATGAACTGAGCAAACAAATGAATTTTGTGAATTGGGTGGGAACTCGTTTACTGTCAGCCCGGAAATCAGGAAAAATCCGCTGACTGGATCCTTCCCACTCGGCTCAGGCGAGCCGAGCTACGTTGGCTCAATATTATGATTATGAGAAAACAGATTATCCGGATCCCACTCTTTTTTGATCTCTTTCAGTCTGTCAAAATTTGATCCGTATGCATCGGGGACACGATTTTCTTCATCCTGCCCCATCAGGTTTACATATACACCGCCGCTGGCGTGTGGAGACATGGCAATATGAAACTCTTTTGCCCAGTTCATTGGCTCCTCATCAGTTTCAGTATCGGCCCAGCCGGCAAAAATGTGCAGAGTGTACGCCGAATCGCGGTGCGGAAAGGCGGTCAGCTCCGGTTCAACGCGGTTTATGGCTCCGCCCAACGGTTCGAAATAGGCGACTGAGAATGCACCGGGAAGTTTTTTGGTATGTTGCAGCATGGTGTCGATTGCCACATCTGAGATCTCATCCAGATAATGTGCTTTTGAATACCAGCGATTTCCGCTCGTCATTCCCTCATCAAACATTGTTTGTGCAGCGGTATATGGCATCGGCTGAACCACGTTCATGATCGGGTCGCCAAAATTGAGAAGTGGTGCGAGCTCTGTCTGAGCCGTTTCGGAATCTCCGATATGTGCCATCACCAGCGAGAGAACCGGTTTCCCGTGATAGGATTCAGGGAATGCATCGATCGGAGGAGCATTTAAAAAGAAAGCGTAGCAGGCGATCTCCTCCGGAGCGTCCTGCATAAAACCGCGATAAAATCGGAGTACGTCCCCGGCCTGATCGAATGGAAAGACTACCTGACCGGCCGTAATCTCCGGCCCAACCTCATGCAGGCTGAACTCGAAAGAGGTAACAATTCCGAAGTTACCGCTGCCGCCACGAATCGCCCAGAAGAGGTCTTCATAGTGATATTCACTGGTCAAAATGGATTCACCGGTAGCCGTGATAATCCGGGCTGACAGCAGGTTATCCAGGGCAAGACCGTGCTTGCGGGCGAGATACCCGGTTCCGCCGCCCAGCGTGTAGCCGGCAACACCAACAGTTGAAACCGTAGCCCCGGTAGTTGCCAGTCCGTGCCCCTGCGCCGCTTCATCAAAAGCACCCCATCGCACGCCGGGCCCCACTATGGCGGTCTTTTCCGCCGAATCAATTTCGATGGAATTCATCCCGGAAAGATCGATCACCAGTCCGCCCTCGCAGATCGATTTCCCCGCATAATCGTGGCCGCCGCTTCTGACAGAAAACTCCAGTTCATATTCTTTCACAAACCGGAAACACCGGGCCACATCATCACTATTTTTACATTGGGCAATGGCAGCAGGGTATTTATCAAAAAAACTGTTCCAGCCGGTTCTAAGTTGCTGGTAACCGGAATCTCCTTGTTTGGTAATATTTCCGCTAAGTTCTTTTCCGAGGGCATCGAATTGATTTTTGTCCATACTGAAGAAAGGTTTTGTGCGGGTTTGTGTCTTATATTAAATACAAAAAAACCTGACCACGCAAAAAACCGATCACTTGAAGAGTTAAATGGGGAGTTTGAGGGCATTAAACACTGTCTCCCATCAGACGTCTTGACAGAATTACTCCGGAACAAAACACTCTTAGTTGTTAGAAAGCTATTTTTAAAGCTCCCTTAACGAAAATTTATTTGTTTTGTAACCGTCAGCTGACAGATGCAAAGGTTTCTAAAAAAAATAGCATGAAGCCTCACTCCGGACTCCATGCTATTCTGATCTCTTCCTGAATAGTCGAGGCTACGTACAAATTAAGTTTTAAAATATCTCATTAAGGGATACCTGGCGAATCGTTGGTTCAAATACATTATCCACCAGCCAGAGGTTGTTCCATTTATCGAATGTGATGGCTCCGGGCAAAAACAGAGAGCCATCGCCACCTTCTATAATTTCACATGAATCTGAAAGAACATCACACTTCTTCACCGCTCCGCCTGCAATGGGGATATCGGCAGAAACGGCTGCCAGGAAACCATTTTGTTCGAACTCCACCACGTAGAGCTGATTATCCGGCCCGAATTCTATGTCGATTACTGAATTAAGACCTGTAACGACTTTAGTACACTCAGTGGACGGGCATGATACATTCCGGGAACCGGGTTCTATTCGCCATACACTGGCTAATCCATCAGGGGTGGGCTGATTGGCAAAATTTGCTGGTACAAAACCATTCAGCTCTCCCACATAATATGCTCCGTCAGGTCCAACGGCCACTGCAGTGGGTACGGGTTCAGTAAAGCAGTCGATATCCATATCCTCACCCACTTGAAAGAGAACTATAGGTTCATTGCTACCGGGATCAACAACGGGGCCAAATGTGGCTACCACTTCAATTTTTCCATTATTCTTTGCGTAGAGTAAGGAGTTCGCCGCTGCATCTGCAATCAGTACTTCACTGCCGGAAAGTGCTGTTAAGTGATACGGATTTGTTTGAGGGCCGTCAGAAAATCCAACCGGTATTTCACAACCCATATTTTTCCAATCCGGAACCTGTCCCGGCTCACCTTCCGGCCAGTCTCCAAGGGTAAACGATTCAATATCTCCGATCAGCTGGCTATTCCCCGGTGATACCCTGAACAATGCAGCCCCCAGAGCGAGATCGAGAGCGCTTCGAGTGGCAAAAAAGCTGCCGCCGCCAATTGAAGTTAAGCCGTTAATAAATGTATTATCCTCTGCACCACCAGCTCCCGGCCCGGTAACAACAGGAAGTGTGATAATTTCGGATACGCTGTTATTTTTATGTTTAATCTCTTTAATAGTGGCAAAATCCGGTACAAGAAGGTTGCCATTAGGTAGGGATGTGATATCAAAAATTGGCCCATCAAATGTATACTCCCGATTTGGCGGGATGATAATATCCTGTTCGTCATCTGCAGTCTGTCCCACAATTCCACTCATCTGAATATCTGCATCTTTGTAGTTATTCATCACAATACCCGTGATTTCAGCTACTCGTTCCCGGTTAATATTCACCTCACCGTTGGATCTTAGCCTTGACGGGAGCTCATCAGCTGGCAGAGTTTGAACGTCGAACTCAGGTGCAATCTCCATGTGTCCGGCAATGGTCCAGATCACGGCTTGAATTTCACGTTTATTCAGGTTGGGATACTTTTTGTTAAGGTCACCCCGGATGCTGAAAAGGTAGTTCAATGGCTTCCACTTGTCGTTATTATGAGTTGTAAACCATTTTACCCCTGGTGAGTGTCGTTATCAGAACGGAGCGTTTTTTTCCATTCCAGGCACCACGCTTCGGTTATGCCGGTTTTGACAAAATGGTTTGCCTCAATGTTTTCGATTTCTATCCGGAACCATCCATCTGAAGTTTCATCGGTTCCCCGATTGATGGTTACATTAGAGCTGGCCGCTTCCGGAATCTCTTCAAGCCCGGCAAAAAGCTCCAGCGAATCTTCGAGTCCGGGACTTATATTGTCATTACAAGCAGAAAAGTAGAAGAGGATTGCGATCGCCATCAGGCATGGCTTCAGTAAGTTGTACGTGGAAATAGTTGAATCATTCATCATTCACTCTTTTGGGTTTTATATTATTGGTTGGTGACCATCGCGGACTGATACGTTTCGCTGGTCATTTTATCTCTCAATTGTTTCAAAAATAAAGTTATAAGAGATCTCAATAATGGAAGCGGATTAAAAAGTGAATTGGCCCATATTTTTTTTGAAGATAGTTCATTAAGGTTTTGTGTATACCTATCTCTTATTATTCGCGAAAATAAGCGAGTATCAGTGTAAGGCACTAATAATATTGTATATACATTAAGTATATCACATAATATCGCTACGCGTGCAAAAAATGAGCTTTGTGAATAATCCGGGCTATGGGGCTTGGAGACAGAAGATTATTTATGTACCCAATCCCCCTTAAAAATCTTATGTGACTGAGAGTGGAAGCATCTTTTTAACCGCAGCGGGTACGAAGGATAGTGAAATCAAGTTATTAGCTTTTTGATTTTATTTTCTTACTGGCTTACAATAACTTACAATAAGGGATGCATATAAAACTTTTGGGGTTCGAGCCACTAAAATATTCGACTCCATTTTTACTTTATAAAAACGGCAAAAGACCGCTCTCTCTCAGAATTTCGATCTTATTATTTAGCTCATTCGGATAGGTTTCTTCAAAATAGGTGATGTACTGCTGAATCTTTTCCGAGGCGAAAAAATCGAGTTCAACACTATCACTGCTGAGTTTAGATAATGCACGAAAGAAGTATGTTGTACTTTCATCTGTTTCCTCTTGAAGCTGGAGACTGAAGGAAAGAAAGAGTTCCTGTAGCAGAGTCCACTGGTTATCGGGTCCCAGAAGATTGAGATAGATGTGGTAAGACGTTTCAAAATTTTCCGAAGCCTTGTTAAAATCTCCCATCATGAAATAGATTAGCGCTTTGATAGAGTAACCATCAGCAGCCATTTCACTCTGTTCTCCGTGCCGGGTAATCTTTCCGTACATCATAGGTGCGGACAGCTCCAGGGCGCGTTCGAACTCACCCATCTCCAAAAATAGAAATAGCTGATTGTAGTTAAGCTTCAGAAACCACGGATGCAGGTCTCCGTAGATTTCAAACGCTTGTTTTTTTGCAGTATCGTAGTAATTAAATGCGGAT
This sequence comes from Chitinophagaceae bacterium T5-Br10_B2g13, assembly GCA_001564065.1. Lineage (GTDB taxonomy): Bacteria > Bacteroidota > Rhodothermia > Balneolales > Balneolaceae > Rhodohalobacter. Next base: position 5,304 of record LKNA01000211.1, read on the forward strand.
TCGTACTCCTTTTTTTTCTGGTGGAGATTGCCCAGGCTATTGAGTGCTGTCCGGTGAATATCGTACCGGCTAAACCCCTGATTTTCAATTTTTGCAAGTACTTCCAGGTAGATTTCTTCTGCCCGGTCAAACTCTTCGAGTTGAACATATGCCTCCGCCTGCCTCAACTCCATCCTAAGTGGTTGTTTAGGGTCAATCTGGAATTCCCGTGAAATTTCAAGGGCTTGTGACAGGGTTGAAAGTGCCTGTTCAGGTGTATGGATACTGATTTGGCAGATTCCAAGCTGGAGCAGCAGTTCCGCATATTCTTCCGGGTAGGTCCCCTGATTCACTTCATAGTAGTGAGCGGCTCGCTCCAGGTAGCGTTCGCCCATAAAAAACTTTCTATGCCAGGTGTGAATAATTCCGAGATCCAGGGAAGCTTTTGCCACCTGGTAACTGTTTGCCGGATAATGAACCCGGGCGATGGAGTCCGCTTTGAAATAGATCGCTTCTGCATTTATATAATCCCCCAGCCGGGTGGAGGCTTTTCCAAGTTCGTGAAGTAACTGTAGCTGTACCTCCGGTTTCAGGTCCAGTCCGTCGAACCGGCTTTGTCCACGTTGCAGCAGGTTAGAGGGCGTTAGGGTCCGCTCGGCATTCTGAACGGGGTCGGAAATATCAAACAGCTCCACTATAAAAGAGGTGACCGCCCGGGAAGTTTCAGCCTCCAATTGTATCTGTTCAACCTGGTGGTTCATTGTCCGCAGGTGGTAGAGAAGAAAACCACCCAGCATGATTATTACAAAAAGTGCCGGTACGAGTGTGCCTTTATTTCTGAACAGAAATTTCCGGGTCTTATAGAGAATACTTCCTTTTCGGGCGAGAACGGGTTGATGACTGATGAACCG
>LKNA01000212.1 GCA_001564065.1 Chitinophagaceae bacterium T5-Br10_B2g13
AAACCGGTTAGATCGCTATCGAAGGCACCCGTGCCCGAGCCGTCTTCGGTAAATCCATCGTTGGTTTCAACGGTAGGGTTCTCGCTTGTACCCCACACCACGCCCCGGGCGGTAATCTCTTCACCACCATCATCGATGATCTCACCGCCGGATTGGGCGGTGGTGACCCAGATGTCGGTAATTGAACTTGTTGTTAACGAAATAATACCATCCAGTGTGGTAAACGACACCTCATTTCCATAGCTTGTTCCAACACTATTGGTGGCGTAGGCGCGCACGTAGTACTGAGTATCGGGGCTCAGGCCGTCAAGCTCTACTATAAACTGCTCATCCATCGTGTTTTCTGACGGCTCCATGCCGGTTAAAGCCGATAATTGAGGCACCAGTGGCACAGAGACAGCCCCAGACTGCACCTGCCGATTACCCTCATCAGATCCCGATGGCAGCCGTACAGGTGGCACTATCTTTTCCGTGGCAAGATCGTTGCCGATTGCCATATCCCGGCCGGCCGGTACAGATATCTTTGGAGCGGTGGAACTTTGCTGCTCAATAGATCGACCGGCCGATGTGCCCGGTGAAGTCTGCCTCGGGGCAAGGACACCGGCAACCTGCTTTTCCATAGTTGAATAATAATTTTCCAGCGAGCCGGCAAGCAGAGTGTTAGCCATCGCCGAAAAACAGGTTGAATCATCCAATTCTACACTTCCAAAATCACTGTAGCATACTCCCCAATCGGTTATCTGAGCCCCGCCATCACTATACAAGCCGGCGCTAATCACTGCTGAAGATAACAGAACCTGATCCGGATCCCCGGTTTGGATATCGGGTATCCCGTCCATGGTGTTAAACTCCTGCTGCCCGCCATAAATCGTGGTGGCAGCATTGGTAGCGTATGCGCGCACGTAGTAGCGGGTGTCGGGCTGCAAATCATTCATCTGAGATGTAAACGAGCCGAATCCACCACCTGCGTTGGTACAGCTGTCAGTTGTGGTGGGATTCTCCGAGGTGCTCCAGCATACTCCTTTGGTTGTTACCGGTGTACCATAATTTGTATTAAACTGCCCTCCCGATATCGCATGAAGGGCACGTATGTTAGCTGCAGCGGCTGTTGTAAGATCTGCCGTTTCTATGAAGGCATCGCTTTTTTCATCGTAAGGGCTGTCAAACACCGGCTCGGTTGGCGCATTGCAGCTCTGCAGGGCCACTGTGAATAACAGCGCCATTGCTCCAAACAGAAGAATGGTTACAGTGGTAAAAGAGCTCTTAATGTGTGTCATGGGTGTCTCGGATTAATGTATTGCAATCTGTAGATTAAACCCGCCGGGCCCGGCGGATAAGCTGATCCTGCTATCGGCCTGTTGGCGATAGCCGTACTCAGGGCTGGTTATAAGCAGATCTGTAAGCTGAAGCAGGTATAAGCCGGCTGCCGCATATAAACCGATCATTTTCAAATCATAGGTGGTGTTAAGCTGTGCATTCACGCTCTCAATTTCTGCCCTGAGATTTGATACCTCCACGGAGCTATTTGCAGTTTGGTACCTATTGTAAAGGGCATTGAAATCATCCTGATACGATTGCTGCTGCTGATGGTTCAGGTAGGCAAATGTACCCGCCCCGGAAATTGCGGCAAGGTACAGGTATCCCCTGCTCCGTTTTGTATAGGTGTGCCCCATTCCCGGTATTAAAACTGAGCGTGTAATAGCACCCGACCTCTTTAGCTTTAGGTAAACGTGCTCATTGTACACTCCGGCTGAGGGTACTGTTGCCCTAAAGCTTTTGCTTCGTACAGGGTGATCAACCCGAATGTCATAAGTTCCCGGGATTAATGTTATGGCAATCTCTCCCACGCCGCGCTTTTCACCGTTCACGATTATATCTGCATCTACATCAGCAGAAATTTCAAGTACACCTCTTGGCAGTGATTCTCTTGCGAGCCTTTCCTGCTGTGCATCAACTGTTTCGAGCTGTACAGTTTCCGTAACACGCCGGCCCGGTTCAATGAATATCCGCAGCTCTTGAGGCACATAACCGTCGGCTTCAACCCGTACAATATGCCTTCCGCTTTCCAGGTTAATTTCGTTGTTTACCGATGTTGGAGGGGCTTCATTATCAGCGGCTGTTAGCCTGACCCGGGCTGTATTGGCTTCAACTCTGAGTGTGCCGAAATCCGGCTCGAGTGATAGATTCAAGCTGGTATCGCCTTCTCGGGTAATATTAAATACACCTTCCTGCTGTAAAAAAGAGGGTTTAGCAGCGCGGTATCGGTAGTTGCCAATCGGTAGTCGGGTCTCTGCATTACCGGCGTAATTAATTCGGGTCTCTACTACTCCACCTTCCGGTGTTATAAAAAGCTCAATTTCATCTTGATCTGCTGTTACACTTAAAAAGCCAAATGTAGCATCCATTGGCAGAGATAACCTTGTAACCTGATCCGGATTTACTTCAAATGCACCGCTCGCATCACGATAACCATCCTTTGTGGCGCGAAACGTGTAGTTTCCAATATCTATTTTTTGAGGTTCGTTCGGGCTGTATGAAAGCCGGAACTCACTGCCATCTTCTTCATTCGTAAGGAAAAGCCTGACATCCTCTCTTTCAATAACTAAAAAACCATGATCATGTATCAGGTCTATTCGTTCAATGGCCGGCCGTGTTGGTGTAACCGTAACCAATCGCTCTTCTGTTTGATACTCATCCATTGAGATGCGAAGAATATAACTCTGAGCAAGAATATTATCGAACGTATAGTTTGATTCAAACCGCCCCGGAACACCATCTAACTCAATTGTAGCACCTTCTGGGTTTGTTTGTACGATGAGAGTACCCCTCTCTGTAATTGTGCGGCTCCTTGGCTCTACCGTATAATATTCAACGCTGCGGGCATCACTGATTTGAAGAGGCAGGCGAGCCTGCATGTAACCGGCTGCCGAGATGATTAACGACTGCCTTACCGGTTCAATAATTAAGATGTACCTGCCCTCATCAGGGTCTCCCAGCTGTGCAACGATCTCCCAGGTAGATTCAAATCGAAGGTTCGTGATACTTGAACGGATTTCAACCGCAGCCATACCCGGGTAATTACTAAAAACCGGAATACTTGTATCAGGAGATATTTTTGACACTTCCAGTTCCGATAACTGAGCGTGTGCCACAAAAGGCACAAGCATAAATAGAAAGCAAAGGATAACTTTAAAGCTGTTTTTGATCACAATATTACTCTGGCTTTTGGATAAAAAAATGCAATATTTTGTCTTGTCATTTTTATAAATGGTTTGCGGCATCAATACAGTCAATCATATCGCACTGCCGCTGAGGTTAAAAAATTTCCAATACACCCATTTCAAAGCGGTTGTGTTCAGGTATCTCATTTTTTGGTTCCCACGTACGAACGTGTATAAGAGGCTCCTCCTGGTTTCGAAAATCGATCATTAGAAAAAGGTATCCGGTATCAGAGTAAATAGAAGAGTTATAGTACTGGGTTAAATAGACCCCATACATATGGTTATGTCTTGGATGCCTGTCAATTCGTATCTCTTCAAACTCTACTTTAATCCAGCTATTGGCATTAAAAATAGTACGAAGCCGCTCTATATAATCTTCCTTGTTAAACTGCAGGTACTCAACCTGCTGTTCAAATACAGACTCTTCACCCGTTGACTCTACAACCCTGCCAACTATAATCAGTGCTTCATCGCTGAATACACTATCAAGAAAATCAATATTCTTTTGGTTGTATGAGGTCCTGAATGTTTCAAGAAAGGAGAGTATAATCTCCCTGTTTTCGCCGTCAACACTGTCCTGGCTCTGCTGTAATAATGTTTGATAACGATGTATGGGAAGGCCAATCTTAATCTCCATGATTAATCCGGACGGGCTGAACCTGATTACTCCCTCTTCGTACACTTCTTCATCTTCAATCAAAAAATATAGTGGGATATTTCGTAATTCATAGTAGCCGTCACTTTGCGAAATAACCGGCTGAATAATAAGATCATCAGGGATGTAGAAAGGTGCAGTTTGCCACATTCTGTCAAGATCACTGTGAAATGTTGATGACACATTTTCATTTGAAAGCCGGGGCTCGTCTTGATTGCTCCATGCCCGATTCAGTTCAGTTAAAAACGCTGAAGCGTTGGCTTCCATGGTTTGTCTCAGTTCATGCTGAGTAAAATCAGATATATAAACCTGAACTGCCTCCTGCCCGGAAGATTCTTCTGCGTACATCCCAAACTGTAATGTAAACCATAATGTGATGAAGAAACCTTTATATATATATATCATATTGCTACTGTTCTTTAATTAATTTCGCGAAAACTGAAACCATATAGGCCCATGCCCGCTAAATTGTGTCTGAATTTGATTACTCCTGATAATTTGCTGCTGCGTAAGATTAAAGCGTTCATTTCTTTGTTCAGGTGTTAAAAATGCTACAATTCGGTTTGTCTGAGGATTTATGATAGCTATATAGCTTTGTGCCGTGTTGGTTACGTCGTTTCTGCTTCCAAATCGCAAAATTCTACGTTGCTGAAGGTTTGACAAATATTCTGTCAGTTCCGGTGTTGTATTCTTAGTCATTATTTCCCTTAAAATTGCAGAGTGGGCTGTACTCACAAACTCAGATTCATCCCGGTCAGCAACGTCCGAACGAGCTGTAAGCGCCTCAACGGCCGGCCGGCTTTCAATTACTTGTTTAAAAGAAGAAACGGTTTCAAATTCACCCTCCGGTGTAATTCTCTTTGTTATATAGAGGTCTGAGTGACGATTGATTCTAAGCGTGATATTACGCGGAGATGTGAATGATGCAAATGTGTGATCAAACATGGAGGCCTGAGATATTATATCGCCATCCATTTCCCACTCAAGATCGAAAACAGAAAGATTTCCCAAAATTGGCGTAAACCGATAGCGGCTCTGCGTCATACGATTTACCCCAAAATCGAGGGTTATAACCTCACTAAAATCCACAGAGGCCGATAGCGTGTGTTGAGGAAGCAGTTCTCCTAAATTTTCAGATAATTCGGAGTCACTGATAATATTTGAATCAACTGTTAATCTGAACTGTATGTTGGAAACCGGTTCTTCAAGCGGCCTGTCAAAGTAGATGGATGATTCACCGTTACTTACATCATGCATCCCATAGCCAGGCCTGTTCAGGGCAACTTTAAGCCCGTTAACCGCTTCATTTCTATATTGGAGCTGCAGATCGATATACATTTCTACCCTGTCACCAACTGATCGATCTCTAACACCTATCGGCCTTAATTCAATGTTTTCAAACCAGTCCATAATTTTACCCCTAACGAATGAACGAAGCTGCCTGCTCGAGCTGCCTGCTGCTTCATCTATAAAGATTGGCCGGGGGAAAAAGAGTGTAGACAAATATATCTCACTGTAAATAGCTATGGCTCTTTGATGGCGCCCACTCTCTTCAAACCTCAGCGCCTGGTTTAATTCAGAAAGTAGTCTGGCAGCCGTACTTTTTAAATTCTCTTCAAACTTTTCCATTGTTATATATGCCAGAGCTTCCCAACTGCCATCTCTGCGCTGATTCGCATCTATCATTAGATCTCGAAGCTCTATACGGCTTTGAGCCTGTATTTCAGACAAAAACTCATTACTGTATTCCCCATCAACTTCTCCCTCTCTCATATTTTGAGTTGATGTAATTCTAACCAAAATTTTCTGGCTTAAACTCTGACGTGCAAGTTCTATGGCATACTGCCTGTCCTCAGAAAAACCTTCACCCCAATAGTAATCTCCAGACAATTTAACTTCTAAAGCAGTATTTCCCCTCTCCTGCCCAATTAAAGCGCTGGGTAGTAAGAATAATATTGCGGAAATCACAAACGTGCTTTTTTTAAAATGCATAAACAAAATGGTTAAGTGCATACCCTGAATAGTAAGTGCATTTAAAAACACGATATCGCATAAAATTTTAATTATTTTGAAAATTGCGGCTACTTATAAATATTTTTCAATTCGCAAATAGAAAAAAATGTTATATCCACCACCTTTACATTAAGAGGGTTTCAGTCTACATGCATTACTATTTCTAAGAAATAACAGCTTTAAGCGCTTTCTTATCTCATTAAGAACAAAGATTATTTTACCACGAACTTTCATTCGTGTTTGGCATTGCCATCCACGCAAATTTTGCAGTAGCAGTAAAGGCTTTATG
>LKNA01000213.1 GCA_001564065.1 Chitinophagaceae bacterium T5-Br10_B2g13
ATCGTGCGATTACTTTGAGATTATGTAACAGCTAAATGTTTTGAGGAATTATTACCTCCGATAGGAAGTACTTTAGAAAAACTTGCTGTTTCTTTTTGGCTGTTGAGGTTTGGAAAAATCTGTTGGAGATTAAAAATAAGCCTCATTACAAATAACATACTTAAGACTGGATTAAGAAAATTGGCTTTTAAAGTATATAATGTCTATTTCTACTCTCAAAATTGGGCTCTTTTAAATAATTTTTTTCACCTTCTAAAAAAACTTCTCTTCCTTTGCACTTAAATTCTTTCCTATTAAAAGCTCGCACAAATACAGATCATTTTGCAGGGCTCAAGTAAGAGGTTTCTACATTGTGTATATCGAGATTGGAATTCAAGGCTGAACAGAGCGCATCTTTATAAATTAATTTACAAATGTAGAATTCACACGTAACCCTTTACATTTTAGAATGTAGTTCAGAATAGCATCAGGAGGAAATTTCCCTATTAGGATGTTCGTCGTCATTCACACATTATACTGGGATCGTGTTTTCTTTACGATTTCCTGAATAAATTCTGTACTCAAATCATTGAAATTTGTGTGATTCAAGCAGACTCGGCTTTTTAAACCATTCATTCTAATCGAGACGCTTCTAAACAACTATTCTCCTATAGAGTCCGAAGATGTATCGCTATTACAAAAGGGATCATAAGTGCCTGTGCATTCTCCATTTATCTGAAATGAATTATATAATAATACATACTTAGTACAGGATATGGGTAGATTTCACCTAACGATTAAAGTGCCCTTTTGATCTTACGACTTTTACCGTAATTATGTAAATTCTATAAACTTAAAATAATTACTATTATATTTTTATGTGTTCTAAAAAATTTTTAAAATATGAATTTTTGGAACTTTTAAAGTTTCCGTTTTTATATATCCACTCTATTCAAGTCTCATATACCTGTATCAAAACACCATTTTATTTAGATGGATTATCAAATCTACAAACAAACTATCGAATGTAACGAGATGTTAAAAAGCCGACCTAAGCACAATACCAGGTTAGAGAACCCAACAAAATCACTTCTGTAATTTACACGTTAACTTAATCTGTATTGTCATAAATTGTGTTACATCACATAATCATATTCTTTTTATAATTATTTTCTAATCAGTAGATTTTATGCACAGTTCCCGGGAGCGCTATTTTCCGGTTTCTATTACTTTAAAAATCATTCAATAATTAAATAAATCAACTATGCTTAAAAGGGCGATACTTATTCTCATCAGTATGGCTTTTGCATTTTCGGCTGCTGCACAACAAACCGTTACGGGTGTTGTGACCGATGCTGAAACTGAGGAGCCTTTAATAGGAGTAACAGTCTTGGTAGTGGGAACCACTATCGGAGCAACTACAGATATCGATGGACAGTACCAGATCAATGTTCCTGAAGATCGAAACACACTCGAATTTTCATTTGTGGGTTTTCAAACCGTAACTGAAGACGTCGACGGTAGAAGTGAAATCAATGTTCAGTTAAGTGAGGATCTGCAGCTTCTAGATGATGTTGTGGTGACAGCACTGGGACGGGAAAGAGACAGACGATCACTCTCCTACACTATCCAAAGCGTTGGAGCGGAAGATATCAGGGAAAGTGGAGGCAGGGATGTTATTTCCAGCCTGCAGGGAAGAGTTGCCGGTCTTGAAGTTACCCCTGGAAGCGGCATGCCGGGAGCATCTTCTGCTATACGAATCCGTGGAGCAAATTCTTTTGATGGCAACAACGCACCACTATTTGTTATTGATGGTATTCCGGTTTCTTCTGGAGCCGTTGATGGCGGTAATGTATCAGGTGTTGATGCGCCAAACCGGATTATGGATTTGAATCCTAATGATATTGAATCTGTAAATGTACTTAAAGGTTCTTCAGCAGCCGTTCTATACGGTACAAGAGCTTCCAACGGTGCGATTATTATAACCACCAGGGGCGGCGGAACCGCGGAAGAAAGCCAGGTTTCTGTAGATTTTTCATCCAGTGTAGGATTTGACATGGTCTCCAGAACACCGGACCTCCAAAGTACATACGCACAGGGTTCCGGCGGCAACTACCAAAGTTTCGGTGCTAACTCATGGGGACCCAGAATTTCAGATCTCCCGGATATGATCGAAGATCCGAGAGGAGAAATGGTCCCGGCACCTACCAGCGCAATCGATAATGTATCTCCATTCTTTCAAACCGGGGTTACGACTGATAACAGCATTAATCTGCGCGGTGCAAACCCAAATGGAAACTATAATATTGGGATGAGCTTTGTGGATCAGGAAGGTATGATTCCAACAACGGGAATGCAGAGAGCTACTTTCCGCCTGGGCGGTGAATATGTGATGTCTGAACAGTTCAGAATAGGAGGCCGTGTAAACTACTCCAATACCTCCGTAGATCAGATCCGACAGGGAAGTGACCTTTCCAATCCGCTGTTTACTCTCTACTGGGCTCCCAGAACATTCGATCTTTGGAATACCCCATTTGCCGAAGATGATGATCCCTACTCGCAAATCAACTATCGAGGTGCAATGGATAATCCAAGGTGGTCACTGGAAAACAACGAAAACACAGACGACACCGACCGTGTATTCGGAAATGTATTTTTTAATTATGACCCGGTTGACTGGCTCAATATTAACTACCGTCTGGGTGCCGATTATTTTGATAACCGAAGAAAACAGGTTCTCGATCTCGGATCCGGTGCAACCGGTGGTGCCGGTCAGATTTTTGAGTTCGACCGATACCGGTCTGAAGTTACATCATACCTCAATGTGGAAGCCACAAGACAGCTGACTCCGGATCTTCGGATACGTGCACTGGTTGGAAATGAAATTAATCATTTCGAGCAAAAAACCACTCAAATTACCGGAAGTGGTTTGAGCATCGGTGGTTTTAGAAACTTATCCAATGCTGCCTCAGTCAATGCATCCGAGACAAGTTTAAGAAGCTTGATAATTGGCCTCTATGGAGATGTTGAGCTGAACTATCAGAACTGGGCTTTCCTGAATCTATCCGCACGTAATGACTGGGCTTCAACTCTGCCGGTGGATAATAATTCATTCTTCTACCCATCTGTAGGAGGTACACTTGTCTTTACAGAAGTCCTGGATCTTGATGATTCTATTTTATCCTACGGTAGCTTAAAAGCTTCCTGGGCACAGGTTGGACAGGCAGCACCGATTTACGGAACATCCGCTTCCTACGGTACATTTAATGCGGGCAGCGGATTTCTTTCCGACGGCATTACCTTTCCTTTCCAGGGAGTGACCGGTCTGGGACTTAGTAATCAGATTCCCGGCGCAAATCTTCAGCCTCAAAACAGTACGACTATCGAACTGGGAACTGAACTTTCGTTTTTTGATGAGCGCATAAACCTTGAGTACACATGGTATAATGAGGATGCCACTGATCAGATCTTTGCTGTTCCAACCGCAGCAAGTTCCGGGTACACAACAGAGTTGAGAAATGCGGGTAACATGCAGAATCGCGGACATGAAGTGATGCTGAATGTAAATCCAATCCAGACCCAAACGTTTAACTGGGATGTCACAGCCAACTTTGCCCGTAATAAATCAGAAGTTCTTGAACTCGCTCCCGGTGTTACAAATATTACACTGGGTGGATTTGTTGACCCAAATATTCGCGCCATTGAAGGCGAATCCTACCCGATTATATTCGGCTCATCCTATGTTCGGGATGATGATGGAAACATTGTCTATAACAGTGATGAAGAGAGCTCCAGCTATGGATTTGCACTGATTGATTCCGATCTAAGATCGGTCGGTGATGTAAGTCCCGACTGGACAGGAAGCCTCACAAACAGGTTTAATTACCGGAATTTCGGGCTTTCAGTCATGCTTGACATCCGCCAGGGTGGAAAAATGTGGGCCGGAAATACAAGGCTGCAAAAGATTTACGGAATGGATGCAGTCACAGAAGATCGTGAAACACCCACTGTTCCTAGTGGATCAAGAGGTTTCATTGATGGCGATGGTGAACTTGTTGTGGAAGGCACCAACGATATTGAGATCGTGAAAGGCCAGGAGTATTGGCTGCATGAAGATCTCATCACCGAATCGAACGTATATGACACATCATTTATTCGACTCAGACAGGTTACTCTTTCATACAACCTAACAAGTGATCAGGCAGACTGGATGCCGGTTAATTCAGCTGAATTTTATTTCACAGGCAGAAACCTGCTGCTGTTTACCGACTACCCAAGTTTTGATCCTGAAACCAATCTTGGCGGCGACTCTAACTTCCAGGGCCTTGAGTATGTAAACCTGCCCGGAAGCAGAAGTATGATCTTCGGCGTGAGAGTCTCAATTTAAACCCATTATATAAATCATATTCATTATGAAACTCATAAAATATATATCCATAATAGCTGTGGTCAGTTTGCTTCTCGCAAGCTGCGACGACACAATGCTGGATTATAACGAAGACCCGAATAATCCAACGCAAGCTCCCAATAGCACCTTATTGCCAACGGCTATGATGAACACAATAGTGAACCTTTCCGGAACGGATCCATCCTGGATCTCCTCCGTCTGGGTTCAGCACACAGCAGGCGTCCATGCACAGCTCAGGGATTATGATCGCCTGAATGATCTGGATGCTGCGCTGGTAAACAATAACTGGAACAACCTCTACCCTACTATCTTTCAAAACCTCAATATCATAATTGAGCAGGGTGAAGAGGAAGGCAACAATAATTACGTAGGTATTGCAAAAGTGATGAAAGCTTACGCTGCAACGTACGCTACTGATATGTGGGGAGATATACCTTTCAGTGAAAGCAACCGGGGACAGGAAAACCTGACTCCCGCATATGACGACCAGCAGGAAGTGTATGAACGTGCGCTTGAGCTCCTTGAAGAGGGACGAGCTGCATTGATGGATGAGACGGTTGGAACGGCCGGTTCAAACGACCTCATCTATGGAGGCGATGCAGCTTCATGGATTACGGCAGCCTACTCCCTGGAAGCTAAAATTCATAACCGATGGAGCAACATCGACCCTGAAGGCTCAGCTCAGCTTGTGCTTGATGCAGCTGAAAATGGATTTCAGTCCTCTGACGAGGATCTGACATTCACAAGCTTTGGTACAGGGTCTACAGAGCAGCACCCCTGGTTCCAGGAAGCTGCAGACCGCGGGCACCACGCATTCAGTCAGTCAATGCTTGATGCGATGGACCCGGTGGATGATCCAAGGTTAAGCGTATATGCTGTTGAAAGAGATGGCGAAATTGTGCCGGCACCCAATGCGGAAGCTGAAGCAGATCAGTTTGCCAACTCCATTTACTCCGGACTCTCTGACCAAGTTGTCTCTGCAACAGCACCACAGCAGCTTATGACTCACAGTGAACTTCTTTTTGTTGAAGCAGAAGCTCACCACCGGCTTGGTAATGATGCTGACGCGCTTGACACTTATGAGCAGGCGATCCGGACTTCACTTGCCACTCACGGCATAGAAGGTGCAGAAGCGGACGCTTTTCTTGCTCAGGAAGATGTATTGCCGGCCAATCCGGCTGATCTCGAGCTTGATCACATCATGACCCAGAAGTGGATCTCGCTCTTTCCGTTTCAGGCACTTGAGGCGTATACTGATTTCAGAAGAACCGGTTACCCGGAGCTCACTAACCCGGCCGGGCCGATACCAAACCGATTTCCATATCCACAAAACGAAATCGATAATAATTTGGAAAACATCCCGGATGTAAATATCAACACACCCGTTTGGTTTCAGGGTCAATAAAAAGGAAACCTGAGAGTCTGAACCCGACTCAGAAACGGGTAATGATTAAATTAAAAAGGCTGGAATGTTCACTCATTCCAGCCTTTTTTTATCTAATCCAACCAACTATTCATTCACCTTCACATCAACCACCTCCATAATGGTGGTACTGGCCATACCCGATTCCAGCATCTGTTCAAACTGCTCCATCTGCCCTGACATCTGCTCACGAATCATTTTACGCTGTGCTTCTGGCATCGATTCAAGCTGCTTTTCAAATTCACGCATCGCCTGCCTCGCTTCAGCTAAATCTTCATCATTCATCATCTGATCCATTCCCTCTATTTTCATCGTCATATTGTGTGCTACCGGCAATCCCGAATACATCC
>LKNA01000214.1 GCA_001564065.1 Chitinophagaceae bacterium T5-Br10_B2g13
CATGTATGCCGTGTAAAACAAAAATTATACTTTTATAGGTTGTTATGATTGCTTTAAATAAATAAGTAGTGCTGGATAATTAAACTGTGCGAACTGTAAATATACATTGTTAATAGATAGGAACGGGGTTGGGATGTCGATTTATTCAACAGGCTACATATGTGGTTTAAAATATTAAAGCTGGCCTGATTTAGCACTAATACAAACATTTAAGCAAATACTCTTTAGACTTCTAAAGATTACAGCTTTTTAGTCGAAAAAGTAGTTGATAAAAAAAGCACTGAATAAAGATTTATAATTGGGAATAAAGTTATTAATAGCGGGTTTAATTTTATTAAAGAGATGATTAATCTAGAAGAGAAAAAAGATATAGAAGTTGAACTCAGTGATTTATTATTTAAAGAGCTGTCTAAAGTTTTAAATGAAATTCATGGCCTGGACTATTCAGTTAGGTTTTGGACAATGCTTTTACAGAGTTATGTTCGGTCTGTTTTAAATAGAAAATCGATTATTGAAAAAGAGGAAAGTTTCAAAAAACCAGAAACCTTTGCGATCAATGCTCTGGGGTATCCCGGGGCTAAAGATAAATTTTTAAAACATGTAAGGCAGTTTGGAAAACATATACTTTCGAGAAATGAAAAGAGCAAGATTTTCAATTCATTGCGGAATCATGACACTCTGAATATTGGCTTTCCTGATAACAAGGGGATAAAAAAAACCGAACTTGGTCACGGATTACCAATCTATTATAATTCATTTTTTGGAATAGGAGAGAAGAAAAAAAGAGTCTTGCTATATGAACTTGCTCAAAATTACGAGAATATTTTTTTGAGGAACTGTGTAAAAGAGATGCCTAAAGTTTTAGTTGAGCATTTTAAAGCTGCACATGATGAAATTGAACTATTTGAACCGGAAAAAAAGCAGTTTCACGTTCATTTCGAAAGTTTTTATATGAGAATACTATTGAGTAAATATATGCAGTCTGGTGCAAAAGTGATCTGGTATCAGCACGGCTCAGAGCTTGGAGAAATCGAAATGCAGACCTCACATTATGTTCAGCTCAATTATGTAGACGAATTCAGGACATGGGGCTGGAAAGTAAATGAAAAAGAGGTGCCCTGGAAAGCGTACAGGTTAAAAGGCTTTGAAAGTGAGTATGAAAATTATAAAGATAATATTCGGGAGTTTGATTTCCTTTTATGTTATCCTCACATAAATAAGTCGAATGTGAAAAAGTACGTAAAAATAACAAATGGTATTCTATATCATTTAGATACTCGCTATACAAAAATACTTGCAAGACCCAGAAGATCCCATAAATTATACAGCCATGCTTCAAAGTTAAAATTCATAAATGATGACAGGGTAAAAAAGAGTACAGGTTTAAGTCATATGGCAGAAGATATGTCAAAATGTAAATTGATTATTCAGCTAAATGTACCCTCAACAAATTTCTTGGAATGTCTTTACGTAAATCATCCCACAATAGGAATATTAAATAATGACCGTCCAACGGATATAGTGAAACCTTTTTACGGCTTCTTCAAAGAAAACGGCGTGCTGCACGACGATATGGAATCCCTGGTAGCCCACCTGAACCGCATTGACCTGGATAGCTGGTGGAGCAGGTTAATTAAGGAGGAGATGTACAGATCATTCAAATTTACATTTGCGAGAGAAACAGAGTTTACTCAAACCGATGAACAGTAATGGGAAAATGAAAATTTTAATTGTCAGCCGAACTTTTTACCCAATAAATACACCCCGCTCTTTTCGCACAACGGAGCTGGTGAAGGAATTTAGCCGGCAGGGGCACAATGTGACGCTGCTGACGGTCAGGAATGAAAAAGAGCACCCGGCGTTTGAACGTAAACACGGCGTTACCATTAAAGATCTTGGTCCTTTATCGTTCTCTGATGTAGATACATCATCCTCTGTAAAGGCGGTAAACTTACTTAAGCGGGTCGTTCGCAGGGGGCTCTACCAGTTGTTTGAGTACCCCGATATTGAGCTGATGTGGAGGGTGAAAAACAAGCTGAAGAAGGAGTTAGGATACGACCTGATGATCACTGTGGCGGTGCCACACCCGATCCACTGGGGCGCGGCGTGGGCGCAGGAGGAACATAATAAAGTAGCGGAAACCTGGGTGGCCGATTGTGGCGATCCCTATATGGGTGCCAATATGGATACCTTTAAAAAACTGTTCTATTTTAAATATTTTGAAAAAGCGTTCTGCAGAAAAGCAGACGCCATTTCTGTGCCGATTGAAGGAGCCATTGAGGCCTACTACCCGGAATTTCACAGTAAAATCGAGGTGATACCACAGGGGTTCAACTTTGAGGAGGTGGAGATCGACAAAGAGGCCTACAGCCCAAACGAGGTACCCACATTTGCCTATGCGGGCGGGTTTATTCCGGGAATGCGCGATCCCAGGAAATTTCTGGACTACATGGCCGGACTTGACAAAGCCTGGAAGTTTATTCTCTATTCGCGGGATCGGGCTCTCCTGGAGCCCTACGTTGAAAAGACCGGAGGTAAAGTGGAGGTGCGCGATTATATTCCGCGAAAGGAGCTTCTCCGGGAACTATCTCATATGGATTTCCTGGTCAATTTTGAGAACAGCTCTCCCAGGATGTTACCGAGTAAGTTGATTGACTACTACCTAACCGGCCGGCCGGTACTGTCGGTGAACGGTAATGAGGTGAATACGGCAGTTGTGGATCGCTTCCTGCAGGGAGACTATTCGGACGGATACAATTATAAAAATATAGATCGTTACCGTATTGAAAATGTGTGCGGTAAATTTTTACAACTTTGCGATAAAAGCTAAAGATGGATAACGGCAACAATGAAAAGGGGGCATTCTATGCTGCAGGACTTTTCCTGATCTGGCCACTGCTTGCGTTTTTTGCTGCACTTAAGAATCGTAAAAAACCGTGGGCCAAAAATATCTGCTGGGCGTTTGTCGCCTTTTTTGGGTTTACCTTTGCCATTGGGGCAGAAAACCAAAGTGCGGATATTGTACGGTATATTGCGGGTTATCAGTCGGTGCACAACGTTCAAATGACCTTTGCCTCTGCCGCAGAGTACCTCAGCTTTGAAGAGCAGAAAGATATCGCCCAACCTCTTATATCACTCATTCTGTCACGGTTTACAGACCACTCTGCCGCGCTTACTCTCACATACGGAATTGTTTTTGGCTTCTTTTTCTCCCGGAATATGTGGTATGTGTTACAAAGACTTGATGGCAAGCTGACAAGTGTTATAATGCTTTTGATTACATGCTTCTTTTTAGTCATCCCGATCTGGGACCTCAACGGCTTCCGGATGTGGACGGCGGCCCATATCTTTCTCTATGGAGTCCTCCCTTATCTGTGCGAAGGGAAACGGAAAGGGCTGATCGTAGCGGCTCTCTCCATACTGGTTCATTTCTCATTCATTGTGCCGGTTCTTGTTCTTGGCGCATATATGGTGGCTGGAAACTGGCTGGTGGTCTATTTCGGACTCTTCATCTCCACATTTTTTGTTGCCGAGATCGACCTCAGGGCTTTTAATGATTTTGTTGAAACTTATGCACCGCTATCACTTCAGGAGCAGACGGCCGGTTACAGGGGAGAAACGTATGTTGAGGAGTACAGGCGAGGTGAGACCGAAACCGTATGGTATGCAAACTATTATACAAAAGTCTTGAGCTGGTCGGTAATGGGGTTTATGGTCATTCTGTTTGTGAAAGGAAGGGATTTTTTCAGAAAGAACCAATACTGGCTTAACCTCTATTCATTTACGCTTTTGCTCTATAGCGTTGCCAATATATTGAGTACGTTGCCGTCAGGCGGGCGGTTTTTGGCTGTGGCGAACCTCTTTGCGCTGGCTCTAATCATATTTTATATTCACCAACGCCCAAAGGATTTAATGATGAAACGTTTTATATGGATAGCTGCTCCGGCTCTGTTACTTTATGTCATAGTTGCCATTAGGATTGGGCTCTACTCAATGAGTGCTACCGCCATTATGGGGAACCCGATTGTGGCATTCTTTACTGCGGGTGAGAATGTCTCACTGAATGACGTGATGAGGATGATTCTTTAGGTTCAGAGGGCGGATTCGTGGTTATTGGGTATCTGCGGATTTGGAGCTAAACACAGTACAAATCTTCTCTGTGCGAAGTATGGTTATCAGTTTAACCGACCAAACGAATATTGTCATCAACCGGATCCATAACTAGCACTGCCATTTCCGTTAATGCAGCGACATCTCTTTGATTTTAGCCTCAATTGCTTTCTGAAGGTTTTTGGTATTACTTTCATTAAATATTTTTTCAGCCCACTCTTCATCAACATATTTCACGAGGCCCGGAACCCTGTCTAATTTTAAAATTCTTGCAATTAAAAGCCTGTGTGTCCCGGCCCAGCCAAGCAGCATATCGCCGTTTCCATCCATAACCACCTGGATCTCGTCCAGATATCTGTCCCTATTTCTTGGGTCGATCAGGTTTTCATCTTTCTCTTTCAACTCCTTTTGCAATAGGTATCCGTCGGTACTTATGGATTGATAGGCTTTCTCAAGATTTTGAAAATAGTGGTGTACATCTTCAACAGTTTCACAATAATAGGCTCTCTGGCCTCTCTTCACCTGTTTAACCATTTTATCAAATTGTGGTGTGAGCTCGTACGACTCATTTTTCACGAACATCTGTTCAATCGTTGGAGCAATAGTCGGTGTGCTTTCATCTATAGTTATAATTTCGTCTCTGTTTAATTTCTGAATAAATTTCCTGTTCGTGCTTTTTGGGGCTCTGTAGGTAAGTACATTTGGATCAAACCATATTAAGATATTAACACCTTCTTTTCGTAGTAAAGCTGATTGAGTGGCAAAACCTGCTCTCAGAAAGACACTTATATTAAATACGATCTGAAAAAACAGACGCCTCGAAGTGATTATAAATATCTTTAGCCCAGGCGTAGTTAAAATAAGATCCCTGACTTTATTCATTTCGTAGTTGGTTTATAAAGGGTGTATTGGTTACAGAGTATTCTGTACCATTTTTTCAAAAGCCGCAAGATAAGTAAATTGGCTCCTTTGGTTCATTAAATAAATCGAGTAATGGCTTTTTATAGTGAGCACCTCTCTCCGGGTTTTAGATCCTGTATTCCCCGGCAGGTAAGGTCGGCGTGCTGCATCTCCCTGCGCCGGGGCTCATTTTTTCCCCACGAAGTGAAAAGATGAGTCCTGTTATCGGTATAAATTTTAACAAAGCTTTAGAGGGCTTATACCCATCGCATGGAGATGTCTTCCCCAAGTAGGGATGCCTTCGGCGCGATTCCGGTTCAAACGCGAACCTTCACTCGACATGACAGGGGCTCTGGTGGGAATAGGCGCGGCGCATACGTTTTTTAAGTAAAACCAAGTTACTACTGCGCCGCGAGGAGAAGTTTGATGGTTTGCGGCGTAAAACAGAATGTTTCATGGTTGGGATGCTGATACGCCGCCTTTACTAAAAAAACACCCTGTCATATCGAGCAAGAGAGCCGCCGTTTTTTTGCGGTGAGCGCGCCGAGATATCTCCCTGTTATTGGTACTAACCTAAACAAAGACTTTTAAAAACTCATGCCCAGCGCATGCCCATCAAAAGGAGATGTCTCCACGCGCTTACGCTGTTCGCTTGGTCGACATGACAGGGGCGCTGGTGGGAATAGGCGCGGCGCATACGTTTATTAAGTAAAACCAAGTTACTTCTGCGCCGCGAAGAGTAAATGTGGATTGAGCGGCGTAAAACAGAATGTTGCATGGTTGGGGTGCTGATACGCCGCCCACCCCCCCAATGGCGACTTGTCATCACGCCTGCCCCGGACTTGTCCCGGGGACCGGAACCGTCGAATGACGGTGAAGCTGAGACATTTCGCTGACGCGTTCAAAAGATGAGCCCTGCGCCGGAGGCTTACCCAAACAACGCCTTTTCATAGATTTTTCCAATTTTAGGGCTTATCATTTACCCGCGAAGCTGTGGCTTTTCCAGCCCCGGGTCAGGATGAGTGAAATTATTTTGAACCACTCAAATACTTACATGGAAGAGTTTTTTACCGATAAAGAACTATTGCGGAAATCATTTTAAAGGGGCATGTTCGTTACGGAC
>LKNA01000215.1 GCA_001564065.1 Chitinophagaceae bacterium T5-Br10_B2g13
AAGGAGGGGATTTTACTTTAACTACGCTTCTGTAAAGTTAGCACATGCATCTTAAATCCCACTTCAAATAGAGACTTTTTACCACTATAACCAAATAAGACAAATTTGACTGATCAACCTCACAAATCCGGATATGTAGCACTTATTGGAAAACCCAATGCAGGTAAGTCTACGCTGATGAATCATATTTTGGGTACAAAAATATCCATTACCACCCACAAGCCTCAGACTACGCGGCACCAGGTGGTGGGAATCTACTCCGATGATGACACTCAGATAATATTTCTGGATACACCCGGTGTTATTACTCCAAAATACGAACTCCAGCGGGCGATGATGAATACAGTGGAAAGGGCCCGCGCCGACGCTGATGTAATCCTCTTCATTTTCGATCCGACCGACAAATTCCCGACACATGAAGTGATTGAGCTTCTTAGAACCATCAACAAGCCTGTTTTCCTGGTGGTAAATAAAATGGACCAGGCGAGCCGATCCAGAGCAGAAGGAAAAGTCAATGAGCTGAAGGAGAAATTACGATTCAAGGAGATCCATTACGTATCGGCACTTCAGGGTAACGGGATCAGTGAGTTATTACAGTCCATTCGCACTCAATTAATTCCCGGTCCGCCCTACTATCCAAAAGAGGATCTGAGTGAACATCCCGTACGATTTTTTGTATCTGAACTTATCCGCGAACAGGTTTTCCTTCAGTTTCAGGAAGAGATCCCCTACTCCTGTACAGTTGATGTAGTCAGTTACGATGCCGATGAGGGTATCGATCGAATCAGTGCAGACATTATCGTAAACCGAAAATCACAAAAAGGGATTTTAATCGGGAAAAAAGGAGCTGCCATCAAAGAGCTGGGCATCAAAGCTCGCGAAGCTATTGAAGATTTTATCGGCAAGAAGGTTTTTCTGGACCTGCACGTAAAGGTTCGTGAAAAATGGCGTGAGCAGGAAAATTGGGTTCGTAATATGGGATATTAAATTTTTACTGACTCATCGGATTTACAACTCATTACAACCATTTGCGTTACTTTCTTCTCAATACTCAACAAATGACGACCACTCCTATGAATAAAAATCTACATCTGTCAGCTTATTTATTAGCACTTTTTCTATTTCTGACTCTCCAACCATCAATTTTTGCTCAAAATAGTACCGATGCAATTACCGTCCCTCTCATTGAAGATGGTCAGGCACAGGTTATCGAAGCATTCACAAATTCTGAGGAGTGGATACGCCACGATTTATGGGTTGAAACCGATTTTGATACCGACGGTGACGGGAAACCGGATCGAATGCACGTTGCTGTTACCCGTCCGGCCCAGACAAAAAACGGTGGCTTGAAACTACCCGTCATTTACAGCACCAGCCCATATTTTGCCGGCACAGCGCGTCCACCGTATGATTTCTTCTGGGATGTTCGTCACGAAATCGGTGAAACTCCACCTGAACGTATTATGGGGCCTGAAGTACAGCGAAGGGGTGAACGTCCTGTAATCTCCAATGCGTTGATTCAAACATGGGTTCCCCGTGGTTTTATTGTAGTTCACTCATCATCACCCGGTACAGGCCTTTCTCAGGGATCACCTTCTGTCGGTGGTACAAACGAAGCACTGGCTCCAAAAGCCGTAATCGACTGGCTGAACGGACGAGCTAACGGGTACACAACGCCTGACGGGGATGAAAAAGTTGAAGCATACTGGACAAATGGAAACGTTGGCATGACAGGAACTTCCTATAATGGTTTTCTGCCTTTTGCTGCTGCAACAACCGGAGTTGACGGCTTAAAAGCGATCATCCCCGTTGCACCGGTAACCTCTTTCTACCGCTATTTCCGATCTAACGGACTGGTCCGATCACCCGGCGGTTACCTTGGTGAAGATGCCGATGTGCTTTACGACTTCATCCACAGTGGTGATGAAGCAAAACGCGAATATAACAACCGCACCATGCGAGATACTGAAATGGCTCAGGGAATGGACAGAATTACCGGAGACTATAACGAATTCTGGGAAGAGCGCGATTACCTCGTGCAAATGGAAAACTATCAGGCTGCCACTTTGATGGCTCATGCATTCAACGACTGGAATGTAATGCCGGAGCACAGCTATGAGGCTTATGAACGGCTTAAAGAGATGGGTGTGCCTGCAATGGTATATTATCACCAAGGTGGCCACGGCGGTGAACCACCACACGAATTAATGAACAAGTGGTTTACGCGCTATCTGTTTGAAATTGAAAACAATGTGGAAGAGCTGCCCAGATCATGGATCGTCCGTGAACGAGATGAGCGCGACAACCCGACATCTTATGAGGATTATCCACACCCAGGGGCCTCACCAGTTACATTTTATTTATCGCCGGGTGCACCGGAGCGAGGACAACTAAGTTTAGCACAAACTCCAAACCAGGGCACCGAAACCCTGTTTGATAACTTCTCATTTACGGGCTCTTCACTTGCACAGGCCGAATGGACCGATCACAGATTGATCTATTTAACTCCCGAACTTCAGGACTCGGTTCACATCTCGGGACTCCCTACTGTAACGGTAACCCTGGCCAGCAATAAACCTGCAGCTAACCTTTCGGTCTGGGTGGTGTCGCTTCCCTGGAATGATGGGCGCGGCTCTCAGATTACCGATAATATTATCACAAAAGGATGGGCAAGTCCGCAAAATCACAGCTCACTTACTGACAGTGAACCACTTGAACCGGGTGAGTTCTACACGATCACATTCGACCTTCAACCGGATGATCAGATTATCCCTGCGGGTCAGCAAATCGGACTGATGATTTTCTCAAGTGATAAGGAGTATACCCTTTGGCCACAGCCAGGTACGGAGTTAACCATTGATCTGGACAGAACTTCATTTACGCTGCCTGTTGTGAAAGGCACAGAGGCATTTTCAGGCATGAACTAAGCATTTAATCAGTGAAATTTGCAGTAAAATTTTTTCTGTTTCTAACTCAGAAAAATTTTATTTGCATTTTCTTTGAATACCGTTCTATCTTAAGAGCAATGAAAAACTCAATCCGACATAGCGCAATTTTTATGATCTGCACCATGTGTATGTGTATGCATAGCCACATATAGTGCAGAGGGACGTTTTTCATTAAGAAATTTGAGAAGCCCTCTGGAAACAGCAGGGCTTTTCTGTTCAGATAAACTGAACATTGTTCTTTAAAATTTTTGAGTCTTATCAAGAAAGGTGGAGGGACAGGCCCTGTGAAGCCTTAGCAACCGCCTCGCGAATGTATTCGTGAGGGTTAGGTGCTAAATCCTGCCCGTTTTGGTTTTCAAGAGCCAAGATTGGGAAAGATAAGAAGCTCGGCTCCGTACCTGAATTTCAGGTTCTGTACAAAAGCCTCTTCTGAAAATCTTTCCCACAGGATTTTCGGGAGAGGCTTTTTTAATTTCACGATTTCAACCATCAAATAACCACACAACAGACAGAACCATGAGCAGCAACGGACAATCCAAAAACTACCGATTCGAAACCCTTCAGCTTCACGCAGGACAAGAACCCGACCCCACAACGGGATCGCGGGCCGTACCGATCTATCAAACCACATCATATCAGTTTAATAACACAGATCACGCCGCAGATCTTTTCGGTTTGAAGGAGTTCGGGAATATTTATACCCGAATCATGAATCCAACCACAGATGTGTTTGAAAAAAGAATAGCCGCACTGGAAGGCGGAGCTGCAGCTGTTGCAACTTCTTCCGGTCAGTCTGCACAGTTCCTGGCAATCACCACCCTCGCCCAGGCCGGCGACAACATCGTAGCGACACAAAACCTTTACGGCGGAACATACAATCAGTTCAAGGTAACCCTGCCTCGTCTCGGCATCGATGTGAAATTTTCTGAAAATGATGAACCCGCAGAGTTTGAAGCCCTTATTGATGAAAACACCAAAGCGATCTACGTAGAGAGTATTGGTAATCCGCGCGGAAATGTGCCCGATTTTGATGGGATCTCAGCTGTTGCCAAAAAACATGGAATCGCTTTGATTGTAGACAACACATTCGGAGCCGGTGGAGCGATTGCAAGACCGATTGATCACGGTGCGAATATCGTCGTTGAGTCTGCCACAAAATGGATTGGCGGACACGGAACCAGTATCGGCGGTGTGATAGTGGATGCCGGTAATTTTGACTGGGGCAACGGACGCTATCCTCTATTTACAGAACCTGCACCGGGCTACCACGGTCTCAACTTCTGGGAAGTATTTGGTGAAGGCGGGCCATTCGGCAACATTGCCTTTGCAATTCGGGCCCGGGTGGAAGGGCTCCGCGATATTGGTGCTGCACAGTCTCCGTTTAACAGCTTCCTGCTACTTCAGGGACTGGAAACTCTCTCCCTCCGCGCTGAACGACACACCACAAACGCACAGAAATTAGCCGAATGGCTGCAGGAACAGGAAGCCGTTTCGTGGGTTAATTACACAGGACTGCCGGATCATCCGCATCACGAAAACGGCAAGAAATATCTTCGAAACGGACGATTCGGAGCAGTTCTTACATTCGGTGTAAAAGGAGGTTATGAGGCCGCCCGCACATTTATCGAAAGTGTGGAACTCGCGAGTCACCTGGCTAATGTGGGAGATGCTAAAACACTGGTTATTCATCCCTCCTCAACAACGCATCAGCAGTTAAGCGATGCAGAGCAGGAAGCCGGTGGTGTTAAAAAAGATCTCATTCGTGTTTCAGTCGGAATCGAACACATCGATGATATTATCGGGGACTTTGAACAGGCCTTTGCGAAAATCGAACAGAAAACTACTGTTGCACAGACGGCATAAACAATAATCATCTACTGACACTGAAATGAACCAAGGAGTAGACATCAAAAAACTGGAAAAACCGTTTATCACGGAATCCGGTTTTCGTTTTGAACATGCGCCGGTTGCCTATAAAACCTGGGGCAAACTCAACAGCTCGCGTGATAATGTAATCCTGATTTTTCATGCTCTTACAGGTCACGCAGCTGCCGATGAGTGGTTTCCCGGAATATTCGGAGAAGGTAACGTCTGTGACCCTGATGAGCATTTCATCATCTGTATCAATGTACCGGGGAGCTGTTACGGATCTGTAGGACCGCAGTCCATCAATCCTAAAACAGAAAGTCCATACCAAAATGAGTTTCCCGAAATCACTATACGGGATATGGTTCGCTTTCAGCAGCAGTTTCTGGACCAGAAAGGTATCACCGGAATTGAACTGGTCATCGGCGGTTCGATGGGCGGCATGCAGGCGCTGGAATTCATCATCATGGATCGCCGACCACGTTCAGCTGTACTGATCGCCATGGGGAAAGCTCATACCCCGTGGGCGATCGGTATCAGTCACGCTCAAAGAGTTGCCATAACCAACGATCCAGACTGGAAAGATGGAAACTACGGGCTGAATGAGGGCCCGTTTCGAGGTGTAGCTGCTGCCCGAATGATGGCAATGATCACCTATCGTGCACCGGAGGATTATAACCGAAAGTTTGGCCGTAAACTTCAAAACGAAGATGGACAGTTTCAGATTGAATCTTATCTAAACTATCAAGGTGAAAAACTGGCCAAACGGATGGATGCACATACCTATATCATTCTGACGAAAGCGATGGACTCTCACGACATCTCTCGAGGCCGCAGTGACTTTGAACAGATTCTGGACCGGGTTGAAATTCCGGTTCAAGTCATAGGAATAACATCCGATCATCTCTACCCAACTGCTGAACAGAAAGAGCTGGCGGAACTGCTGCCAAACAGTAGATATGCTGAAATTAACTCGCCGGCCGGTCACGACGGATTCCTTATCGAGTTTGAGCAGCTCAACCAAATTATCAAACCATTTACCCTCCAAAAAGAACTTCAACTTATTTGAATTATGTCACATCTACATGCTATTAAAAAATCATCCACACCATACTCTAAACCAAAACCTGTGAAAAAAGTATTTGTTGCCGGTGTCGGTGCTGTGGGCTGTACTCTGATCCGACAGCTTGAAAATCAATCTTCTCTGCGGGTCGTAGGATTATGTAACTCAAAACATGTACAATGGTTTGGCAGCGAAGAGGCGTACTATCAAAGAAAAGAGCTTCAAACATC
>LKNA01000216.1 GCA_001564065.1 Chitinophagaceae bacterium T5-Br10_B2g13
ACTCCGCACTCACGGCATCACTAAAAACAGTGAAGAATTTAAAAACCCTGCTGAATTTGCAGTAGGAGAACAGCTCACTGCTGACAGTTCACAGTTCACCGACTACCCCAACTGGTATATGGAAATGAAGGAATTGGGATATAATTATCGAATTACCGATTTCCAGTGTGCATTAGGAACCAGCCAGCTTAAGAGAGCGGATGAAGGAGTTCAGCGACGCAGAGAAATTGCAAAAATATATCACAATGCATTTAAGGAAATCCCTGAAATTACCGACAGAAATATTGAAGCCAATGGACGGTCAACCGCTCACAGCTCACAGCTCACAGAAAACGGCCACGCCTATCATCTATATGTGATTGAGGTTGATGATCGTTTAGGGCTATATAATTACCTTAGAGAGCAAGATATTTATGCTCAGATTCATTATATCCCATGCCATCTGATGCCGTATTACCGGCAGTTTGGATGGAAAGAGGGAGATATGCCGAATGCTGAAAACTATTACAAGCATTGCATAAGCCTGCCGATGTTTCCGACGTTGACTGATGAGCAACAAAAATTTGTAATACAGTCAGTAACCACATTTTATGAATCTTAAATCGAAAATAGGTTTAGGCACAGTTCAATTTGGGTTGGATTATGGGATTTCCAATAAGAGTGGAAAGACTCCTAAGAAGGAAGTTGAGAGTATTTTGGATTTTGCACTGGAAGAAGGTATAGATACATTAGATACTGCTGTTGCTTATGGAGATGCAGAAAAAGTATTAGGATCGGTTGGCGTGGATAGATTTAAAATTATTTCAAAGTATTTGCCGGAATCTGAGTCGAAACTTTCTATTGATGATCAACTGAAAAACTCTTTACACAATCTAATAAAGAAATCTCTTTATGGATATTTAGCTCATCGTCCATTAGATATCTTAAGTAATTCCTCTCAATGGGAGCAGTTGAATAAATTTAAAGACCAAGGTATTGTTAAGAAAATTGGATTTTCATTGAATAAGCCGGAAGAATTAGAAAGCTTATTAGATGCGGGATTTCAGCCAGATCTAATTCAGGTTCCGTTTAATTATTTTGACAGAAGATTTGAGCAATTAATAAAACAATTATACTCGGAAGGATGTGAAATACATTCCAGATCAACTTTTTTACAAGGGCTTTTTTTTAAAGATCCAAACACTTTGCCAACTCATTTTGAAGATGTACAAGTTTTAATACAGGATCTTAAGGATTCTACTGAAAGTTTGGCCGGGAGTTTGCTCCGTTTCGTTTTAGAAAAACCATTTATTGATAAAGTAATAATTGGAGTAGAAAGCAGATACCAGTTAAAAGAAAACCTTAAAAGTCTGAATAACGTATTTCTTTTACCTGATACTAAGTTTGAGATATCGGACTCTATATTAATTCCATCAAATTGGCCAAAGTGAAATGATATACACATTTGATTTATCAGATAAAATTATACTCATAACGGGTGGATACGGATACTTGGGAAGAGCAATAACCGAAGGTTTGGTATTTCATGGTGCAACAGTATATGTATTAGGTAGATCTCAAGAAAAATTTAACCAAGCATTTGATACCAATATCGAAAAAGAAAGTAGACTACTTTTTGAGAATTGTGATATCTCAAAAACGGATTCCATTAAAATGGCATTTAAAAAAGTTTATGATAGTACTGGTAAGATCGATGTGCTTATCAATAACGCTTTTTATTCTGAGGGTCAGAGTCCCTATAAAATGACAGATAAGGAATGGAGTACGGGAATAGATGGTACGTTATCCAGTGTTTTTAGATGTATTAGAGAAGTGGTTCCATATTTTGAGAAGAATCATTCATCAAGAATCATAAATGTATCATCGATGTATGGGGTAGTTGCCCCGGATTTCTCTGTTTACGACGATTTTGAGAAATTTTTAAATCCCCCCCATTATGGAGCTGCAAAGGCAGGAGTAATTCAGTTAACAAAGTATTATGCGAGTTTATTGGGTGATAAAAACATTACGGTTAATTCTATTACACCGGGACCTTATCCAAGTGAAGAAGTGCAAAAATCGAAAGATTTTATTAATGAATTAGCAGATAAAACAGCATTGAAGAGAATTGGAAAACCCGAAGATTTGGCGGGGGCATTTATATTTCTTGCTTCAGAGACCTCAAATTATATAACCGGTCAAAATATTGTCGTGGATGGAGGTTGGACCATTAAATAGATGAAAGTAATAGCAATTATACAAGCAAGAATTGAATCTGAAAGATTGCCGGGTAAGGTCTTGATGAATTTACCCTTTGGGAGTGGACAGCCACTTCTTAAATGGATTACCGATTCTATTAACAGTAGCGAAATTGTAGATAAGTGTATAGTAGCAACTTCTGTTAATGCAGAGAATGAACAGATTGAGGAATTTTGCAATAAAAATAACCTTCAATGTTTTAAAGGAAGTGAAGAAGATGTATTAAGCCGATTCATTACTATTACAAAAAATGAAGAGGCAGATGTTGTAATAAGGTTAACCGGTGATAATCCAGTTTTGGATATTGGAATCCTGGACCAAGTGATAAATGAACATCTTGTTAGTGATTCAGATTATACAGCTTCTTTTGGGTTGCCATTGGGAATGAATTTTGAAATTATATCCGGTCAGGCTTTTTTGTCAATTAATGAAGAAGTAACTCAGGCTGAAAAGGAACATGTAACACTTTACTTTAAGAATAGAGATGAATATAAAAAAAAGTCTGTTTCTTTACGTGAAAATGAAGAACTGAATAATTTGAGGGTAACGGTTGACTATCCTGAAGATTACTTAGTTGTTTCGCATCTTCTTTCAAACTTAAAGAAAGATGAGTTACCGTCACTTTCTGTCGTTAAGAGAATTTTTGATGAAACTCCCTGGGTATTTCGAGCTAATTCTGGAAAAATTCAGAAAAGGGTATTATCAGATTTTTCTGAAGAAAAAAAGGAGGCTGTTCAATTACTTAAAGAGAAAGGATTTAAACATAGTGCAGATAAGTTAGAGAATGCATAAAGATATTTACATAAGATGTGATGGAAGTGCTGAAATTGGGTTGGGGCATGTAGTTCGGTGTATGTCACTTGCCCATATGCTTACAGGTGATTTTTCTATCCACTTTTATGTTTTGGAAATAACAGATTCTCTTAAGAATGAGATCATCCAAAATAGATGGGGAATTAAGGTTCTTGAGAAAGAAGCGGAATTTTTGAATAAGCTCACTGGAAATGAGATCGTGGTTCTGGACAGCTATCAATTTGATTCCGAGTACCAAAAACAGATAAAGCAAAAAGGATCTAAATTGGTGTGTATTGATGATTTTCATAGTCAATATTTCTATGCGGATTTGGTGATTAATCATGCACCGGGAGTGACTAAAGACGATTATGATGGCGAATCGTACACAAAATATTTATTGGGACCTGATTATGCTTTGCTTCGCCCTGAGTTCCTTGAAAGTAAACCTCGAGAAACAGATAACTCGGACGATATAAAGAATGTATTTATCTGTTTTGGTGGATCTGATGCAAAGAACTTGACAGCTATGGTCTTGTCGTGGCTGCCATCGAAAGGTTATTCAGTGACAGTTGTGCTTGGTAATGCCTACAACCACCAAGATGAATTGAATAACGTGCTAGAGGAGAGGCAGGATTTAGAAATCGTTGTAAAGAGTTCATTAAGTGCTATAGAGATGAGAAATGAACTAGAACAATCTGACTTAGCTATAGTACCTGCAAGTGGTATCTTATTTGAAGTAATATCCATCGGACTTCCGGTTATATCAGGAATTTATACAGATAATCAAAAGGATGTATATTCAGGTTTTAAAGCTATTAATGTGTTTTATGATGCAAAATCATTTTGCGAGAAGGAATTTTTAAAAGCATTTAATACTGCCTCAAAAAATAATGATCATGAATTAGTAGAAAATCAACAGAATTGTATTGATGGATTATCACCGAAAAGATTTAGAAGTAAATTTCTTGGTCTCCACTTTAGCTCAGTTCTACAAATAAGAGAAGCAACAATTCATGACATAGAGCAATATTTCAAATGGGCAAATGATGAAAGTGTTCGTGCCAATGCATTCAATACTGAAGATATACCTTGGAGTGATCATGTTTCTTGGTTTAAGAAAAAACTGAGTAGTGATCATTCAAGAATGTATATTTTTGAAATATGTGACAAAGGAGCAGGACAAGTGAGGTTTGATAAAAAAAATGAAGAGGTGTGGGATATTGATTATATGCTTGATGAAGATTTTAGAGGTTGTGGTTTAGGGGCTAAAATTATTGAAAGGAGTTTAAAAAAATTGATATCGGAAGAGAAAAAAGTAAAGGTACAAGCACTTGTTAAAACAGATAATATTCCATCTATAAAAGTTTTTGAAGATTTAAATTTTACAAAACACAATTTTAAAGAAGGCACAATTAAATTTATTTATGAAGAAAGGTTTTAAAATTGCAGATAGAGTAATTGGAGAAGATACTTCTCCTTTTATTATCGCAGAAATGTCGGGTAATCATAATCAATCACTTGATAGAGCATTAGAAATCGTAGATGCAGCCGCTGAGGCTGGTGCGCATGGTCTGAAAATTCAAACATATACAGCAGACACCATGACCATGAAACATGATGAGGGATTATTTTATATCGATGATCCAGATTCATTGTGGCATGGCCGGACCCTTTACGATTTATATGAAGAAGCTCATACACCTTGGGATTGGCATAAGCCGATATTTGAACGGGCACGGTCTAAGGGTATGATTCCTTTTAGTACACCTTTTGATGATTCTTCTGTAGACTTTTTGGAGGAACTGAATGTTCCGGTATACAAAGTAGCCTCGTTTGAAAACAAAGATTGGCCATTGCTTAAGAAAATTGCATCAACCGGAAAGCCTATAATAATGTCTACCGGTGCTTCAACACTTAGCGATATTTCTGAATCTGTTGCAGTGCTTAGAGAAAATGGATGCAAGGACTTAGTACTTCTTAAATGTACCAGTACCTATCCGGCCAGTGCTGAGAATACAAATTTAAAATCAATACCATACTTAGCAGAAATATTCGATTGTAATGCCGGGCTTTCCGATCATACACGTGGAATAGGGGCAGCGTTGGCATCAGTATCTTTAGGAGCGACTGTAATCGAGAAGCATTTTACATTATCGAGAAAAGATGGAGGAGTTGATTCTGATTTCTCAATTGAACCTAATGAGCTTAAATCTTTAGTAGAGGAAAGTGAAAGAGCATGGAAAGCTGTTGGACAGGTTAAGTTTGATGTTTTGAAAGCTGAAAAAGCTAGCCTACAATTTAAAAGGTCTTTATATGTGGTGAAAGATATTAAGGAAGGTGAAAAATTTACTACAGAAAATATAAGAGTTATTAGGCCAGGCGATGGTCTTCCACCTAAATACTATGATAAAGTTATAGGCAAAACTGCAAAGGAAGATATAGAACGAGCTACGGCATTAACTTGGGATCTTTTATAATGGGAAAAATCTTACTCGTAACTAATAAAACATGGCACGATCAGCTTTACAAAAATTTGAGTTCTGATAAGCATCATCTGGAATGCTTACGAGTGACAGATAGAGAAAAGTTTACTTTTGAACTTTGCCAATCATTTTCACCTGATTGGATATTTATACCTCACTGGTCACATCTGATACCGAAAGAAATTTTTACGAACTATAAATGTGTAGTCTTTCACATGACTGATTTACCCTATGGTAGAGGAGGGAGTCCTCTACAAAATCTGATAGTCAGAGGCCATGAAGAAACAAAGATATCTGCAATAAATGTCACAAGTGAAATTGACGCCGGTAAGATTTATTTAAAGCGGCATTTAAATTTAAATGGTACTTCAGAAGAAATTTTTATTCGTTCCTCGAAGGTCATTGAAGAAATGATCGATACCATAATTTCGGAAAGGCCGAAACCTAAAGAGCAAAAGGGAGATATAGTAAAATTTAGCAGACGAAAACCTGAAGATGGAGATATTTCAAACTTAAAATCGCTGAAAGATGTCTACGACTTTATCAGAATGTTAGATTGCGAAGGATATCCTAAAGCGTTTTTGGAAACGG
>LKNA01000217.1 GCA_001564065.1 Chitinophagaceae bacterium T5-Br10_B2g13
AAAGCTATCAATATTTCAAAAACAACTGCGCCGCATGCTCTCTCCTATTCGCTAACTACGCTTTATGGGATTCCCCATGGTCATGCCGTGGCCCTTACTATGGGCGAATTTATTTTACATAACTCCCGGAGGAGCGGCAGACAGCTGAAAGGGAGAATGGAGGATCTTTTTACTCTTTTTGGATGTGAAAATGCCTGTCAAAGCCGGAATAAATTCTTGTCGATAATGATGAACATCGGACTTGAAACGAAATTGAGTGAAGTTGTGAAGGCACTCAAAAAAACGGATATTCCTCGTCTTGTACAATCTGTGAATGAAGAACGTCTTGGGAATCACCCCATTCAAGTGACGAAAAAAGACTTGTTAAAGATACTGGAACGTATTGCTTGAGTTATTCACAAAAATGGTAAAGCAGTTGAATAAGGGCGATAGTAAATATAATTCGTCAACAACTATGTCATGCCACACCGAGGCGTGGCATCCCCTGGCTTCATTTAGGACAGTAGATGACGTCCCGAGCACTCGGGATGCGAGATGACGCTCTTTTTGGACTGCTTTTAAATATCTCGATAAATTTTTGAATCGAGCTCAGTTCTGTAATAAAGTATGAAATACAGCATAATTAGCGCCTTAAATCAAGAGACTAATTTTTGAGAATTACTTATGCTTAGCCTGCATTATTAACCAAATTTCACTTCGTGGGAATCGCCCCGAATAGCGGGACTGGAAAGACACCAGCTTCGCTCGGTGCGCAGGGTCTGACAATACGTTGAATAAAATTTTAATCTACGTTTGATGTAACTTACTAACGGACAAAGTGATAAAGCAACTCAACTAATATATGTGAATAATAGAGGTTAGAATAATTTTCTGCAGTATTGTAAATATTTCGGATAATGCCGATCTCCGCAACATCTAATGGAACTATTTATGGAGGGTTGAGTATCAGGTGTCGGAGGTTTTGTGTATAAATTTATTATCTATTTTAATTTATATTTTAAATGTTTATAATATTTGAGTTTTGAATTGGAATGTGAGTAAAATTCTTTAGGTTTACATATCTTTTACGCAATTCTCATTCGGGTTTGTTTTAGATTCGATTAAAAAGTGTGTGTGCCGATGAATTTTTATCCGCACTTTTTTACTGCGTCCTTCTCTTGTTAGCTCTCAAGTTCAATTTTTAAAATCGTGTCAATTAAGATGACTAAATCCGTTAATTTATATTCGCTTCTTTTTGTACTAAAGCTTCTGCTTATCTCAACAGTGCACTCTCAAACCATTCAGACAGAAACGGTTTTCTCAGAGCGATTTGAAAATCCGGTTGGAATGGTATACTCCCATGAAGGCAGCAGTTTACTCTATATTGTCAGAAGAGATGGAAATATTGATGTGAAAGATGTAAACAATCCGGATGCTCCGTCTACAAATTTTATTGATATTTCAGATCGCGTATACTCTTCGGGTGAGCTTGGGTTGTTAGGGATGGCTTTTAGTCCCGATTATCAAAATGATGATACATTTTACTTATACTACGCTTATGAGGAGGGAGGTGAGTATTACAGCACTCTTGCACGGTATAGTGCATCAGATGGTGTGGGGGATCCAGAGAGTGAGGAAAAGTTATTTGAACTGTATCAGCCACAGGATAATCATAACGGAGGGCAGATCCTTTTTGGACCTGACGGTTATTTATATATTGGCCTTGGCGATGGAGGGCGCCGATCTAGAGATTTGGCGCAAGACACGGGTGTGCTTAATGGAAGTATTCTTCGCCTCGACGTTAGTTCTGCTTCAGGGTATACAATTCCGGAAGACAACCCTTTTATTGGGAATCCCGAAGGCCTCGACGAAATTTATGCCTGGGGGCTTAGAAATCCATGGAGGATGAGTTTTGATCCGGTAACAGGTCATCTCTGGGTGGCGGATGTTGGGCAGTATGACTGGGAATCTATATACATTATTGAGAAAGGCAAAAATTACGGATGGCCAATTATAGAAGGAAGCCACTGTTATCCAATGGGTACAGAATGCGATAAAACCGGTTTAGAAATGCCGCTTTTTGAGTACCCATGGGGCGGGGAATACGGCAGATCCATAACTGGTGGGTATGTATACAGAGGAAGCGATAATCCTTCTCTTTACGGTAAATATATTTACGGGGATTTTATTTCAAGGAGAATTTGGGCGCTTGAAGTTGACCACGATACACAGGAGGTGATTTCTAACGAAGAGATTGCAACTTCTGAGCAAAATCTTCCCACATTTGGTTTAGACGGTTTTGGTGAAATTTATATTGGCGGGTGGAGTGGAGGTGTAAATTCAAGAATTTTTCGATTTGTTCCGGAATTGACGCTTACATCTCTATCGTTGAAACAAATTGATGGGGATGAATCTATTGGTCTGAACTGGGATGTTAACCGTGATACAGAAATCGATCGCTTTAATATTTACCGGGGTTCTGAGCCGGATGATTTAGCTCTTCACACTACCGTAACTTCCGGTGTTCAGGAGTTTACTGAGACTGATATTCCGGATGGAAGCACATTTTATGCCGTAAGCGCTGTAGATGCAAACGGAACGGAAAGTGACCTGTCGAACCTTGTGAGCTACGTCTATTCGACGGAGCAGATTAGTAACCGCTGGAGCCTCATCAGCCTGCCGTTTGAAACGGAGGGAATTCCTTTATCAAACTCTGTTGCCTATGCATTTGATGGAACGTACCGGATTGTAGATCAGCTTGATTCGGGAATGGGCTACTGGGCACGAAGCAGTGAGAACGAAGTGTACCAGGCGAGAGGAGCCGGAATTCAAAAGGCAACACTATCTCTGAATGAAGGCTGGAATATTGCAGGCGGGCTCATAAGCGAACTGCCGGCGAAGGCTATTGAAGATCCGAACGGGATACTTAGCTCAACGCCAAAATTTATTTTTAACGGATCCGCATATGAGGCCGTTGAGTTTTTGATTCCGGGTAAAGGGTACTGGATCTACGCGGAGGAAGCCGGGGAAATCGTTCTCGACCTGGAAAATATTGAGCCGTTTCAATCCTCAGGGAAACAGGTATCTGAAGCGCTTGAAAACAGCGGCGAATCCTTTGATAGACTCCTGTTTTCATCAGCAGGGAACCAGGCCGTATTGAACCTCTCTTCGGAATCTGTGGACCCCGACATTAAAAACCGTTACCGTATTCCTCCGATTGCGCCTAACGCTTTGCTGGACGTGCGTACACCGGATGGATTTATCATTTCCGGCCGGGAGCAGTCTGAAATTGAGCTGACCGCAGAGAGGTACCCGGTAGAGGTGCGATTTGAGAGCGGTGTTCCAAAGGCATGGAATCAAAGCCAATCCTATTCCTACCGATTGATACTGGAGGAGGGCGGAGTGACTGAAAAGCTGGTGCTGAGTGAGGGTGAGAACAGGTTGATCTACAGAGAATATGACTCAATCTCCATTGAGCGTTTCCAGCCGGAAAATGGTGATGAGATCGTACGTGAAACAGAACTCCTGCCAAGCTATCCGAACCCGTTTAATCCTGTGACGAACCTTTCCTACAGGATTGCGAAGCAGCAAAACGTAGAGCTTTCAATCTACGACGCCACCGGACGACGCGTTGCCGTAGTACTCAACGAAGAACAAGCCCCTGGACAGTATACCGTGCCGTTTAACGCCTCGGGTCTGGCATCAGGGATCTATTTTGTGCGGTTCAGTGCAGGGGATGTACTGTCGACTCAGAAATTGACACTCATTAAATAGTTTTTAGTGATGAGTTATTAGTGTTTTTATTATTGCAATTTGTTGATTAGGAAATTGGAGATTTAGGGAATGGCCTATTGATTCAACAATCAAAGGGTGAGCTTTTAGTTTTTAATGCTAAGTATTGAGTTTGAAGCTGTTGTCAATTCAACAATTTCCAAATTAACAAGGTATTAAACTGGTAGCCGCCTTATTGATTTTTTCATTCAAAGTTCATAACCAACGAACAATTTAACGCTTCGACAATTCAACAATTCAACATCACGCAGAGCGTGATACTCCACTGTTCCACGCCATGCGCAGCGTGACACTCACCGGTTTAACTAATTCAACTAACTTAAAAAAGAAAGTAAGCCGTCAAAGAAACAGCGAGATTATGTGGGTCGAAGCTAAATCCGGAAACTTCACCCGATGGTAGTATTGAGTATTGAATACGACCTTCAAGGCCAATTTTAGTGGCGTAACCATATTCTAAACCTAATCCGAGCAAAGCACCGGCGTCAAAATCAGAGTATTGATCTTTAATATCATTGGAGAACGTGCCCGAAAACTCAATTCCAACGGGTGCGCCCGTATTTTCCCCGCTAAATTGAGCGTCAAGCAGATATCCGCCAAATATGCCGGCTGAAACATGATACGTCGTTTCAGGGCGATGTCTTCCAAAAACGGTTTGTTCAGGCGTCACGGTAGTAATTTGAAGAAGCAGAGGCAGCTGAACATAAAGAAGCTGAGACTGACTGTTTGTTTGAAAATTGAACCCTCTGAGTTCAAAGGATTCGCTGTAACTTGCACCTAAGCGACTTAATGAGGGTTCTGCCTGAAGGCGAAGCCGGTCGGTCAATTTCCTTCTCACAATAAAACCAAAATTAAAACTGGTTGTGAAGTTAGGTGTAAAATCCAGATCGATATCACCGGACACAAACCGGAAGTTGTTCAGATGCGTAGATGCTCCGATACTGCCGGTAAGGCCAATGGAGGTGTTGGTGGGCTGTTTCTGCTGAGCATGAGCATCTGTGCCAGTGAGTAAAGATACTGCTACAAAAAAGATGACTGATAAAAGGTAATGTTTAATCTGCATTGTAAACTCGTGATTATGTAAATGATTCGGTTTTCCTACCGATCGCTTTCTGATTTTCTTGACGTCTCTGCTGTAGCGGATTCAAATATAACAATAAAAAATTGTTGCTGATCAGTTTATTAGCAAGATGTAATAGAAAATAGGGAGTTGTAGAAAGCTTTAATCATTTATGGTATTAATACAGGCTTTTTTAACTTAGTTTTATTCATTGAATAGCTGCAGATACGGGCTTACGAGAAAAATATAATAAAGGCAGAGTTTTTGGATGGCGGAAAATTATAGCACAGGGATCATTTTACAGGCAAGAATGGGGTCTTCACGCCTGCCCGGGAAAATGGGTAGGAAATTCTATAACGGTAAAACACTTCTGCGTGTAATACTTGAAAGGCTTAAGGAGATATTTGACTCCAAACTGATAATAGTAGCTACGAGTACTCAAAAAAACGATGATTTTATTGAGTCTGAAGCGGTAAGCTGTGGTGTTAACGTCTTCAGAGGCAGTGAGAACGATGTTTTGGGACGTTTTGTGGCCGCCGCTGAACAGTTTAACCACCAAAGGATCATCAGGATATGTGCCGATAATCCATTTATACAAACAGCGTTCGTGAATGATTTACTGGATTTTAATTCAGATTCAGAAGCCGATTACGTAGGTTTTCGGCTGAATAAGAAGTTACCTGCAATCAAATCCCATTTGGGCTTTTTCCCCGAATTAGTAAAGAGTGAGGCTTTGAAACAGATTCATAAATCAGATCCGGATCCAATATTCAGGGAACATGTAACGAACTTCTTTTACAGCAGTCAGAACAGAACTTATAAAACGTCATGGATAGATCTTGACTATCCAGAAGAGATGATCCGCAACGTGCGTTTGACGATCGATACGGAGAGTGATTTTTTGATTGCAGACAGCTTATATAGATATTTTAATGAGAATGGGATGAAAGGTAGTGACGATCAGATTTTCGATTATCTAAGTGAAAATCATAAAATTTTGAATCAAATGACTAAAAACATCAGTGCAAATGAAAAATAAAAGAAATAAAGAGATCTATGTGATAGGAGAAATTGGGCAGAATCATAACGGCTCAGTTGATCTTGCAAAGCTATTAATCGATATGATTGCCCGACAAATTGAAGAAGATGATTTCGGTCTTACTTTGAACGGCATGAATGCGGTGAAGCTCACCAAACGGGATTTGGATGAAGAACTGACCCCCTCTGAAATGAAGAGACCTTACAACAGCCCGAATGCATTTGC
>LKNA01000218.1 GCA_001564065.1 Chitinophagaceae bacterium T5-Br10_B2g13
ACCTGGCTGGTGGAAGTTGAGTTTAGGTTGTAGGGGGTGGTTATGCAGACAAAAACTTTTGATGGCGCCAATCCAGTTATCCCCGATCCGGCCAGGCTTTTTAGGGGTGTTGGCAATAAATAGCTTGTAATAGTTAACTTTTTTGCAAAACCGATGACAGTTAAGGAACTTGCTTGATAAAATGACCTCAAATTTCATATACACAACTTCATGACGTTCAAACGTTGGATCAACATAAGTGGGCTTTCTCCGTCTTCTGCAAAGAAATATTCCAGTGCAGTCTTCGGATCTATTTCAAAATGGGCTAAAGTTGCCGACTTAGTTGATTCTTCATTAATTGAAATATCCGACCCTCAGGAATTTGAAAATCTTGCGGAGAAAATTAAACAGCTACCCATCTTCATAGAGCGAAATGAGAAGGGTAATAATATGTACAGCAGTGCTCTGAATAAATATTACGAATACTTGAGAGATGCCTCTAACGAATTAGAAGAAGATCTCGAAAATATTATAGCTGACAGTTCTTATACTAAAACGGACAAAATTTCACTCATCAAATCCAGAGTCGGACAGGGTGAGTTCAGAAACAGGTTGTTGAGCTTTTGGAAAGGCTGCGCGGCCACGGGCTATAAAACTCCGTCCATGTTGATTGCCTCCCACATAAAACCTTGGAGAGATTCAGATAATCGGGAACGATTGGATACGTACAACGGACTTTTACTCGCTCCGAATCTGGATAAGGCGTTTGATACTGGATTTATTTCCTTTGATTCGAAAGGCAAAATCCTAATCTCGGATGTTTTTGAAAGTCCTAAGATGCTGGGCATTGATGCCCACATGAAAATTACATTGAAAAATGCCCACCAGAGATACTTGGAATATCACAGGAATGTAGTGTTTTTAGACTTTAGTGTATGAGTTAAGAAAAAAATAGATTACCTGGATAAGATGAATTATTTATATAGAGCTAAACACTAATTATAGAATTTGAAAGAGTTTGGAGCTTTATTTTTTATTAAAAACCTATTTTTTAGTTAAAATTTAATTTATGACAAAAGAAAAAAATTTACGTTGGTATTTCGGAACTGAGGGAGGACAAATAATAGGACCAAACGATCCTATCCATGAAAACTTTAAAGGCAACCCTTATTACTCAATTGTCAGAGAAGCTATCCAAAATAGTATGGATGCGGTTCTCGATGATAGTATGCCAGTTGAAGTTGATTTTGAATTTTTAAAAGTCAAAAAAGAAGAATATCCAAATCTTTTTGATATAGAATCTCACATTGACTCTTGTCTTTCATTTTTTCCTGATAATGAGGATGCTGAACTATTGTTTGGTGAAATGAAAGATTTCTTGAACAAAACAATTTCGGGAAATCAAGTAACAAGCCTTAAGTGTTTGAAAATATCTGACTACAACACAAAAGGGATGAATTATGAAAAAAACAATATTCAGTCGCCTTTTTTTGCATTTCTAAAAGCAACTGGAGTTAGTACCAATAAGCCAACTGGTGCTGGCGGTTCATTTGGTTTTGGTAAGGGAGCTTATTTTGCTTTATCTCCACTTAAAACAGTTTTGGTTTCTACTGTTAGTGAAAATAAACAGCACTTTTTTGAAGGGGCAACGAGATTAACAACACATCTTGACCAGAAAGGAGATAGATGTACTGCTTTTGGATACTATAGCAACGGCAACGATGAACCCATTTCTATAGCCTCTGAAATTCCAGATTTATTTATAAGAAATAAAAGAGGCACCGATTTTATCATATTCGGACTTCATGATGAAGATCTAAAAAAGGTTAGTATGATAAAATCAGTATTGAACAATTTCTGGCTGACTATCCAGAGAAATAGACTGAAGGTTAGGGTCTTTAATACTGAAATTAATAAAGATAATTTAAGTTTAAAGATTGAGGAATATTTTGATACAGAAGTAGATTCGGCAAGTGTAAATGACCCTGAGAATTGGAATCCAAAATCATATTTTAAGGCAGTAGAATATTCAGAGGTTTCGGATAATTTTCTCGTATTTAAGAAAAAGCTTAAAACTATAGGTCATGTTGAGTTTTTTGTATACAAAGATGAAGACTTAAGCAATAAGATAGCTTACTTTAGAAAAGGCACATATATGAATGTATACAAAAGAACAAATAACAAACTCAATGGTTATTCAGGTGTTTTTATATGTAATGATGATATCGGGGACAAAATTTTAAAAAAGATGGAAAATCCTGCACATAATGAGTGGGATAAAAAGAATTATCTAAAACAGGGCTCACCTCATCCGCAAGCTATTTCAGCGATTAAAGAAATCAATGATTTTGTTAATAACTGTTTAGATAAATTAGCAGAACGTACCAAAGGAGGATCAACAACTGTTTTAGGCTTAGAAGAATGGCTGAATATCCCTGAGGATATTATTGGAAATGAAGATAATGAAGGTGAAAGTTATAACACTGAGTTCGGAGTAAAATCCAATAAAAAAAGTGAAGAAGAAACAGGCTCAATAACAACTGTTATTACTGGAATCGATGAAAAAAATAAACTTTCTACAAAGAAGAAAGATGCTAAAGAGGATTTTGAAGGACAATTGGATCCAGATGGGGATGAACTGGTAAGTACAGGGGTTGATGATGAAGGTGATACAGTTGACCCAGAAGATCCACACCCAAATCCAGGTAATGATTTTTCCTTAGGCTCTAAAGGAAATAAAAAAAGTCAAAAACTGATAAATGTCGAATTTAGAGCAGTGGTACAAAAAAGAGGAAATGAATATGATCATGTGTTAATAATAAAATCCAATAGAAATGTTAATAAAGCTCAACTTGATATAAAGGTAGGCACAGATGAAGATTCTGAAAATAAGTCCGATAACGCACGTATTATTTACTCTAACATGGGGACAATTCGTGATAATAGTATAGAGAATTTAAATCTCACAGCAGGTATGAATAAACTGAAAATACGATTTGATGATAAATTAAAACATTCGATAGGAGTCAAAGCATATGAGATTCGATAATTATGCATTCCCTCACCCTGTTCTTGCAAATGGTCTAGATGATGTTGATGGTGGGCTTAGTTTTGAGCACAACGTAATTGATGAAGAAGAAAATTATATCATTACAATCGAATATGAAATTGAAAATGAGACAATAAAGAACTTATTTGTAGATGGAAAGGTTGTAATTTTATGTGATTATACATGCTCAAAGACTGTATTCAGAGAGAGCAAATCCACTTCAAATGGTCTTTTAGAAATTGTTATTTCAAAAGAAGATGTAAGGGGTAAGGTTCAGTTTGAAAATTTCATTATTACAGATACCGAAATTTCTCAATATGAAAACCCAGATTTTCATACGGATTATCAATCTTATAAATTCGATTTAGAACCTGGCGATGTTCTCGGTTACTTCGGTGGTTTTAGTTTCCACACTGATATCAACTACAGAAAACTAAAAGCTGTATCCTCATTTCTTATTATTGAAAGCTTTAATAAGGATATTCCGGATTTCGTTTTGAGTGATAACAAGATTATAGTGAAGTTACCAGAAAATCAGTACAAGCGGTACACAAATCAAAGAATAGCAAAAAGAGAAGAGTTTGCCCCTATCTTCCACTCTTCAATAGTTTTCTCCGCATTACTATACGCTTTGCAAAATATTTATGAGTACGACGAGACCGCTTGGGCACAAGTAATTTTTACGAGAATGGAAGAATCTGAATTTCAAAACTATAATTTAAAAGAACCAACTGACACCATAAAAATTGCACAAATGCTTTTGGGTTACCCGATTAAAAGATTAATTGATAGTTTACACGACCTGTCACTGAGATTAGATAAATGAATAAACAAAAAATTTTCAAAGCTAGTTATATCAGGAAACTTCAAGGTCGGGTAGAAAATCATGAAAATCTTGATTTTTATAACAAACCTGAATTTATCATTGATGAAAATCAGGTGAGAATATTACCTGAAATCAAACAACCTGTCAACCTGTATGCTAAGATGAACCCAAATGATGATTTTCAATCTGCGGTTGCACTGTTCGAAGTTTATAAAGATCTGAAACCCATTGAGGCATCAGATCACCGACTTTGGACTTATTTGTCTCATGTTGATTTATTTCCCTACATGCAGGAAAGATGGAATGGTGAAAAAAGTAGTAAATACATATTGGATCACTGGTTTTTACAGAGCAGTAGTCAAAGTAATCTTCTCAGTGATAATTTGTCTGGACTTTGGTGGGCAGTTCATATCTCCAAAGATGAAACAAGAGATAATAAATATGAATTAACCAAAGTCCTATTTAAACAGAGAGACTTTGCATTCAGAACATTAGGCACATATAAACTCGCAAGACATAAAGAAGCTGTATTAGGAATATTAGAGTTTATGAAAGAAAACGAAGAAGTATTAAGCTACAAGCGACAAAAGAAGTCAAGATTGATAACTGGATATTTAAATATGTACGGAGGAACCAAACCACTTTCATACTATTCAAAGAATCACTTTAAAGTTGTACTTGAGGGGTTAAAACCAAAACTGATTAAAATATAAATTTAATCTTTCTACTGTTAATGGGTGAAGTAAACATCACATTACCTCTCAGAACTCTCTACCAAAAACACATCCTAGTTTATTAGTGAAACTAATATCAGTTCAGAGTAGAACATCAGTTATTGAATCTAACTTGTAAATTAATCTTAAACTTCAAGTCTTCATTATCTTTATACAGCCATCCATAATTATAATTCTTGGTAGATGATTCACTTATAGTACCAGGCACATCCGAAGATTCCCCCGTGGCGGCTTGTTCAAAAAATGTATTCCTGTAAAGATAATCTCTAAGAGTATTTATATCATAAATGTGAAAACAAAGAATTTCTCCATCATTTTTTACAAATATCACTCCTCCAAATTTTTCATATTCTCCGTGCCAGGGAGTTTCAGAAGTCATTCCCATTGCAGCTTCAGTTAAAAATCTAATTACTTTATATTTGTATAGCTTTTGTTTTCCAGAATAACTATCGTAAAAATCAAGTGGATCAATCTCTTCTAATTTATCCACAACTTTTGAAAGCTTTTTTATACTGTACTTCCAACGTAGGTACAGCATTCTTGCAATGATCTTAGGCAAATCCCCATCAATCATTTTTAAGTTCATTGCAAGTTGTGCAGATTGAATTTTGAAGAAATCAAATTCAAATCCTTTTTTTTCTAATTCTTCAATTCTGTAAGTGAGCTTAGATTTTCCCCTCGGACCTTTATAAGTTTTTTTATTGAAAGGGAGTATTTCAATTGGTCTGCCCCCAGAAATATTATATATAAAATTATTACCTGGTCCAGTATTGAAAAGAGTAGACTTTTTACCAATAAGCGATTTAATACTGAAGCCTAAGTCAGATTCAATTGACAAACGGTGATCGTAAATTCTAAATTTCACATCCTGTTTGCCAGTTGCTCCAGCACTTGCTTTTTTTAATTCAATATCATCAAAAAAATCTTTGAGTTTATGAATTCCAAAAGAAGATCCACGTCCCTTTTTTATTCCTTGAAATAAAACCTTAGTAATCCGGGTAAATTCGGCGAGCGAATATGTTTTTAAATTTACATTTGTATTTCTCTTGATCTTATTTATCTCAATTTTATTGTTTTTTTCAAACTCTAAAATATAGTCGAGCTCATCTTTGAACCCTTTTACAATTTGATAATAGTTATTTAAATCTTTATTTAATTTTGAATCAGATTGATAAACATATCCATCTGTTATTGCTTTCAAGAGGACATAAAGTTCGCTCCACTCTCCTTTGTTACCTGTAGGCATATTAACTAAACCTTATTTGTAAGTTTAGATTGAAGTAAGTGTGGCCATTTTTTTTATACAATCTACCATACCCATGCCTACTGGATGAAGGTGATTCAAACCGGGTGTTTTTAATTAAATAATCTTGAAATTCATTAGCATTGTATATGTGATAACAAAGAATTTCCCCATCCTC
The DNA here is from genome assembly GCA_001564065.1 of Chitinophagaceae bacterium T5-Br10_B2g13. Lineage (GTDB taxonomy): Bacteria > Bacteroidota > Rhodothermia > Balneolales > Balneolaceae > Rhodohalobacter. The sequence continues at coordinate 6,010 of LKNA01000218.1, forward strand.
TTTTACTATTAAATATCCTCCTGTAGCATCAAATAACCCGGACCA
>LKNA01000066.1 GCA_001564065.1 Chitinophagaceae bacterium T5-Br10_B2g13
CGTTCTCGATAACAGGTACACCATTCACAAAAACCCAGTCAAACCCTTCTGCAAGTTGATGAGGATTTTCAAAATCAGCGGTATCTCTAACTTGTTGAGGATCAAAAATCACTAAATCAGCCGCAAATCCCTCTTTGATCGTTCCGCGTGGGACATCCACCTTCTCCGGATCACTCAAGCCCAGCAACTCTGCCGACTGACCGCTCATTTTATGAACCGCCTCCTCAAGAGTCAGCAACTCCTCCTCAACCACATATTTTCGAATGATTTTAGCAAAACTCCCATATCCCCGTGGATGACGCATCGTCGGGCTACCATCGGAGCTGACCATCACATGCGAATCTTTCAAAAATCGCTGCATTACATTTTCATTCATCACAAAATAGGCCGCACTTGCTCCTCTTGGCCCAATATCATCAATCAGCACATCTTCGAACGGTTTATTCAACTCTTCAGCAACATCCGCCAGCGTCATCCCTGCCCATGGAGCTGTCCCAAAAAGTGTAGCTTCGGGACCATTCCTCATATTGACCCGATTCCCCAGATATTCAGCCAGTTCATCCCTTCTTTCAGCTACAATCTGTTCATAATCGCCCTCCGTAGCCCAATCGGGAAATACAATACCGATTCCCGTGAAGCTTGCCGCGTAGGGATAGACATCAGCCGTTACATTTACTCCACGCTCTCGTGCATCATTCAGAATTTTCAACACATCTTCCGCACGGGAGGGATCATTCCCATAAACAATCTTGATATGAGAAACGTGAACCTTCGCGCCGGACTTCTCACCCTGCTCAATCAATTCCCTGACGGACTCTTCAACCTGATCATCATCCTCATTCCGAACATGGCTCATCACCACGCCGTCAAATTCAGCCACAACCTCGGCCAGAGCTACCAGCTCATCCATGGTTGTATACCGGCCAAATTGATACTCCAGTCCGGTAGTCATTCCAAAAGATCCAGCCTCCATAGACGATCGCAGCAGACTGATCATCTCATTAAAGTTTTCTGCAGGCAGTTCCGGCTGCTGTGGTGCATCCGCAAGCTGGCGAAGGGTTCCATGGCCCTTAAAGTGGAGAATATTAGTCCCGGTACCAGTCTCATCAACACGATTCATCCACGCCTCTACATCCTCTACTGTAACACTGCGGCCATCCTGACCGAGGCTTATGGACGTTACCCCCATTGCCAGAAAGTTATCAAAATCAGGAGTTTCAAGCGGATTTCCATGCGAGTGCAGATCGATAAACCCGGGTGATACAATACTGCCGTCTGCATATATAATCGCAGCAGATTCGAAACGATCGGTCTCCACAACCCCTATAGTTTCAATGATTCCATTCCGGATCAGAATATCCCCATCAAATCGGTCTTGTGCAGTTCCGTCTATAATTGAAGCGTTTTTAATAATTACGATATCTCCGGTTTGATCAACCTGGTTGCAGGCCATTGATACCAAACCGAAGAAAGAGAGTAGCAGAATCAGTTTCAGAATTTGATTAATCATAGGTAATAATTTGGAATTTGATGCTCAATATTTGCACTGCAGAATATTAGATAATTCTGATTGTACCAAGGAAGTTTTTAATTAGCCCAAAATGGCCGTTTATCATACATAGAAAACAGATAATTACAGCTATACAGGTAAATATGTCTACTCATTAATTACGTGTTTTAAGCACTCAATTAAGATCTGAAAAAGATGTAATTTAATTAAGCTCAGCACTATTCTTTACCAACACATTTAGAGTTTCATACCCAACGAAATGATCAGACAGCACGATTTACTGGACCGGGCCCTGGCCACTGCCAAGCTTGGTGTGTGGAATTACGATCATGAGCTTTCAACTTTTCAGCTCAGCGAAAATGCCTGTGAAATTTTTGAGGTAGAAACCAACGAATTTACCGACGTTTCAGAGTTGATGCACCGATTCGCATCAGATCATGACCGGCGTAAATATGCAGCATGCCTGCAGAAAATCATCCAGACCGGAGAGCCGCAATCCGGAGTGTTTCAAATCATAAGCGGCCAAGGCAAGACAAAGTGGATCCGCTGTATTGGTCAACCAAAATTAGACAGTGACTGTACAAACTCCATTTTTGGTACGGTACAGGATATAACCGATCATATAGAAACCGAACGACAACTTGCCGAAACTCAGCGCAAGTATGAATTGATGGCCAAAAACTCTTCGGATGGCATTATCATCATCGATAAAGAGGTAACAACATTTGCCTCGCCCGGTTTCTTACGATTAATGAGATACGATACGTTTGAAGACTATATCGAAGCTACAAAAGGATCCCTCAGACCTGTAATCCATCCCGACGATAAACCAAGAATTAAGTCTGAGTTTAAACAGAAAATCAGTGAACTGGCAGATACCGGAACTTATCAATTTCGAGCCCTAACCGGTGACGGCACCTACATTTGGAGAGAAGACCACGTAAACTATCAGTACGACTGTAAGGGCAGATTGGAGAAAACCTACGCCGTCTGCCGTGACGTAACTGAACGAAAAAAGTCGGAAGAAAAACTTCGGGAATTAATCGACGAAAAGAATTGGCTGGTATCAACCATTGTACACGATATACGGAATCCAATTTCGGCCGGGGTATCCCTCAACAGTGTTCTGCTGGAAGAGATAGAGAATAAAGAACAGCGAAGCCTGATAGAAGCGGCCAACGTTCGGCTGGAAAGTGCACTTTCACTTGCAGCGGAGCTTCTGGAGCTCTCTTCTATGGAAGATGAAGATTTTGTATTGGATAAAGAGCCTGTACAAGTGAGACCTTATTTGACTCAAATTTTAGAGTCGTATGAACCGTTAGCTGAAGAGAATAGCGTTCAGTTGTCTTTAGATATAAATCCGGATTTGCCTCAAATTCTCATAAACAGAGAGAAGATGAAGCGCGCATTAAATAATTTGGTTAGTAATGCACTTAAATTTACACCAAAGGGCGGACTTGTAACACTTAGTGCCTTTGTGAATAACAACTCCCTTCAAATTAATCTATCAGACACAGGTATCGGAATACCTAAAGAACTCCTCCCAAACCTTTTTAACAAATTTACTGAAGCTAAACGAGAAGGACTGCACGGAGAAACAACCACCGGACTCGGCCTGTCTATTACAAAGCAAATCATAGAACTGCATGGGGGATCCATTCACGTTTCGAGCGAAGAGAACAAAGGGACCACATTTAGCATAAAAATTCCCATTTTGTAGTTATCTGAATGACGGTGACTCCACATTGGTTCTTCCAATCGAAATAGCTTTATTGAAATATAATGATTCGATATATACTTCTTACGGTTACCATTTTGTTAATTTGCGCCTGTTCCCGCAATGATTTGGGGCAAGCATCGCTCCCCGACAACTATCAGGAGGAATTTGAAGCGTGGCAAAGTAGCCGAATGGAAAGCCTCACCAACCCAACCGGCTGGATGCGCCTGGCGGGAATGTACTGGCTTGAGGATGGTGAAAACAGTTTCGGAACCGGAGACCAGGCAGACATCACATTTCCGGAAGGCACTCTGCCCAACTATGCCGGAGAACTCATTCTGCATAATGATAAGGTACTGCTGCAAGCTGCAGATGGGGTTGAATTTGTTCATGACGGAGAACCTTTTCAACAAAAGGAAATTTTTGATGGCGATGAAGCCCTCAATATTGAGTACGGCTCTTTAGAGTGGCTGATCATCAAACGCGAGGGGTTGATCGGTATTCGACTCTACAACAAAGAGAATCCAAAAGTTGACGAATTTACAGGGTTTGACCGGTATCCGCTTGATCCCCAGTGGCATTTAACTGCGAAGTTCATCCCTGCCGATGAAGGCGAAACCATCTCCATCGTCAATGTCTTAGGTCAGTTGGTAGATACTCCTACCCCGGGGTCGATCGAATTTATGAAAGATGGAGAGATCTATACGCTGGATGCACTCGAGGGTACAGATCAGATGTTCTTAATTGTAGGCGACCGGACGAATCAAACCGAAACATACCAGGCCGGAAGATATATCTACATCGATTATCCTGATGAGGGAAGTGACTACACTATTATTGATTTCAATAAAATCTACAATCCACCCTGTTCCTACAACCTATTTACCACTTGCCAGCTCCCCCCAATACAAAACAGGTTGGATTTAGAGATCACAGCCGGAGAAAAGCGTCCTCAAGGGTGGGATGGACTTAAGTAGAGGAAGAATATTTTATTCCATTTCAATCACTTCAAAACGTACGGAACGGTTTTTCTGCTGTCCTGTAACCACATCTTCTATATGCACCCGAAGGTCGTACAAACCGGGTGATAGTTCTGCGGTTTCTATTTCCAGATCTTCCACTACTCTGGAGTACTCATTCACAAAGTTTAGGGTTAGCACAAATTCACTTTGATCTGTGAGTACATCACCGGCCTCATCAACAGGAAGTATGCGGTAAGTCAATTCAAATTGGGTGAAATTATCATCCCGTGGTGCAAGGTTGTAAACTTCGAAATGCAGCACCAGTGTCTCTTCAAAAGGAATAACACCGTCGTTAGCCACAATAAATGAAAACGGCTCAGTAAACTGCTCCGTTTTTTGATAACCCAGAATCAGGTCGGCCACCTCAAGTGAGTCGGGGTGCGAAACCAGTGGAGCCGGCTGGCGAAACTGAGCTTTACCAAGTCCACGAAGTGCCGGATTAAATGGTGTATCATAAACGGCTTTAGTATCCGGATTGTAGTTCAACAGTTCAACAGATGCTGCCTGATGAGCCCTGCCTTCATGATCTTTTTCCACGATGGTTCGAGACCTGTTTCGATTATCACTTCGATCCAATATCAAAGGCGGGTTGTGCGCTTCAGTACCGATCAAATTCCATGAATCATCGTATGTTTGAATAACATGGCTCAGCTCGTAGTAGTTGAAAATTTCACTGATATCTTTACCGTTCATCAGATTCGACTCTTCTACTTCATACCGGCCACGATTTCTGTAATAGTCAATTAAGAATGCCTCACGAGCCGTGCTCTCAATAAACGTCAGGATTTTAGGGTCAGACTCTTCATCCAAAAAACGATATTGATAAATATTTAGTGGAATTTCAGGAATCTGTTCAGAATAGGTCGATTTTTCCACCGGAACGTTTGCTGCTCTGCGGTTTAGAATCTCAGCACTTTCTGCCCTGAATTCCATATCCAGACCTCTGAATGCCTGCCCGCCCTGCTCCAGCACTCTATCCTGAAGACGATTCAGTCTGTTCTGAAAGTATGAATCAATCTGGGCAAGCTGTTCATAATATAAAAGCTGAAGCATGAGTGCAGGTGTGAGTCCGGCTCTTGTAAACTCCACTTCATCGCCCTGCCTTTCTCTTTCAGGATTAAATGCTCTCTCCGGGATAAAGCTTTCAATCCCGCGTTGTAAAACAAATTCATTGCTGTTTACGTCTGTACCAAATACGTAGATCAGAGGCTCAGACTGACCAACAGTTACACCATCGTAAAACCAGATCTCATATTCTGGATATCTGTGAAACTGGTAAATAGCATCCTGCAGCCGATTGATCTGCACATCCAGGGCAAATTCCCGCTCATGCTCATCCTCACCCGACATTTCAGCCCGCTCACTCCTGCTGTATGGGTTCACCTGATTCTGGAGCCAGTTCCGGATATTCAAACTTTGCAGGGTTAAGATCCCGCTTCTGGTTCGATCCGGCTCTCCGTACCGAATATATATCAGGGCCCGGTCGTCAGAATTATAAACTGTATTGTTATTCTTAGTGAACCGTTGCCCTGCTTCACCAACTCTCTGCCAGTGTTCGATTAATCGCTCGTTGGCAACACGAGCCGGAGTAGGGTCTGCCTGAATCCAAAAACCCCGCATATCAACCCCGAGCCGTTCGCTCTCGTCGCTCCACCAATTGGACCACTGCCGATAAATCCCCTCTCCAATAATCGGCCTCATGCGATCGATCTCACGCCGAATAGCTACACGGCTATCCATTCCTGCACCGTCTGTTATAGCACGATAATAGACCTCAGTCGCCTGATCAAAATACTCCTGCAGCCCTCTATCAGTTACTGTTCTGATATATTCAATACCAATTCGAGCATCTACACTCCCGGGAGCGTCGTAGGCCTGATACCAGATATCGAGCGCTCGAGTTACATTATTTCTGTAAAGCTCTTCCAAACCTTGTTCGTAGGCTCTTTGAGGTTGAGCATTTGAGAGGTCTGCCAGTAACAGCAAGAATGCTGCAGTAATAAGAATGAAGTTATATAAAGTAAGTTGTCGCATAAGGCTGCACAAATTAATGGATTTTACTCAAAATACCACCCTCCAAATTGTGGAAATCCTTTCAATCCGGACAATTGTTTTAGAATTTTTAGTCATAATCTCTCTGATGCGGTAAACCTATTTTCATCTCAGATATCGTCGATCAACCATTTCATCAGTTTTACAGGATATAATTCCGACAAAAGACTCAAATTTTGTACCTTTATTTGAAATTAAAAACGATCGTTTATGGCTGAAAATTACCGCGCGCTTACCCGAAAATACAGACCCCAATCTTTCGATGATATTGTATCGCAAGATCACGTAAGCAGTACGCTGAAAAATGCGATTAAACAAAATCGTATTTCACACGCCTACATGTTTAGCGGTCCGCGCGGAGTTGGCAAAACAACAATGGCCCGGGTACTGGCCCGAACCATCAACCAGATAGACAACTCTGTTGATGGAGAGTCTCTCAATCAAACACTGAACATTGTTGAGATTGATGCCGCTTCCAACAATAAAGTGGAAGATGTGCATCAGCTCCGGGAAACGGTTCGCATACCTCCCCAGAACGGACGGTATAAGGTATTCATTATTGATGAGGTTCACATGCTGAGCAAGCAGGCGTTTAATGCACTGCTCAAAACACTGGAAGAGCCCCCCCCTTACGCCATTTTTATTTTTGCAACCACTGAGCCTCACAAAGTACTGCCGACCATTTTATCCAGGGTGCAGCGGTTCGACTTTAAAAGAATCAGCGTTAATGAAATTGTACAGCGCCTGAAAGGTATTTGTGCTGATGAAGAAATTATCATTGATGACGAATCGCTCCACGTAATTGCCAAAAAAGCTGACGGAGCACTGCGCGATGCATTGGGACTGATGGATCAGGCGATTGCGTTCTGCGGCACTTCCATCCGGCATGAAGAGCTGCTACAGGCGTTAAACGTGGTTGGCCACGATCAGCTTTTTGAATATACCGATGCTGTTCACAAGCAGGATTCCAATACGGGACTCAACCTCATTGACCGGCTTATTAAAAACGGGGTTGATATTCAGGAATTTCTGGTATCTCTCACCGAACATCTTCGAAATCTATATGTAGCCCGTCAGTCGAACCAGATGTATCTGGTTGAAGCTACCGAGGAGACGAAAGAGAAGTACAGAGAGTCCGCAAAGTCATTTTCTGATGAGGAGCTAATCCGAATGCTGCACCTTGTAAGTGAGGCACAGATCAAAATCAAAGATGTTCAGCAGCCTCGTGTGCACTTCGAAATTCTGATGCTCAAACTGATTCACATGGGCCGAACCAAAGAGATCAATCGATTGATCAGCGGTCTGGAACAGTTAAAAAAAAACGGCAGTAGCCAAATAAAGAGCAGCCACTCTGATCAAATCAGCCCCGAGCCAACTGCTGAAGAGCAGCCTGAAGTGAAATCGGAAGAAAAATCCGAGACCGATTTGAGTGAACTTTCAGAAAATAAATCCGAACAGGTCACTTCGGTTTCTGAACCGGAGGATATTCAGGATTCAAAAGCAGAGGAACAACCAATCCGAATGCCCGGTTTTGAACAGGCTCCACACCCTGCCGGCACTGAAACTTCCGCGATGGTAGAAGAAGCGCCGGATGAACATAGAGATGAAGATCCCGAAGAAGATTTTCTGACAATAAAACCTTCACTTGGATTTGTGAAGGGAATCAGTTCATCAAATGGACAGGATAAAAGCAAAAAGGTTAAGCCTAAAGAAGCTGAGTCCGATAAACAAAATCGTCACATCCGTTCACTTGATGACATTGAGGCATGCTGGAAAGAGTTTTTGAACTCCGTAAAAGAGAGCGCGCCTCAGATGCTCTATTTTCAGATATTGAGATTTAAATTGAAAGAGTTAAAAGGGACAACCCTCGTTGTTTCTGTAGACAATGAATTTGCCACAAATCTGGTTGAAGAAAATCAGCAGCTGCTCTCTTCAATATTTAAGCGTACGAGCGGAACTTATATCCGTTTCTCCTGTACTGTAGAGCAGGGTGAAGACAAAAAGAAGGAGTCTATAAGCCCTTACGAACGCTTTAAAGAGATTCAAAAAGAGGATCCGAATCTTAAAAAGATTGTAAATCTGTTCGGAGCTGAATTGGAATACTGATATCATTTGAAAGTGTAATGTTATCTGAAAACATTTTCACTTCACTTTTTGTTATTAATCAGACAAACATAAATCACTGAAAAACAATTTTGTTATGAGTCAATTTAATATGGCCGACATGTTTGGCAAACTGAACGACATGCAGGCAAAAGTTAAGGAAGCACAGGAAAAGCTTGGCGAAGTTACTGTAGAAGCCGATGCCGGTGGCGGAATGGTAAAAGTTAAAGCCAACGGAAAACGAGAGCTGATCAGCATAGACATTGATAAAGATGTTATCGATCCGGAAGATAAGGAGATGCTTGAAGACCTGGTGGTTGCTGGAGTAAATAAAGCTCTTGAAAAAGCTGAAGAAGCCGGAAAACAGAAAATGCAGGAAGTCTATAAAGATATGATGCCCGGCGGAGGCATTCCCGGAATGGACATGAGTAAATTTGGGCTATAAAATAATTCTTGAGCTGACACCTAATTCATTCAGCTCAGCCTCAACATGATTTATAACTGATGCAAATAACCTCTGAAGTACTGGAACGCGCTATAGAAGAGCTTGCTAAATTACCGGGTACAGGCCGGAAATCAGCCCAGCGAATTGCCATCCATCTGCTCAAACAGTCTGATGAGCGCGTTTTAACTCTCGCCGATTCTCTCGTTCAGCTTAAAAAGTCTGTAAAACGCTGTTCCGTTTGCGGAACCATTACAGACGAAGACCCATGCACTATATGCAGTAACCCCAAAAGAAGGACAGGCGTAATTTGCGTGGTCGAGGAGTTTCAGGATGTCTACATCATCGAAAAAACGAATGAATTTCGCGGGCGATATCATGTGCTTGGCGGTACCATATCACCTCTGGATAATATCGGACCGGATGACATTCGTATTAAAGAGCTATTGGAACGGCTTGCAGATAATGATGAACCGGTTGATGAAGTAATCCTGGCGCTGAACCCCGATGCCGAGGGTGAAGCCACATCTTATTATATCAATAAATTACTGCTCAACTACGAAGTAAATGTAACCCGAATTGCATACGGAATTCCAATGGGTACAGAGCTTGAATTTATTGATGAAGCCACGTTAAGCCGGGCTTTCGCGAGCCGAACCTCTTTTTAACCCTAAACACAACCACTACCCTATCTCTTCCATAAATCTGATACTATCATGATAAAGCTTAAAATCTCTTTACTGGTTACAGCATCTCTGATGTTGTCACTTTTAATACCCGCAGAAAGTTCAGCACAAAAAGCCGGATACTGGCAGCAGGCTGTAGATTACGAAATGGATATCGATTTTAACGTTGAAACCAACCGCTATCAGGGATATCAAAAGTTAACCTACCACAATAACTCACCCGATTCCCTTAACCGAGTGTTTTATCACCTTTTCTTTAATGCTTTCCAGCCTAACAGCATGATGGATAAGCGCTCCCGCACCATTGCCGATCCGGACCGCAGAGTACGAGATAGAATTTACCACTACGATGAAACAGAAATAGGATATCAAAAAATAGACTGGATCAAGCAGAACGGCGAAGAGGTTGAATTCACGGTAAAAGGAACCATCATGGAGGTTCATCTGAATGAGCCGATTGCACCGGGAGAAAGCGTAGTATTTGAGATGGAGCACGAAGCGCAGGTTCCAATGCAAACGAGGCGCTCCGGGCGAGATAACGCAGAAGGTGTCCGATACTCCATGGCTCAATGGTTTCCAAAAATAGCCGCATATGATGAGATGGGATGGCACCCAAACCCATATATAGGTAGAGAGTTTTTTGCTCCTTTCGGCACATTTGATATCAAAATTCACATAGACCGAAATTACGTTGTGGCCTCCGGCTCCATCCTGCAAAACCCGGAAGAGGTTGGATACGGATACGAAACCGCAAACATGCAGGTAAATCGGCCTGACGGAGAAAAGCTAACATGGCATTTTAGAGCCGAGGATGTTCACGATGTGATGTGGGCAGCCGACCCTGACTATACTCATACAACAGCACAGGTACCCGACGGACCCCTTCTTCGATTTTTCTACCAAACGAACCCTGTTGCAGAAAACGCTCCTCGAGAACGCCAAAGCGAACTTCTCGCTAATTGGGAGGCGCTGCCGGAATACACCGTCAAAGGATTCCAGTATATGATCGAGAATTACGGAGACTACCCCTATGATGAATATATCGTTATCCAGGGAGGAGATGGCGGAATGGAATACACCATGGGAACACTGATAACCGGAAACAGAAGCCTCAGCAGCCTGGTTGGTGTAACCGTTCATGAGTTTGTCCACGCCTGGTACGAAGGAGTAGTGGCAACTAACGAAACACGCGATCAGTGGATCGATGAAGGCTTTACCAGTTATGCATCTGCGTTTATTATGAATCACCTTTTTAACGATGGCGAAGGGGACCCGATGCTTTCCAGATACCCGGGATATGTGCGTATGGCTCAGTCCGGAATGGAAGAACCGATGCACTTGCATGCAGATCACTATGTAACCAATGCCGCATACGGAATGGCTAGCTATACCAAAGGCGCCATCTTTCTGCACCAACTAGGCTATGTTATTGGAGATGACGTTTTAAAGCGCACGCTAAACCGTTTTTATGAGGAGTGGAAATTTAAGCACCCAACCGGGTACGATTTTATCCGAATTGCTGAGCGTGAAAGCGGAATGGTTCTGGATTGGTACTACGAATATTTTGTAGAAACAACCCATACCATCGATTATGCCGTTGAATCTGTTACAGAAAGCAACGGAACAACTACTGCCATGCTTGCAAAAAATGGTGTTATGCCAATGCCGCTCGATGTTGAGGTTGAATTTACTGATGGCTCTGTAAAGCACTTCTATATCCCGTTACGAATTATGTGGGGGCAAAAAGAGAATGAGTTCCCGGGGGTTGAGCGTGTGGTAGCAGAAGATTGGCCATGGGTTTTTCCGGAATACGAACTGACCATCGATCGACCTCTCAATGAAGTCACAAGAATTGAGATCGACCCATCCGGAAGAATGGCTGATGTTGACCGATCAAACAACGTCTGGGAATCAAAATAAAATAACCAACACGAATCTAACTCACCCTTTAGGCGGAAAGGCACTTATTTCTTTCCGCCATTTTTTAATGAGTATCATTTGATTTTTCAGCGATTCAAAATCGCCTTTTTTGATGCTTATACAAATCATTTCACTACAACCTTAAGTAACACTTATTAGCTGTCCGAAACGGACAGAAATATTATGTCTAACAAAACAGAAGATTACGGTAAAAAGTCTGTCGAAGCTCATAAAAAGTTTGGCGGAAAAGTTGCCATACACTCAAAAATGCCGCTCGACACTCAAGAAGATTTAAGTATAGCCTATACTCCCGGTGTAGCTCAGCCATGCCTCGATATTTCAGAAAATATAGAGCTGGCTTACGACTACACATCCAAACAGAACACCGTGGCTGTGGTAAGCGACGGATCAGCCGTTTTAGGCCTGGGCAATATAGGCCCGGAAGCCTCCATGCCGGTAATGGAGGGAAAGGCAGTTCTTTTCAAAAAGTTTGCTAATGTAGACGCTGTACCGATCGTTCTCTCATCTCAAAATACTGAAGAGATCATCACTGCTGTGAAGATGATAGCTCCAACTTTCGGCGGAATTAATCTCGAGGATATTTCAGCTCCACGCTGTTTTGAAATTGAACAACGGCTCAAGGAAGAGCTGGATATCCCGGTAATGCACGATGACCAACACGGAACAGCCGTGGTTACACTGGCCGGTATGATTAATGCCCTTAAAGTAACGGGGAAAAAATTTGAAGATCTGAAAGTTGTCATCAACGGAGCAGGTGCTGCCGGAATGGCAATTATTTACTTGTTAAAGGAAGTTGGCGTGAAACAGATTATCATGTGCGACAGCCGAGGAATTATCTTTAAAGAGCGCGGAGATCTGACACCTGTAAAAGAAGAAGTCGCTAAAATTACAAACGAAAACCAGTTACAGGGTAGTTTAAGCGATGCTGTAAAAGGCACGGATGTTTTTATCGGGGTATCCGTACCCGGTGTACTCTCTCCTGAGATGGTACGCAGTATGAACAACAACCCGATCATTTTTGCAATGGCCAACCCTATTCCGGAAATTATGCCGGCAGAGGCCACTCAGGCAGGGGCCAGAATCATTGCAACAGGGCGATCAGATTTTCCCAATCAGATCAATAACGTACTCGCTTTTCCCGGAATTTTCAGAGGGTTGCTGGATGCAAGAGCTTCAAAGCTGACCAACAAAATGTACATTGCCGCGGCACACGCAATTGCCGAGGTAGTAAAGGAGCCAAATGAAGACAAGATCATACCGGGTCCATTTGATGAAGGTGTTGCAGAGGCTGTAGCAAAAGCCGTTCGGGAAACGGCTGCAAGTGAATAATCAGCAAAAGATTACACACTTTACTTTTTTATACAACAAAGGCAGAGTGATGATCTCTGCCTTTTTTTTGCGGATATTTTTTTCACAACTTGTTCGTAAAAGAAGTATAGCACGTCAAATCAATGTTCATGATCTTTACTTCTTAAACATCGTGCTAAACACAAAAAAGATGTTCTCTTTTCTCTCAAGCAAACGACGTTTAAAATATGGGAACCACATTGTTCCATAGGGCACATAAACGCGGGTGTTGTACCCCTCTTTTGTCAGTTGCTCCATGGTTTCTTCCCGTAGCCCGTAAAGCATTTGAAACTCATATCGTGCTTTTCCAATTTTTTTCTCTTCAGTGTACTGTTTCACCCAGTTTACCAGTTCATCATCGTGCGTGGCAATTCGTGGAAAGGTGGTCTTTTCCAGCAGTACTTTTGTATACTCTTTAAACGCATCACGGATAGCCGGCATATTTTGGAGCGCCACTCGTTCAGGTTCGCTATAAGCTCCTTTACAAAGTCGAACATCAGCACCCAGTTCGGCAAGGTCGGCAATATCCTCTTTTGTTCTATGAAGATACGCCTGAATTACGATTCCCACATGCTTTCCATACTCCTTAAACGCCTCTTTAAAAATATCTATGGTTTGTTGGGTATAGTCAGATCCCTCCATATCGATCCGGACGAATGAGTCTAATCTCCTTGCCTCATTCAATAATGTATACAGATTGTCTTTGCAGTATTCATTGTCGATATCCAGGCCAAGCATGGTAAGCTTAATGGATATGGTACTTTTCAGGCCGGCGTCATGTATATCATTCAGGAGCCTGATATACTCTTTAACGGTATCATCAGCTGTCGTTTTCTGTTTGACGTTCTCGCCTAGAAGGTCTAGTGTGACCTTAATACCTTTTTTATTCAGCCCCTTAATTTTGGGAACTGCAGATTCAAACGTCTCTCCGGCAACAAATCGCTTAGCTAAAACAAAGGGTAATTTCATGTCATTTTATTTTGGTAGAAAATCGGCACACATAATAACGAAATCAAAAATCACAAACATCAGGCAATCCCCCATTTGATAATCTTTTTCAATGAAAGTGAAACATCATCAAATTTTAATTCGTAACAAAAAACGAACAACGAATCAAAATCAAGAAACAATGAAGAATCATATTTCAATCGATCAAGAACATATTTATCTAACAAAATTAGCAATCTCTTCAATTTTGCTACTACTGTTTATACTTATCACATTTTAAACGGACTGAACGATGACTCAAAAAATCCCAAAATTTCTATTGGCATTCACTCTCTGCCTGTCCCTTTCACTAAATGTTGCCTTTGGACAGAGTGAGCAGGATGCCTACAGAGTAGAAACCTTTTCAACAACTGACTCACCCGAACTGGACATATCCACTCAGGGTGGATTCATAACTGTAATTGGGCATGATGAGGATGAAGTAAAAGTTATTATGTACGTCACACGCAGTGGACGCTATCTCCATCCGTCAGATCATGATCTATCCGATTTCGAAATAGACATTTCTCAGTCCGGTGACCGAATCACGGCTTCAGCAGACCTCGAAAGAGGGATTACCGGATTTTTCAGAGGTACTCCCATCTCCATTTCTTTTGAGGTTTATGCGCCTGCGGGTTCAACAGTTCAGGGTAATACCAGTGGTGGTAATCTCCGGATTGAAAATATTCACAACAACGTGAATATGAGAACCAGCGGCGGCAGCATAGCAGCAAAAAATATGACCGGAAATATTTCACTTCGCACGTCCGGCGGAAATGTAACTCTCGAAAATTTAAACGGGATGATCGCTGCCAGAACAAGCGGCGGTTCACTTAACATTGACCGCGTATTCGGTTCTGCAGAACTCTCCACCTCGGGAGGATCCATACGTATTTCTGAAAGTGGCGGAAAACTTTCTGCGCGCACAAGCGGAGGTTCCATAAGAGCCAGTTTTGCAGAGTTTTCGGACGATATCGAACTCCGTACAAGCGGAGGCAACATTAACATTACTTTACCTCAAGCAGACCATTTCAATCTGGAATTGAGTGGATTCCGTGTTAACACTGAGCTCCGCAACTTTTCGGGGCGATCTGAGCGAAACTCCATCTCCGGTCGCGTGGGGGATGGCGGGCCGCTTTTAGCCGCCCGGACGTCCGGCGGAAGCGTTTCACTTATATATCAATAAATTACAAACCTTTATTGACGTAAATATTTCAAGGTCTCTTAGTTAGAAAACTGGGAGAACTTTTTTTATTCTCTATAAAATAACTTTTTTTGATAATGGACATACGTGTCTTTTTACTTTAACACATTAATTCTCTTACTTTTGATTTTGTAAATTTTAACAAATTAACACGGAGACAAGATGGGGAATAAAGAAACAGAACATGATGAGGAGTTCACTCCGAAAGGAGCACTGGCATTCTTCATTGTTTTAATGGTTTTCTTCTCAGTAGTATGGTTTGCAATGTACTTCGAACTGTTGGGGAGGGTTTAAACAATGGATAAGTCAGAAAAAATTGCTTTAAACTTGAGTATGTTGCTCCTTGTAGTATTCTTTGGGGCAATTATGTACGCAGCTGTAGCGGAGGATGTAGATGTGCCTACCTGTATCACAGACATGGATCCATTCACATCAGATACACTGTTCCAAACCAGCGAAGACACCTATGAACTTCACATGATTGCCAGAATGTGGGCGTTTCAGCCTTCTACAATTCGGCTGCCTGCCGGTTCAACAGTCGACCTCTACGTAACTTCTCAGGACATCATTCACGGTTTTAAAGTGGAGAGGAAGAACGTAAACCTTATGGCTGTACCGGGAGCTATCAATTACATTCGAGTAAAATTTGATGAGCCGGGTGAATACTTTTTTGCCTGTCACGAATTTTGCGGTGCTGCCCACCATACTATGGCGGGTCGCTTTATAATTGAAGAACGAATTGATGAACCTGAAACCATAGGAGGTTAAACCTGATGAGCGATTATTCATTCCGATTTACAAAATCATCCAAGTACCTGAATGCCACGCTAATTATCATTCCAATGGTTCTGCTCTTCATTGGGATTTACGGTGGACTAATGCAGACCTTATTCAGAGCCGGTATTATCCAGAGCGATCCCTTCGTTGGCGGTGATTACTACAAAGGGTTAACTTTTCACGGTGTATTAAATGCCATTGTATTTACCACATTTTTTGCTGTCGCTTTAGGGAATGCGCTTGTCTCCTATTCTCTCAAAAAACAGCTAAATACAAAAATTGGCTGGACCGCCGGTATCATGATGCTTGTAGGCTCTGTAGTTGCTGCAGTTATCATTTTACTGGGTGAAGCTACTGTGCTCTACACCTTCTACCCGCCGATGAAAGCACACCCACTCTTTTATATTGGTCTTACACTGCTTGTTGTGGGTTCCTGGGTAGCATTTTACAACTGGATTCCGGCTTACCTTGAGTGGCGACACGAAAATAAAGGGAAAAAGACTCCGCTTGCAGTAGTTGGTATGTTTACCACATTTATCATCTGGTTTATCGCAACTCTAGCTGTTGCCGTTGAAATTCTCTTTATGCTTCTCCCATGGTCTCTTGGCCTGGTTGATGAAATCAACGTCATGCTTGCCAGAACACTTTTCTGGTTCTTCGGGCATCCGCTTGTTTACTTCTGGCTGCTTCCCGCTTATGTGATGTACTATGTATTTATGCCAAAGCTTGCGGGTGGAAAACTCTATTCTGATATGGCAGGAAGGCTTGTCTTTATGTTGTTCATCGTGTTCTCCATCCCTGTAGGTACGCATCACCAGTACATGGATCCTGCGATTAGCTCTCAATGGAAACTCCTGCACGGTATCTTTACATTTGCAGTTGCATTGCCAAGTTTGATCACGGCATTTACGCTGGCTGCCTCGCTCGAACATGCCGGACGGAATAACGGTGCTAAAGGCCTGTTTGGGTGGATGTGGAAATTACCTTACTTCAATAAAGAGAAGTGGTTCTTTTCATTCCTCATCACAGGTTTAATCATCTTCATCTTTGGCGGAATTGGCGGAATCATCAACGCTTCTTACTCCATGAACACGGTTATACACAACACCGCATGGGTACCCGGTCACTTCCACTTAACTGTTGCAGGACCTGTACTACTAGCCTTCCTTGGCGGTAGTTTGTACCTGGTTGGCCAGTTTCTCGGTAAGCAGATTAAGCTGAAAGGCTGGGCGTTAATTTCTCCCTATATCTATACGGTTGGTTTATTAATCATGTCTTATGGACTGAAAATAGGTGGCTTGAAAGGTATGCCACGGCGAACTAATACCGGAGCTTCTTACGCCAATCCGGACAGTGTTCTGTTCCAGCCCGATTGGGTTGCATACATCGACCTGAGTGTTATTGGCGGAACGATCATGTTTATTGGTATCGTGATTTACCTGGTATCATTCTTTGCCACGGTGTTCTCGAAGAGCGAATCAACAGAAGAGGGAGCGTTAGTTACATTCCCAATTTCTGAACCGCTCCACGATGAACCTGCAACATGGCTTAGAAATTTCAAGCCGTTTATCATTATGGTAATTATCCTGATTGTACTGTCGTACACTCCTGTTATATATGATGTAATTACCACAACCTATGATACCTCACTGCCATTTTCACCAAATAGTCCTGTTCCACTGAGGTAACATGCAGATGAATTACAGAAGAGATTTCTTCTACATTACACTGGTTATTGCAGCGGGGATTGTGCTTGGCACTCTCTCCGCTTGTGATGACTTATCTATCAAGCAGTCTATCAGCGATGAAGAGTATTTACTTGTTGATCAGGATAGCAGCTCGGTTGCCTTTCCTGATTCATATAAAGGTAAGGTTATGCTTGTAGGCTATGTCTACACTCACTGCCCTGATATCTGCCCGATGATCACCTACAACATGCGAGATGTACAGCGCGCACTTCCGGACGAGACCGATTTTATGCTTGTCAGCATCTCGTTCGATCCGGACCGGGACTCTCCGTCTATCCTCAAAGACTACGCAGAAAACTATCGATTAGACGAAGATAACTGGAGGCTACTAACCGGACAACGCTCAGAGGTTGAAGCTGCACTTGAAACTCTTCGAATTTCAACAGTCAAAACTCCAACCCGTTTTCTTGAAGATGGAAGGGCTATCTATTTTATTGATCACACAGATCGCGTAACACTGATAGACAGAGATGGAAATATTCGAAAAAATTATCTGGGCAGCGAGTTTGACCCTGAGGAGGTTACAGCAGACGTGATACGACTTTTAAAGAATTCATAATAAACTTACGAATGCTGTATATTTTAAAGTTGTTCAAGCAATGGATCTAACCAACAAATAATCTAAAAGAATCAATATTCAAATGAAAAAAGTACTTATTAATTCGTTTTTACTCCTGTTTGTAGTAGCATTTGCTGCTTGTGGAGGAGGGGAAACCGCAGAACAAGCACCTGCTGAAGAACAGGCAGTTGTAGACGATGGAGTTCGAACAATCAACATTATCGGAACAGATGATCTTAAGTTTGCTGTTGAAGAAGAAGCTGAAGGGCTGGTTACAGCTGGGCGAACAGGCCAGTTTGTAATTCTCGAAGCAATTGAAGCAGAGCCTGGCGAAGAGATCAGAATTACGCTCAGAACTGTGAGTAACATGCCTCCAACAGCAATGTCGCATAACCTGGCACTTGTAGAGCTGGGTACCGATGTTGACGCATTTGCAAGAGAGTCTCTCGCAGCGCGTGATAACGATTACATCTCACCAAACTTCGAAGACAATGTAATTGTGGCAACAGCGATGCTGGGTGACGGCGAGTCTGATACCATTACATTTACCGTTCCTGAAGAACCGGGTGAATATGACTACATCTGCACCTTCCCGGGACACTTCGCAGGTGGAATGGTTGGTAAGCTGATTGTTCAGTAATCCACCCTTATTAACTTTACTACAAAGCTGTGATTCGAAAGGATCACAGCTTTTTTTATTGATGGTAATTTTTAAGGCCTTCATCAGGTTCCCAACTTGATTGCGACTCAAAATGGCTGTAAAGAATGGCCGACAACTTACGGGCAATAACCCACCCCTCATTATTATATTCGTAGC
>LKNA01000219.1 GCA_001564065.1 Chitinophagaceae bacterium T5-Br10_B2g13
CATAGAAATAGCAGCATCGAAAAAAGGTATTCTTATTACCGAGGATAAGGATTTTGGAGAACTGGTTTTTTCACACAATCTTAAAAATTGTTCTGTGATATTATTGCGGTATGATAAAACCGATGTTGAAATGGTGATAAGAAGCATCGTAAAGATCCTTGAACGACAACTGCATGATCCCGGCCATTATTTTTACACGATTTCGAAGGGAAAAGTCAGATCCAGGAAAATGTAATGATAATAGATTTAGATGCCCCTTTTCGAGTTAATTGTAATTCCATAAATCCGCTTGGCTGCTACGGCGACGGCGGGGCACTATTTACCGATGATGATCAACTTGCAGATATCAATTGCGTAATCAGAACCCACGGGGGCGTAAAGCGCCACTACCACACCCATGTAGGAATGAACGGGCGGTTTGATAGCATGCAGGCGGCGGTACTTCTTAGCAAGTTGACAGGGTTGCAAGTAAGTACCTGCTAAAATTAATTGCTCCGACCGGAGCAGTCTGTCGGTGACCACGGGTAAGAGTGCGAAGCGCACGCAGCCCGGGGGCAAACGACGAAAACCAAAATAACCCTGAGCGATAAAACGATGCAAAAGCAGTAGATATATTCGAAGGGTGGTGGGAAATAATCTGAAAAAGGGGGTAGGTCGGTTTGGAAACAGTAAATATGGCTGAATTTTGTGGTTAGAATTCCAAGCCTTTGAAAAGTAACCTTGCTTTTACCGTTATCTGGTGTCTTAACAAAAAAACCTCATCTTTAATAAAAGTCATAGCATTCAAGGCTTCAAAATGCCCGGCGGCGGTCGTTGTTATCCGGTTGAGCTATTTGGAAGGTCTAAATCCTTACAGGGAATTTTAAATTCTTAGAGCATGAACAAAATACTTCTATATTATATAATGTGGGTCTGTTTTTATAACATCTGCTGAGCTCAGTCTGTGAATTGTTTCCTTATATAACCCTGACCATCTCCGTACCAACTCCCACAAATTGAAGATTTGGTATGAATTTGGGAGGAGTTGAAAATTGAATACAATCCAGATCATTAATTTCTAAAACTGATACATTTTCTCTGAATTTGACAAACTATTATAGTAGGCATAACCGAATCTAAAGGAGATTTTGGGATATTCAGGGATATTCCGGGAGGTTCGGTCCGGCGCTTTTTTGAGTTCAGATTATGGGTATATGTTGCCACCGAAGAGTCAGGTAAGTTCACAAAATAAGTGAATTTATTCTGATTAAATTTCAATAAAACCCCATAATACTATGGCAAAAATCAAAAATGGCATCCTGGGCGGAATCTCAGGAACAGTCGGTAATGTAGTTGGCGGTCGTTGGAGGGGGATCGATTATATTCGGTCTAAACCTACCTCGGTCAAAAACCCAAATACGGAGGCACAGCGAAACCAGAGAAGTCGTTTTCGACTGGTTGTCCAGTTTCTTTCCAAAATTAAACCCTTGATTACGATTGGGTTTAAAAATGGAAGCCGTAATAGAACGGCAATTAACCATGCAACATCGGTTAATTTGCGTGAGGCAATTACCGGAACCTATCCCGATCTGGAGATTAATCCTGAAGCGCTTATCGTGGCGATGGGAGATCTGCAGGGAACATCTCAAGCAGAGGTGGACCTCACTACTCCCGGTTCTGCAACAATTACCTGGCTGAACGAGTCAGGTGTTGGTAATGCATCTGACCAGGATGGAGTAATGGTTCTCATCTATAATTCAGATAAAGATGAGGTAATTTATAAGCTGAACGGTGCAATCCGGGAGGATGAGTCCATGCAGCTTGTTATTCCTGCTTCATGGAGCGGAGATGCAGTCTCCGGCTACATTTCATTCAGGTCAGAAACAGGCAGACAGGTTTCAGACAGCCTCTACCTGGGTACAGAAAACATGGCATGATCGTAATTTAAAACGATAACCTGCTAATTGAAAAGGCAGCTCTGTTTTCAGGGCTGTCTTTTTTTTATAACACTCATATCTGGGGAGATATTTTATTGAAATGTAAGCGCATATTCCCATTCGCGCACTATCGGGCCGGAGTGAAGAATATCGTTGTTATGGGCTCGAGTCTAAACAACGCTTTATTTTGTCCTTCCCCAGCAATTGGATCCTTCACTGCGTTCCCCGCAATCCTGCGGGACGCGGCAGGATGACAGGTCTTTGTTAAATATTGTGGTACCGGCGCGAAAGAAACTCTGCTCCAGAGAGATTCACATCTTTATCATAAATTTATTATTGTACTTGTTAAGGGTAAATAATTGGGATTCATTGAGATGAAACAGACGGATTCAATGCTGAAAGGAATACATCAGCTTCTTTATGGTAAATACCGTCCGCAAATAGTTGTTGATCAGTACAAACATGGTGACCGATCTCTGTATACCGGGCTTGCATCGGGGATGGAAACACCTGCCGATTATTTAAAATCTGATACCCAAATTAAAGAACGGTGGGAAAAGCTGTTAAAAGCGGATAAAAAAATTATCTGGACTCCGCCTTTCTACAAATCAGTAATTCCTGATAATGAACCCTTTCATATCCTGTGTAAATTTTACAATAGCCTGATCTGGTGCGAATCCCGAATGATTATCTATGCGGCTGAAGTATGGGTAGATACTCTCGAAATGACACTGCTGCAGTATGAGCTGGTAGAGCTAAGAGACCAATGTATTGAACTGTTAAAAGAGGTGCATGGCAGGAAAAAAGCCAATCCAATATCAGGACCGGATCCGGACCATGAAAATGAACTTGTTAAAAACATTGAGAGCTACCTGAGCCGGACACTGTATACAGAACTTTTGATGTTGATTGATGAACTGCAGCTTCGTTTTCATTCCCTTTTTGACAAACGAAGCATCGGTGAAGAGGAGCTTTTCCTGAAGCACGTGGAAGAACCGGTACCGGATATAAAACCGTATATCAGAACTCAGGCTAAAACACTCTTTGAGCTTGAAAAAGCAGAACATTCTTCCGCACCCCTTGAGGATGTGAAAAGCCTGACAGAAAAAGCTGAAATAGAAGTCGCAAATTACCCGGATAAAATAAAGCCCTTGTTGATAGACTCGCTTAAAATTCTGGAAAATTCATGGTTGCTTTTGTTTCTGGATGAATCCCGAAGTTCGTACGATTTTCAGTTGACTCAGACATCAGAAGCCGCAAAAGAGATAAAATCCATCAGGCAGGATATGCTTAATCCAACGGGATGGAAGAAGAGCAGACGTTCCGATAAAATAAAAAGGCTGATTTCGCGGATTGATATAGCTGCTGAAACACTTACTTATGACAGAAAAACAGAGAAATCAGAGGCACTGAAACTTGTGAATGACTGTAAACAAATTTTCATGAAACATATGGCTGAAGGAACAGATTATTCACTGAATAAAAACAAGCCTGAAACGCATGATAAAGAATATGGTAATTTATTATTAGATGAGTATTTACGGTATGAAGAGGTGCAGGAAAAACTGGGGGTGACAAATAAACCATTCCTTCGATACCTGCGGGAGAGCAATACCGATGTGGTTGTATTATCCAATAAGGAAAAGTGGATTCACAAATCGGACTTTCAATCTATGATGGAGCATTTCAAAACGCAGATATAAATTTCTATATGAAGTCACCAAAATTAACATTAAATGTGTTGCCTCTGAAATTAACAGAGCAAAAGAAGCAATTTAGTTTTTACAGTGAAAATTCTGAAAATGAAGACCTTTCGCCGCTGCAGCCGCATGAACTGCCCGGATATCTTCAAAACTCTGTTCAGGAAACACTCTACACATCATTTGAAAGTGATGAAAAAGCCGATTACAACATTACGATATCATTTAATGAAAGTCATGATTTTGCAAAACAATACATGAACCATAAGATATATCGATGGTTTTGCGGCCGGTCGCGACTTATAAGCAGGGATTTTGTGAAAAACACCATTCTCTATTATAAAAAAGAGACTGACAAACGATACCACATAGCCCGGTTTGACCGGTATAAAATTCGGGCGGGATACGGTCGTTTTACGGATGGCTTTGAGCTGACCATTATGTACAGGGGAGTGATGAGTGCCTGGATGAAACCTGTTTATGAATATCCCGGATCATCGGAGGATTTTAGGTGGGTGATTTATAAAGGAGAAGTGGTGAAATACGAAAAAATTATGGAGCAGGAGGGTGCAGATCGTAATGAAATTTTTCCGGTAATAAACCGTGATGTTGCACGAACCCTTGAGCTGCCGAAAAACTATTATAAAGCAGAAAATAAAATAAAACGGCACTCGGAACATATTGACCGGTTTTATGAAAAATTTATTTGTGATGATGACTTCACAGGGGAATTCAAACCTGATCCAAATGGATTTTTGCGAATCGAAGATAAAGAGCACCACAAACTGAACCCTGATGCTGCCAATCTTCTGTTTGGAGGAGGAGTTACAAAGCGGGATCCGTTTTACGGGATGCTGGAAGGTGGCCCCTACAAGCCACCTGCTGTTTCTCATATTGAGCTACTTTTTATCTTTGCAGAAAGTGATCGTAAAAAAACAGCAAACCGCCTTTACAAAGCGTTTAAAAAAGGTTTCGGAAGTTTCCGGGGGCTCAATTCATTTGCCCGCATACCCGTTCATCACAGCAAAGACTATATAACATTTTCGAACACGGAGAACCCGCTGCCTGAAATTCGGGAACAGCTTCGGCAGCTGCCCAGGAAGGAGGGGGTAACGTACGGGGCGATATACATCAGCCCGATTTCAAGGGATGATCCTGACCGGGATCGCCACAGGGTTTATTACCGCGTGAAAGAGGAGCTGCTGAAATACGATATCACTTCTCAGGTTATTGACCGCACGTCGGTATATGATCCATCTTTCAGCTATTACCTTCCAAATATTTCCGTGGCCCTGATTGCCAAACTGAACGGTATTCCGTGGACGCTACAGAGGAAAAAAAGAAAAGAACTGGTGATTGGTATAGGGGCATTCAGGCCGGCAGGGCGGCGAAAAACATATCTTGGCAGTGCGTTCTGTTTTTCAAACAGCGGAGATTTTCGCGGCTTTGATTCTTTTACTGCAGATGACACACTGAAACTGGCCGGCTCGTTTCAAAAAGCGATTAAACGGTTCCGCGACGAGAACAATGAGATAGAGCGTGTAAACCTGCACTTTTATAAAAAAATAAACCGAAGGGAGTCTCGAATACTGATGGATTCGCTCAGAGAGCTAAACCTGGATATCCCGATGGTAATTTTAACCATTCATAAAAGCGGCTCGAAAGATCTTGTACTGACCGACAGGAGCGCTGACCATTATCTACCCCTAAGCGGTACCTGGATGAGATCCGGTAGCCGGCAGTTTTTACTCTGCAATAACAGCAGGTACAATATCGGTACCGAAAAGATAAAGTCTTTTCCTTACCCGGTTAAAATTTATGCGGATGAAGCTGGAAGCCATGTTCCGGAGGATTATTCAGAATATAAACAATGGCTTGAAGATCGGCTATCTGATGACGAATATGCTGAAGAACTGATGCTGCAGGTGTACCAGTTCAGCCGGTTAAACTGGCAAACCGTGAGTGTAAAGTCGCTTCCGGTAACAGTTCGATATCCCGAAATGGTGGCAAAAAAATTTCCCTTTTTCGATGGCGACGTTATCCCCGAATTTGGCAAACAGAATTTCTGGTTTTTATAAACCATCTCCCCTCCCCGTGCTGACGGGACGGAGTGAAGAATCTCCATGGTCTACGAAGCTTTTAGCGTAGTTGACAGCGTTCTGGGCCTGTCCTACGAAGCCATACTACGCCAAGGCTTCATATAGTTTACCGTTGGCGCAGTTGGGGCTGAGTGTGAATAATGGCTTCACTGCGTAACTCAAAAAAAGCCTGTCATTTAGATTGTAGCGTTAGCGAAACGAAGAATCTCCATGGTCTACGAAGCTAAACTGCACATTCGCTTCGTATAGTATACCCCTGGCGTAGTTGACGTTATTATGGGTATGATCCCCAACAACGCCTTTATTTGTCGTTCCCCAGCCCCGGA
>LKNA01000220.1 GCA_001564065.1 Chitinophagaceae bacterium T5-Br10_B2g13
TGACTAATTGCTACACTCTGACTTGACAAATAAACTAAATTCGGACACCTTCGATTCAACGATTCAACGATTCAACGATTCAACGATTCAACGATTCAACGATTCAATAAGGAATTAAACCAACCCGAAAGATGAAGAAAAAGCTGGCAATTATCGGGGCAAATTATCTTCAGAAAGCACTTGTACAAAAGGCTGCTACAATGGGGATAGAGACTCATGTTTTTGCATGGGAGGAGGGAGCTGTAGCTTCGATATATGCCGATTATTTTTATCCCATCTCTGTGTTGGATAGAGAGGCAATTCTCAGTATCTGTAGAGAGATCGGAATTCATGGTATTACATCCGTGGGATCTGACACTGTTGTACCAACCGTTAATTACGTGGCACAGGAATTGGGCTTGGTTGGTAATAGTATGGAAAGCACCCTGCTATCGACAAATAAGTTTGAAATGCGGAAAAGGTTAAGCAAGCATGGTATACGCTGCCCTAAGTTTAAACACTTTCAGGAAGCCAATTATGCAGATGAAGGTACACTAAGCTATCCGTTAATTGTAAAGCCGGTTGACAGAGGCGGATCCATAGGAGTAAAAAAAGCCGAGTGCGCCAGAAGTGTAAACAGTGCTATAGAGAACGCCATTTCCAAATCATTTTCCGGAGGCGCTGTTCTGGAGGAGTTTGTCGAAGGAAGAGAGTTTTCAATAGAGATGATTTCACAGGGTGGCAGCCATCAATTCATAATTGTAACGGAAAAAATAACTACCGGACCGCCCCACTTTGTTGAAGTAGCCCATCATCAACCTGCTCAAATTACTTCCGAAGAGGAAAGAAAGATCATCGATGTAGTTAAAAAAAGCGTGGATGTGTTGGGATTGGAGAACGGAGCTACTCATTCCGAAGTGATTTTGTCAAGCAGTGGAGATGTGTGGGTAGTGGAAATAGCAGGCCGAATGGGAGGGGATTTTATCGGATCACATATGGTGGAGCTCTCCACCGGTTTTGATTATCTAAAGGCGGTTATTGATGTAAGCCTTAGTGAATTTGAGGGAAGCAAAACTACAAAAGTCAGGCGAATGTATTCCGGAGTATTTTACGTGATTCCGCCACCCGGTGAAATCATTCATATTGAAGACAGAAGTAAAAAATTTAGTGAAATCAAATACGTGGAAATTTTGAAAAAGCCGGGTGATGTTATAACTGAAATCACGGAAGGACCAGGTAACAGATCTGCTTTAATGGTTTATGCAAGTAACAAAAAAGAGTTGCTGAAGCCTGAAGAGGTGGTCTCTTTTACCATGTCGAAGGTTAGCTGTGTGGTATAATGGAAAAGAAAAAGATATATGTAACAGAGCCATTTCTACCACCATTGGATGAGTATACAGACAAGCTTAAAAGTATCTGGCAAAAAAACAGATTGACTAATGACGGGCCGCTGGTTCAGGAACTGGAAGAAAAATTAGCCGGGCGGTTTGACGTTGACCATGTTCTTTTTTTGAATAACGGAACAACGGCACTTCAGATAGCCATCAACATTTTGGGTTTAAAAGGAGAAATTATTACAACTCCTTTTTCGTACGTAGCTACAACCAGCAGTATTGTTTGGGAGAACTGCAAACCTGTTTTTGTGGATATAGATTCGGAGACCTTAAATATCGATCCTGCAAAAATTGAAGAGAAAATCACCCCTTCTACAACAGGTATCATTGCTACCCACGTATTTGGGAATCCCTGTGATATTGAGAAAATTGAGGAGCTAGCTTCCAGGCATAACCTAAAAGTGATTTTTGATGCGGCTCACTGTTTTGGAACTACGTATAAGGGGGCGTCGGTTTTTAATCGAGGGGATTTGAGTATTACCAGTTTTCACGCTACAAAAGTTTTCCAGACGGTTGAAGGTGGTGCGATATTTACCGGCGATGATAAGGTAGCCGAACGGGTTAAGTACATGAGAAACTTTGGTCATGATGGATTTGGCCGGTTCAATGGAGTGGGAATTAACGGTAAGAATTCAGAAATCCATGCGGCTATGGGATTGTGTAATCTGAAATATATAGACGAGGTTATGGAAGTTCGTCGGGAACAGTGCCAGTATTACAACTCCCGGCTGGATCAAATTACAGGAATCACCTATCAAAAAACGTCTGAAGACGCGTGTGTGATTCCGGCCTACTATCCGATCATTTTTAAAAGCGAGCAGAAGCTTCTTAGGGTTATGAATGCCCTCGAAAGTTCAGGAATATCGCCCAGGCGTTATTTTTATCCCAGTTTAAACCTGCTGGACTATGTGGAAGGTAACTCAATGCCGGTTGCTGAAGATGTCTCGGTAAGGATATTGTGTTTGCCACTTTTTCATAATCTAAAGAGAAGTGAGCAGGATTTGATCCTGGAAATAATTCTGAAAAATATGGATTTGGAATGAGCAGTATTGCGATTATGCAACCCTATTTTTTTCCTCACCTGGCATATTTTCAACTCATTCATGCTTCAGATAAATTTTTCTTTTATGATGACGTGAATTTTAAAACCGATGGATGGATTCACAGAAATCGAATTTTAATTCAGGAGGCTCCGGCTTACATCACCGTGCCGTGCAGAAAAGCGAGTCATTTAAAGCTGATAAACGAAGTTGAACACGATTTAGATGAATTTAGCAGGAGTAAGCTTTTGCGTAAAATGAAAATAACCTACTCTAATGCCCCTTTTTTTGGTGAGGTGTATGATCTCTTTGAAAATGTAATAGGATCAGCTACAGAGCTCATCTCAGAACTTGCTATGGAGAGCGTTAGATCAACCATGAACTACCTTAAAATGGATAGTGATACATCTGTTTCATCGGAAGTTTTTGATAATCAGAAATTAAGCGGGCAGGATAGGGTGATCGATATATGCAAGAAAGAGAATGGAGAGATCTATATAAATTCAAAAGGCGGTGTGGAGCTTTACAATCCGGATGACTTTCGAAGTGAAGGATTGGATCTGAAATTCCTATGTCCCAAAGATATTACTTACAAACAGTTCAGTCATAAGTTTGTAAGTTCGTTGTCTATTCTTGATGTGATGATGTTCAATGATGTCGATACAATTCAAAAGATGCTTGGGAAATATCAGCTTAGATAACTATTGTTGAATCAGCAGTAGTCCTATTAAATTTTTACATACATATACTGATAAACTCATGAGCGATCTCCAAAAGCCGATAGCGGTAAGATCACAAAATTGGTCTGATGAGACCGGGCCGGTGGTGAGTATTGCGTGCCTGGCCTACAACCATGAGAAATTTATCAGAGAGGCGATTGAAAGTTTTTTAAATCAGAAGACGACTTTTAAAGTTGAGATCTTAATTCACGACGATGCGTCTGAAGACCGGACTGCAGAGATAATTAAAGAGTATGCAGCAGAGTGGGGTGAACTGTTTTCTGTGGTTCTGCAAACGGAGAATCAGTATTCAAAAGGTAAAAATCCGGGTGAGTTTAACCTTCGGCGAGCAAAAGGAAAATATATCGCATTTTGTGAGGGAGACGACTACTGGACCGATCCGCTGAAACTCCAGAAACAGGTTGAGTTTATGGAAAATCATCGGGACTATTCCGTTTGTGTGGGAGGATTCAGTAGTTATATAGATGCTGAGAATAGAATAGACAAAACATATCTTTATTCAAATGAAGATGAATCTGAAGGTGGTTTTACGTTTACTTTGGAAGAGATGAAGCATACATGGCTCACAAAACTATTAACGGCTCTTGTTCGCAGTGATGTTTTAAGGAGCTTTGATCCTTCAGTTTATCAGCACTACAGAGACATCCACTTATTTTATCATCTAATTAAAGACTATAAAGCGTTCTACATTAAAGAGATCTTTGGAATTTACAGAGTGCATCCCGGGGGAATCAACAGTATGAAACAGGGAGTGGAGAACAGCCGTACTGCACATAATTGCTACAAAGAGCTATATGATCAAAATAGGGATGATTTTACAAGACACATGTGTTTAAAAAGTGCACTTGAATTATTTAATT
Organism: Chitinophagaceae bacterium T5-Br10_B2g13; assembly: GCA_001564065.1. Lineage (GTDB taxonomy): Bacteria > Bacteroidota > Rhodothermia > Balneolales > Balneolaceae > Rhodohalobacter. Next base: position 4,014 of record LKNA01000220.1, read on the forward strand.
ACAATCTTTACCACTATCATGAGGATTCAAGCTTTAGTAAAAATTTGCATTTATATCGTGAAGCTGTACAGTTAGTAAGAAATTTAACGGAAGCCAAATGGCTGTTTACAGCTTTTATAAAAGCAAGTTTAAAAGAGAAGATAAAGGAAGTAATTGGCTAAGTTTGCTTTGATAACAGCATAAAATTATTGTTCACAAGGTTTATTTGATAAGTCAAAAGTTTCCCCTATAAAGGGCCCCGAAGCTTCGGGGAGAGAGGTGTCCTTCATGTAAGGAAGAGCCGTGACAAGAATATTTATGATTATATGATAATCTGGAAAAGTAACCGCACAGGGCGCTAAGTAACCGAAGGTTGTTTATATATCTTTTTAGCGTACTCAGCGATCTCTGCGGTTAAAAAATTAAGGATTGACTAATGAAAAAATGGATCCTGATTACAGGAGTATTGTTTTTAGTACACACAACGGCTAAATCGCAAGTTAAAGAGGCCTTGCAGTTGGCCACTCTGTCACCCGTATTGATTGTTGCATCCAGTGATATCGATAACTACAAGAAAATGCACTACACCCTTAGCACAGTAACGTATCTTGGAGGCTATATGATTACCGACTCGATCTGGAAGTCAGCTGCCATCACTCTTGCGATGGGAATTACAAAAGAACTGGTTTACGATGAACTTCTTGGGAGGGGAACCCCGCTGTGGGAAGACATGAAGTGGAATACGCTGGGAGTTGCGCAGGGAGCAGTGTTTACAGTTTCGCTTCGATTTTAAATATATTTTTGTAAAAATACATTATTAGTGATATCTGCCTTTAATAGTTGTGGGAAGTTCTCTATTCTGATAAAAAGCCTCTACTTTCAATCTGTAGGCATTCAGAGTGCCGTCCAGGCACATTTCACCCACAGCATTATCCGGTGCCTGAGTTACTGGAGTCTGAAATCAGAGTATTTTTTTTGCTCCCTCTTTGGTAACACCGTAAGCATGAGTGCCGGAGTGTGTTCCGCTGATTTCTAAGTTTTTGGAATATGGCTGATAAAACTTTCGACGTAACCTTTCGGGATCATACTTATTCTTTCTGAAAAGGTTAACCAGCGGAATAAGAAAATTAATCATCATTCTTGCCCGGAGTGTAATTCCATCCGTATCTTCCAGATATCCAAGGTAGAAGAACTCCCAATCGTCCGGCAGTTCTTCAAAGGCTTTCGATATGCTATCAGCAGCATTTTCTGCAACTTTAAGGTCATCTTCCAGGACTAAAACCTTTTCTTAGTTTTTGTCCAGCATGTCTTTGTAAATATTTACGTGAGACAGGGCACAACCAATTTCACCTCTTGTGAGTGGGTTATCTGAGCAGTTTTTTTCATTGTAAGGTCAGCTGAGTAAAGATTGATATCCTGTAAGTGTTCCAAATCCAAGTATTCTCCGTTAACTCCCCAAAAATATTCATAGACCAAACCTTCCAGCTGCTTTAGTAACAGTTCATGTCTGTTTTTAGATCTCTGTAGGGAAATGACATAGATTTTGTCAAAGAATGAGTTTAAACATTGATATATTTTCTGAACTTTTTCTTTAGAACGTTTCATTTTTTATTCATGTGTATGATTCTATTTTTCCCACAAAAGGTATAGGGTGGTTACTTATGATTAGAATCTCTTCAATAATATCTAACCCACATGAGGTAATCTTGAGTTGGGATAAATATCGAACCTTATTCAAAACTTAATAAGTACTATTTAGTTTTTATCGGAACCAATGATGTTCAATATGGGGGACGTCTAATATTAAATAAAAGGATTTATTCAGATTTAAAAAAACCTGTAATTGTCCGATTTGGATTAATAAATTCAAATTAAGAATTGGATATTAAAGATTATAATTTGCTTCAAATTTAGAGGGCTTTGCAGAACCCCCTTATTTTCGAGGTTTTGGTTAATAAATTGTAGATTTCAAGGGAATCATCACAGACAATACCAATTAAGCTAACTTTCGCTATGGATCATCGATTTCAACTCGGCA
>LKNA01000221.1 GCA_001564065.1 Chitinophagaceae bacterium T5-Br10_B2g13
AGGCAATAAGTAGAGCACTTGGTAATGATGTTGACAAGACTGATAGTTCACATTTTGGTAACCTAAAAGGTATTTTTGAAAAATCAATTGCTGTTAATAAAAAGCTCAAAAAGGGATCAGTTATAAGGTTTGAAGATCTTGAAGCTAAAAAGCCAAAAGGCTATGGAATTGATGCAAGTAAATTTAGAGAAGTAATTGGAAAAAAAACCAATGTGGATTTAGATAAATGGGAATTTTTATCCCTTAAAAACATTGATAATAAGTAAAATTTTATGATAAAAAGAAAAGTTTGTGTAGTAGTAACAGCTCGACCATCTTACAGTCGAATTAAAACTGCTTTAGAAGCAATTAAAAATCATACTGACTTAGAACTACAACTTGTTGTAGCAGCTTCAGCGTTGCTTGATAGATTTGGTAATGCATATGAAAACATTGAGAAAGATGGATTTGATATTACTACCAAAGTGTTCAGTGTATTGGAAGGCGAGAATGTTACCACTTCAGCAAAAACTACTGGTTTAGGTATCCTTGAACTATCAACAGTTTTTGATAATCTAAAACCAGATATCGTTGTTACAGTGGCTGATAGATATGAAACTATGTCTACTGCAATAGCAGCTAGTTACATGAATATTCCATTAGCACATATTCAAGGTGGTGAGGTTACTGGAAATATTGATGAAAAAGTAAGACATAGTATTACAAAATTATCAGATTATCATTTTGTTGCATCTGAAGATGCAAAAAAGAGAGTTCAAAAATTGGGAGAGAATCCAAAAATGATATTTAATACAGGGTGTCCCTCAATAGATTTAGCTATTCAAGTATTAAATGAAGAAAGTCATTTTGATCCATTCAAAAAATATGGTGGTGTAGGACAAGGCCGGAAAATATTAAGGAATGGATATATAATTGTTATGCAACATCCAGTTACAACTGAAACCGAACTGTCTAGAAAAAATATAGAAATTACACTTAATGCAATAAAGGAACTAGATTATCCAACGTATTGGTTTTGGCCCAATGTAGACGCTGGCGCTGATGGTACAAGCACTGGAATTCGAAATTTTCGAGAGAATAATAAGAATGTGCCAATTCATTTTTTTAAAAATATGGAGCCTAAGGATTTTCTTCATTTATTAAAAGGAGCTGATTGCTTGGTAGGTAATTCGAGTGTGGGTATACGAGAATGTTCAAGCATTGGTGTACCAGTGGTGAATATTGGAACGAGACAAAATAGAAGACTGCGAGGTAATAATGTTATTGATACGTCCTATGATAGTAATGAAATAAAAAAAGCAATAAGATATTGGTTAGATAATGATAAACCCGAGAAATCTTCTATCTATGGAAATGGCAAAGCAGGGGAGAAAATTGCTGAAATTTTATCTAAAGTAGAGCTGATTTTTCATAAAACAATAACCTATTAATTATGATAAGAGGAGAAAAGTTAACTGCTATTATTCCAGCGAGAGGGGGGTCTAAAGGAATACCAGGGAAAAATTTATATAAAATTGAAGGTGAAACTTTAGTTGAAAGAACAATTAAGCTAGCTAAGAGCTCAAAAAAAATTGATGAAATATATGTATCTACAGACCATCCCGAAATTTATTCAATAGCTGATAAATTCAATTGTGCCCCTCAAAAATTGCGCCCAAATCATCTTGCAAGTGATAAGGCATTAACAATAGACGTTGTTAAGCATTTACTTACTGAAGTAGAAATTGATATGGGTTATGTACTTTTATTGCAAGTTACTACTCCTTTAAGAAATGAAAATGATTTGAAAAATATTTTAAACAACTTTGAGTGTAATACAGAAGCTGATGCAATTACGAGTGTTACTGAGCATAAATCTCCCCATCCTCAAAAATTACTTAAGTATCAAGGGCAATATTTAGCTCCTTATCTTGATAATAAGCATGAATTCCCAAGGCAAGAATTAGAAAATGTATATGCATTAAATGGAGGGTTTTATCTTACATCTATCAATACTATAAAAAATAAAAATACTTTTTTACCTGAAAAAACAATTTCTTATGAAATGCCACCAGATCGAAGCATTAACTTAGATGAGCCATTTGATTTAAAGATCCTTGAATATTTAATAGCGACTAAACTGCATTTGTAAGTATGATACTTTCTGTTAATTATCATTACATTAGGGAGAATTTTGATGCCCCTTATCCTAGTATATTCGGTGTAACGCCAGAGCAATTTTCACGTCAACTTGATTTATTAAGTAGAACAGCTTGTTTTCTGAGTATTAGTGATATAATAGATATCATAGATGGCAAGCGTTCATATCCTGAAAGGGCTGCAGTCATTACATTTGATGACGGATTGAAGGAACAATATAAAATTGCTTGGCCTATTTTGCAGGCAAAAGGGATACCCGCTATTTTTTTTGTCAATACTAAACCTATTGAAGATGATTTTGTAACTACAACGCATAAGATTCACATTCTTAGGTCCAATACTTCCCCGGAAAAATTTTTAACAACAATGAAGGAGATTCATAAAAAAGAGGGGTTGGTTTTTAAATTGCCTGAGCTAAACAATGCCACATCTGTTTATATATACGATGAACCACATGCGGCACAAGTAAAATATTACCTCAATTACGTTCTAGATAAAAAACAAAAAGAGATTGTAGTTGATAAATGCTTTGAAAAACTTGGTTTTGACCAAATTAAAAAGAGTAGAGAGTTATATATGACAAAACAAATGGTTGTAGATTTATCTTATTCTGATGTAATCGGATCACATGGACACTCCCACTTACCTTTTGGTTTGCTGGATAAAGCTGATGCGATTAGGGATTTTGACACTTCAATAAACAAGCTAATGTCTTGGACGGGAAATTCAATTCGTGCTTTTAGTTATCCATTCGGTTCCAAAGAGGCGTGTTGTAAAACAATTGCTAATTATGCTCAAGCAAAAAAGATTCGATTTGCCTTCAGCATGGAACGAGCAGTAAATAAACGAATTGATGTACCTATGTTTATGGCCCGCTTTTCCAGTAATGATATTTTTGGGAAGAACTGTAAATTTGATAATAATTTATGGGATGAAATGTCCCATGCAAAATGGTTTAGAAATCGGAGAGAAAATGAATAATTTTAAGGTGATTTTAATAACCAGCAATAGTTTGCGACATCGTTATGCTGCAAAAATTCTGAATGATTGTTTGAATTTGGTTGGCATCGTAAGTGAGAAAAAATCGTTGAATACAGGACTTCAAACTTCAGATAAAGCCGATAAAATTATTCAGAGGCATTTTTCTCAAAGAGATGATATCGAGACAAAATATTTCGGAAAAATTTCATCCTTTCCTGATGATATTAATCTTTTATCAGTTAATCAGGGTGAAGCTAACTCCGATGATGTTTTTAAGTGGGTACAATCTAAACATCCAGATATAGTAATTTTATATGGATGTAGTATAATTAAAAATCCACTTCTAAATTATTATGATAAATCTATAATCAACTTGCACTTGGGTCTTTCACCCTATTATCGTGGATCAGGAACTAATTTTTGGCCATTAGTGGATGATCTGCCTGAATGTGTGGGGGGTACAATTCATCTTGCAACTCAGAATGTTGATGCAGGTGGCATACTTAGCCAGGTAAGGCCTGAAAATATTTCAAAAAATGATACTGCTCATGACCTCGGATCAAAAACAATAATTTCAAGTTTTAAAAAGATGTGTGAAATTTTGCCATTATATTTTAGTGGGAAGATTAAGCCGTATTCTCAAGATCTAAGTAAAGGAAAATTATGTAGACGTAAGGACTTTGATTCTGAAGCTGTGTTAAAGTTGTGGCAAAATTTTGAAAATGGAATGTTAATAAAATACATAAATAACAAAAGTGAAAGAGACAATTCTTATCCAATATTTAATGAATATTAAGATAAAATGATAAAACTTCATTTATCAAATAACAGTAGTTTGACAAAATAGATTATAACCATTAAATATTACATATGTTATTAATTAAGTGCTTGATTTACACTAATTTTAATTATAAAACTTATTTGAAAGGTAATGCAAATAAACGATGATTATTCTATTTTTTATGCCATAGAAACAAAAAAGAGAGAGTTTAAAGCGAGGGTTCTTTTTTCATTATTTGCTTCCAAGAGAGGATTTAAAACAATTATCGGAGAAAAAAATAAATTAAAAAACTATATTTTAAACCAAGATAATATTAATGGTGCATATATACACAAAAGTAGCTCTAAAAGACAGTTCAAAAGATTCCAACTATTAAGAGAAAAAGGTTTGAAAATTTTTGTAAATGATGAAGAAGGTCTTATTTATTATTCATTAAAGCATTATAAAAAAAGATTTGACTCAAATGTAGCAAAAGATCTTGATGGTTTATTTTGTTGGGGAGAAAATCATCTCAATGATATAAAATTAATTGAACCAAATTTTCCATTAGAAACTACTCATGTTACAGGTAATCCGAGATTTGATTTGATTCGTTTGTACAACAATGTCAATAAAACTAAATTTGACATAGATAATGAGCATAATAAAATAATACTAATTAACACTAATTTTGCTCTTGCAAATCATTTTAAGGGGAATGAATATATTGAAGGTATTAAGCAGATTAATAATCATTCATCAATAAATGATAAGTTAAGTTACCAGAAAAATTTATTTGCTTCATTTAAGCAAGCTATAATTAATTTGTCAAATGAATTTCCCGAACTAAAATTTGTTTTACGACCTCATCCTTCAGAAAGTATTAAAAAATGGGAGTCTGAAATAAAAGGAATACAAAATGTTGTAGTAAATAACGAAAAGAATGTCTTTGATGTGTTAAATGAATCTCGTTGTGTCATTCATAATTCTTGTACTACATCTTTAGAAGCAATTGCACTAGGTGTAATGCCGATTGCTTATAGACCAATTACAAATGATATATTTGATTCTGAAATTACCAATATTGCCAGTATCCAGGCTAAGACAATCGAAGATTTAGTTAGTGCAATAAAAAATGTGGGTAGTGTAAATCAACAAGAAGAAATTAGAAAAAATAGACAGTCACTTTTAAAGTATATTGCTAATATAGAAGGTACTTTCAGTTGTGAAAGAATGTTGGATGTTATTGAACAGTCTATTCTAAACGGAGAAAATAATTCTACAAAAAGACTTAGCAATAGAAAGTATAGTTTAGTAAAAAAATATATCGCAAGATTGCGTGATAAATTTAACTTTAGTATGAGTGAATATGCTCAGCATAAATTCCCTGGTCTTACTCGATCAGAAATAGTAAAAGAAATAAATAAAATACGAGAATTTGATTCATCGTTTCCAGATGTGAAAATTACAAAAGTTTGGCCAGACTGTTTTGAGATAGCTCCGCTAGATAAAGTATAAAATAGCATTTCTTATTAAACTAATATTTAGGTTAAGGTTTAATAGTTACTAATTAATTTAATTGTATCACACGAAATTGATTAAATGAAGTACATCGTAAAAAAAAGCCAGCTTGAAGGTGAAGTTAAGTTATCGGGCGCAAAAAATAGTGTCCTAAGACTACTGGCAGCATCCCTGCTTACAAATGAAAAAATAGCCATAAAAAATTATCCCTCAAGTTTGTTGGATGCGAAGGTTCATGTAGACATGCTTAAAAAACTAGGAAAAAAATGTGAGCTACTACAAGATGAGGAATCAATTATTATAACCGAGAATGGCCCACTAGATAGTACATTGGAATGGTATGATCGGTCTATTCGAAATACTCTATTAATTTTAGGGGCTTTAACTACAAGAATTGGAGAAGGATGTGTACCGTTGCCAGGTGGTTGTAAGTTAGGTGAAAGAAAATATGATTTACATGTTATGTTACTTAATGAGTTTGGGGCAGAAGTATGGGAGGAAAATGAGATGTTATATGCAAAAGCTCCAACTGAAGGTTTGAAAGGAACTGATATCCATTTGCCTATACGTTCTACAGGAGCTACAGAAAATGC
>LKNA01000222.1 GCA_001564065.1 Chitinophagaceae bacterium T5-Br10_B2g13
AAATCTCCCATCGAGGGGAGATGTTAAAGCCGGATGTTCCCGGCTTTAACTGAGGGGTGTCCGCTGAACTACTTTTCAAAAACCACACCAAATATCGAATTCGTTTTCAAACTACCAGACACCCCTCACAACCTGTTCTAAACGAACAGGTAGATCTCCCCTCAATGGGAGATCTGAATATCATCATTCAGCTGCCAACGGGAGTGGAACCACCACCTTCAATTTCACCGTCCGGTTCGTATAGTATATCCGCACACGCTCCACACCTTTTATCTTCCGGAAAAGGGTAAAAAGTTCCTCAATCACTACAGCGGCAATGTTTACATTTTCTTTCTTAAAAATTTCTTTACACGTTTCGTGCAGGGCCAGGTGGATGATCGTGATCTGCTCGGGGGAATCCCGTTCATACATTACCACACCGATCAGGGCAGCGTCAGGGTCTATACTATCGAAGATGTGGAGGGTTTGGCCAATTGCCCTGTCCTTAAAAACGAGCGCAATCTCACCCTCACCTTCTTCGGCAATCACAGGTTTTGAATACTCTTTTACCGACTGGGTAATCCGTGCTGCATACCTCGATTGATTCCAGTTAAAAAAGAAAATCCGCTCCAGACGCTCCCGCAGAGAGGAGTTGATCTTTGAGCGAAAATGGATTGTGATGTCTTCTTTTTTCAGCATGGACCCACCCCTCTGTCTCCCCTCCCTTCAGGTGTGAAGGGAGGGGAGGACTTTGTAAATTTATTGTTGGTTATTAAATACGTTTTGGTTCTTTTTAAGATCTCCCCTTCAGGGGAGATGATAAAGCCGAAAGTTCCCGGCTTTATCTGAGGGGTGTTCTGAGTTGCGGCCCAGATTCATCAGCCTTTCAAACACACCCCTCGTTTCTCAAGCAGCGCAAAGCGCTCTTGAGACAACTTTTCCCCTCTGCAGAGGGGATTTTCACTTCTCACCCCTAGCGGTCGCGACTGTCGCTCCGCTCCAGCATTTGCCTGTTCATCGAAGCCTTGGCGGAGTTGAGCCTTTTCACTTCTCACTTTTGCCCTTTCACTTTTCACTCATCTCCTACCTTTCATCTATAATCTATCATCTAACATCTACTCCACTTCTACCAGATCCGAAATCACCATCTTCTCCGTATTGATTACCGCCGTGGCCCACGACATGCCCACACCAAATCCACAAAGCAACAGTTTTTTCTTGCTGCCTTTAAGGTCATCCTGTAACTGTGTAGCGATAGTCAATGGGATCGAAACAGATGACGTGTTGCCAAACCGATCCAGGCAGGTGGGGCATTTATCGTCATCCAACTTCAGTTTCTTCGCCAGGTAATTGTTCATGTATTCGTTGGCCTGGTGGAACACAAAATAATCAATCTCCTCCTTCTCTACTCCGGCGTCGGCCATGGTATTTTTGACGTCTTTCGGGATTTCGCGAATGGCAAAATTAAATACGTCCGCGCCGTTCATATAGCCGTGTTCATCCGTTCGGATATTTCCGTACTCATCCACAACCTTCTCTTTCAGGGTTTCCGGTGTACTGGGATTTCGATAGCCACCGGCGTCAACTTTTATGAGATCCTGACGACTTCCGTCCGAATTGAGCGAAAAAGTGCTCATGCCAAACGATTCATCCCGGCTGATGAGAGCGGCTACAGCCCCATCCCCAAACAGAAAAGCTGTTTTACGGTCTTTTGGGTGATACACCTTGGAGCGAGTCTCGCCATCGAGCAGTAACACATTTCGAAATCCCTGCTGCTGCATAAAGGAGTATGCAACGGACATTCCATACACAAAAGCGGAACATCCCAGATTCATGTCAAACGCCAATGTTGATTTGGGCAGGTTCAGACGATCCTGCAGAATAACAGAACTGGCTGGCATTCGATAGTCCGGTGTTTGAGATACAAAAATCAGCGCATCAATCTCATCCGGATCGATTGAGTTGTCTTCCATCAGCTTTTCGGCCGCATGAAAGCAAAGGTCTGAAGAAGTCATTCCTTCCCGAACAAACCGCCGCTCTTTAATGCCTGTTTTCTCTACAATCTCCTTCACATCCTCCGCCGGAAAATGCTCCGTATACGACAGGTTATCAATCGTATTCGCCGGCACCGCCGCCGCCAATGCCCGGATCCCAATATTCTCAAACGTTAACTTCGCCATGTCTGTCCTGCTTATTGTATGTTTATAAATTCACTATGGAGTGTCCCCCTTAGAAGGGGGCAATGGGGGGATGATTACGGAACCTTGTATTAAGTTTGACTTCAATTCCAAGCCCCAAGAAACACACCCCTGATCAAAGTCGCTGTACGCGATTTGATCTGTCTCCTCTTCCCAAAGGGATCCCTACGGGACAAGAGGGGAGCTTTTCCACACGAAGCTAAGCGCAGTGAAATACGTGAGCTCCCCGCCAGCCGGCGGAAGACCTTCTAAGTGCCAAGCAAATCACTATTTCTCGATTCATTAATCAATCCCCTAATTAACCAATCAACTAATAACCAATACACTAAAGCTTTGCTTTAACTGCATCAACCAAATCCTGAACAGTTTCCAGCTTTTCAAATTCCTCATTTTCAATCTCTACACCAAATTCCTCATCCAGCGCCGCAATCATTGAGAGATAGGCCAGGGAATCCCAATCCTCGTAGTCACGAAAGGTATCCGTCAGTTCAATTTCAATATCGTTGTTGTCCATTGCCTCTCGAAAGGCGTCTTTAATTTTATCTTCCATCTGCATTCTATTTCTAAGTTTTAGCCGTTTTTCTTCTTTTTGTTTTAGCTCAATATTCTTTATCTGCATTTACTCAATTCTATAAAGAATACAGACTCTATGCAATTAGAATGGAGTAATATCGATAATCTTATAATGAATTTTTCCTAAGAATTGAACTAAAAAAAATCACTGCACTGTTCAAAAATACACCATACTGATTACTTTCTTTAGTAAAATAACGGAATTTAAACCGGTTTCTCATTCCATAGAGGACCGAATAAAGCCTCACCATAGGCCAACATGGGATATCTTGCATTCCACTCTATTAGTACCGGCTTAGTATCTATACCAACTGCAACATCCCAGCCAATAAATTTCACATATGGAAATCTTTGATGCGCTTTTTTACATGAATCAAATACCCCGGAAAGGTTGGGTATTCTTATTTGATTCATTGATATTTTAGAGTCTGGATGTTTTTCTCCACACTTTTCAAATGCGATGTTATAATATTGGTTCTCTAATTCACCCGTTCTATTGACAAAGCATAACCCACCGCCCGATGATCCATTGTCAACTCTTTCACCTTCTACACCAAATTTTAGATAAGTAAATTTTACTTCAACATCCCCTTTATCATTAATATAAGTAAACACCCTTAAAGTGTTCAGAGATTCAGGATGCACCTTACTAAGACTTTCATGCTGCTCAAAAACCGATTGAATTACGTAATCTCCTGAATTTGATAGTTCTATAAGATCAACTTCTCTAGAAGATGTAAAGGAAATACCTTTTCCTCCAGAACCCAATTCCGGTTTAATTATAACATGTTCGCTCCTTTTACATAATAACTCATAAGCAGATTCGGGTCGTATTGAGGACCTCGTTTTATCGTATATTTTACCAGAATAAATATACAGCAAGGTTTCCAGAGAAAAATCGGGAAATACTACATTATCAAATGATTTATAACTGCTGATTCCTGAACTAAAATCTGGATTATATTTTTTAAGCAGTTTGACCCTGTAATAATCTTCAGGGATCCATCCTGATAAAAACTCACCTCTCGCTTCTGAGTACAACGCTAACCAAGGCCAATATGAAGAGCTTCCAAATTGTGCCTTTGAATACTCTTTGATCTGCTTGTAATCCTTAGAAGTTAACGTACTTTTCCCTTGAGATTCGATTAATTTTTGATGCATTTTCTTCGCAATCTTTCTCAAAGCCATTAAATGCAATTTATCTTCAACTTTTCTCTTGCCCTCTTTCAAGTTTTTAATATAATACATGCAATCAGGTTCTATAGCTTTTGAATCGTTTTCTGTAAATATTTCTTAGTGGTAGATGTAATCTACTAATCTGTCTATTTATAAACGGTATTCTGTCAGGCAAGCCCATTTTAATAGCATCGATACAAGGCCCGCAAAATCCGCATGGTTTACCATTTATGGGTGTTGCACAAAACCACGTCATTTTCATTAGATGGCTAAATCCATTTTCTTTTGCAATTTTACCAGCGTGCAATTTTGATAAGTGCATCACAGGAAATCTATAGTACTTAAACAATTCATAAATAGATTTCTGAAATTCCGATTCACATTTTTTTGAATTTAATACAAATATCGAATCGTCTACTTTAGTTAAAAGAGGTTTTAGAAGATTTGTAACACTTCCGCTTTTTACTGCACACATTTCGACATCCATCAATGAGTAGTGATTGCATAAGCTTGCTAAAAAAATGTATTGATTCGCTAAATAAGAGCTGGCTTTGATTCGTTCAAAATGAGCTTTAATTTCTTTATTTTTATCGATGTTTTTATCTATATACAATATATCATAATACTTTGTTGGCCTGAGCAATGATCTTGTATCAGGAAAATTCCTAAATATTTGTCTTCGAATATCTATCATTGTTTTTATCTCATGCCCCACAGACGCTTGTGACCTTACCACAAAGTGTGGCTGAACTCTTCTCTTCTCCTCTATCAGCAGTTGTAGCACCCTAAACGTAGAATCCCATCCGCCCGTCCAAAATATATTTACCGGTTTATTCTCCATTTGAATTTAGTTTTTAGTTAGCCTTTGCAGTTATGTTTTTTATCTATCTGACATCAAAATTAATCAGCCCGAAGTCCCATTCACCAGCTTTTAACAACGATTTTTTGTATTTATCGGTACAGCCATCCAAAAGTGTAATTGTCAGCGGCAGTTTTTTTGGCTCCAGCCGTTTCGGGACTTTAAATAGTAGAAATTGCTTTAAATGAAGTGTTCCTATATAAAAAATTAAATCAGGATTTTCACGCTTAAAAATTTCACGCACCAGGTAAGATAATGAACGGTAAGTGCGTTTGCCCTCTTCAGAAAATCTCATAATGTAAGCCACATCTCGCCCTTCTTCATTGTACATTCGGTAAGCCCCGGACATATTTTTGTGCTTAAACTTTACATATTTCTCATCCAGTCTCGATTTAAGAAACGACTCTGATTCAATCAATTTTACTTTTTTTTCCTGTTCCTTAAAGTTGAATAGTCCGGACAGAAATTTGTTGGCCACTGAAAAAGATCTTGCGATAAATGACAGCCCTGATTTAAAAAACGCATTGTTACTTAGAGACAAATGAGGAGCCACAGGCAATACATAGTAGTTCAGATCCCGAAGATGCCTTTTTTTTAATATCTTAAGCGTGTATTGAAATGAATTTGAATTGGGAACTCCTGCAATACCGATCAGATTATCTGAGGAACAGATCTCCTTAAGCCTTTCATACATTTTTTTGAAGATGAAAATATCTGACCGGTGCTCTTCAAGTACAAATGACCCTCCGCTCAATCCCATTTTTACCGTTTCGCCATCTACACTGTAATAAAACGGCACCACAGAGGTATAACCGTAGATTACACCATCATTATTCCTGGCAACAGCATGATAGGAGTAGCCAAACTCATTCCTTTGATAATAGTTTAAAAACTCCTCCTTTTCTTTATTTCTCTCAAAAGAACGGCTAAAACCCTCTGCAATCTGCTGCCAATCTCTATCTGACATCCCCGATGTTTTGTATGTTTCAATACTCATCTTTTCCCTAACCTGCATTATTCACAAATATTAGTTGATTTGACTTATCACTTTGTCCATTAACCTGAGTTCGATTCTTAATTTTAATGGGTATCCCCGAAAACAGTCCAAAAAAAGGCGTTAGTTAAGTTAATTCGTCATCAATAATGTCATGCCGGACTTAGATCC
>LKNA01000223.1 GCA_001564065.1 Chitinophagaceae bacterium T5-Br10_B2g13
GATAAAGGAATTGATACCGGAGATGTAATTTTACAACAGACTTACCCAATAACAGATAAGGATACCTATGGTACCTTACTTGATGTTGCTCATGATGAATGCGCTAAATTATTATATAACGCTATTAAACAAATTCAGGATGGAAGTTTTAAAAGGGTAAAACAAAAAACGATTCATCCTGTTGGATTTTATTGTGGTAGACGTACTATCGGAGATGAAATTATTGATTGGAACAGTACATCAAGAGAAATATTTAACTTTGTAAGGGCTTTGTCTTCTCCAGGCCCTTTAGCAACAACTTATGTTGAAAATATCCCTGTGAGAATTAATCGAGTTAGACTGATAGAAAAAGCACCTGAATACATAAACATACCGGGACAAATACTTTCAAAAACAGAAAATGGATTTTTAGTAAAAACAAAAGATACCTTTGTCGAACTACTGGAAGTAGATACTGAAGCAAAAATCAGAGTTGGGGCTCGATTTAAAAATGAATAAGGCAGAACACGTTTACATAATTGCAGAAGCCGGTGTAAACCATAATGGTAATATGCAAAAAGCGATTGAGCTGATTGAATTAGCAAGCCGGGCAGGAGCAGATGCAGTAAAATTTCAGTCTTTCAAAGCTGATAAATTGGTATCAAAGAAGGCAAAAAAAGCAAAATACCAGTCTGAGAATATTGGTGATGATGATGACAATCAATACAATATGCTCAAGTCTCTTGAATTGAGTGATGGAGATCATGCTACTTTGATACAAGAGTGTAAAAAAAGAGACATCCAATTTTTATCCACGGCTTTTGATGTAGATGGAATTGATTATTTAAATAATCTCGGATTGCCTTTTTTTAAAAGCCCATCAGGTGAGGTTACAAATTATCCATATCTAAAACGGTTAGCTGAAATAAAAAAACCGGTGGTACTCTCTACTGGTATGGCGGATATGGAAGAGGTGAAAGCTGCTATTCAGGTATTAACTGAACATGGTTTAGCGAAAAAAGATGTTACGGTATTGCATTGTAATACAGAGTATCCAACTCCTATGGAAGATGTTAATTTAAAAGCTATGAATACCATAGGCGATGAATTGGAAGTTCAGATCGGTTATTCCGATCATACCTTGGGTATTGAGGTTCCTGTTGCGGCTGTTGCGTTGGGGGCCAAAGTCATTGAGAAACACTTTACCCTGGATCGCAAATTACCGGGGCCTGATCATCGAGCATCATTAGAGCCGGATGAGCTTAAAGAAATGGTTACAGCTATACGAAATATTGAAAAGGCTATTTCCGGTAACGGGAAAAAGGAGCCGAGCTCGAGTGAGCTTAAAAACATAGAGGTGGCTCGAAAAAGTATTCATACTATCCGACCTATGAAAGCCGGGGAAATAATAAAAGAAGAAGATATTATTTCACTCCGGCCGGGAAATGGAATTTCTCCAATGGATTGGGAAAATGTCATTGGCAGAAAGATTAATAGAGCATATTCGGCAATAGAAATTCTTGAATGGAGTTCATTGAAATGAAAATTGGTATACTGACAAGTTCAAGGGCCGATTTTGGAATCTATCTTCCATTGCTAAAAAAACTGAAAGAAGATTCCTTTTTTGATCTGACAATTGTTGCATTTGGCACACATGGATCTCCGTATCATGGGGAAACCATTTCAGAGATCCAAGAAACCGGATTTAAAAATATTGACCTTATACAATCTCTTTTGTTAAATGATAATCCGAATGGAATAAGCACTTCTTATGGACTAACGGTAACGAAGTTTGCTGATTACTGGACAGAAAACAGTTTTGATTTGGTTTTTTGTTTAGGAGATCGCTTTGAGATGTCTGCAGCGGTACAGGCCGGAATTCCGTTTGGGGTTAAGTTTGCACATATACACGGTGGAGAAACAACTTTGGGTGCCATTGATAATATATACAGACATCAAATTACCCTGGCATCGACCATTCATTTTCCGTCTACTGAAGCATACAAGAAAAAAATAGTGGCAATTATTGACGATGATGAACATGTATATAATGTAGGTTCCTTAAGTTTAGATGGTATTGAGGAGTTCCAATTTGTAGATGAGAATGTATTTCGAACTAAATTTGAAATACCGGATAAGCCGTATGTATTAATTACTTTTCATCCTGAAACGGTAAACCCAGAGAAGAATGAAGAATATGCTTTAGAGATGAAATCTGCATTAAGTGATATAAGCAACGAGTACTTCTTAGTCGTCACTATGCCAAATGCAGATACAAATGGAAAGATTTTTCGGAGTGCTTTTGTAGAAGTACAAAATGAAATACCTGAGCAAATACTCTGTATTGAAAGTTTCGGAAAAGACAATTATTTCAATGCGATAAAATATTCAGAATTCCTTTTAGGAAATACATCAAGCGGTATTATTGAAGCGGCTTCATTTGGTAAGTATGTGATAAATGTTGGTAACAGGCAAAAAGGACGTGCAAGAAGTGATAACGTGATTGATTGTGATTTTAAGTTTAAAACGATTTGCAGAGCAATTGAAGAAGTATCAAAATATGGCCAGTTTGAAGGGGAAAATATTTATAGGAATAGCAATACAGCAATTAATATTATAGATATTATAAAAAAATATAATATAAATTGATTTTGTTCATTTTATGAAATTTAAAATAAAGAATTTTACTCGTGAATATTGGGATGGCTTTGTTGATTTAATAAATACTCATTGGAAAAAGAATCATCCAATCACAAATAGAAAATTGTTCGATTGGCAATATCGAGGATTTAGTTCATCAGATGATAAATATTCTTCTAAAATTCTCATTCACAATAACAATGTAGTTGGATTTAGAGGAGTTATTCCTGGACTTTATCAAGTGAAGGATAATGCTGAATTTAAAATTATACAGGGGGCTGCATTTGCAATGGCTTTAATTTCTCCAGATTATAGAGGTAGTGGTTTAGGATATTTAAAGATGTTTAATTCAGTACATAAGACATATCCAATTTTGGTAACATGTGGTGCGAATACAAATACAACTGTTCCCATTAATTTGAAATTAGGATTTACATATCTCCAAAGACTGAATCGGTATGTAATACCACTAGATCCTTTAGGATATCAAAAATTATTGAGTAAACAAGTGAAATTGGATGATATACAAGAGTGGTTCAATAATACTATTATTAATGACTATTCTTTTGAATCTGTAA
Organism: Chitinophagaceae bacterium T5-Br10_B2g13; assembly: GCA_001564065.1. Lineage (GTDB taxonomy): Bacteria > Bacteroidota > Rhodothermia > Balneolales > Balneolaceae > Rhodohalobacter. The sequence goes on from LKNA01000223.1 coordinate 3,198, forward strand.
ATAATGATGTAGAAGAATTAGAATATATTTGGAAACAAAGTACGGCTGACTTAGGACTTTTTGGAATATTCAGGAATAAAGATTTTTGGAAATGGAGATATTTGGATAGTCAGGGGTTTAAATATCATATTTTTGGCGGAATAAAAGAAGGTGGAATTATTGTGGCTCGCATAGAACCTGTACTTGATGAAAATCATCTAAGCTATAATAATTTAAAAGTGCTAAGAATTATTGAAGCTATACCATATAATTCAGATGTATGGGAAGGCATTGAAGATAAACAATTCATAAGTTTGCTATCTAAAATATTGAAGTGGGGATTATTAAACAATTGCTGTGCAGCAGACTTTCAATGTTCAAATATTAGAATGAGCAATTGTTTTAAAAAAGTTGGATTTAAAATAATTTCTAATAAATGTGATATTTATGACTTGATTAATATACCAGAAGTATTTCAACCAATTAAATTCAATGCTAGTCCAATCAATGCTATGTGGCGAATAAAACTGCATGATAATTTAAAAATACAACCAGATGATACATATATTGTAAAATCTGATGGAGACATGGACAGACCAAATAATTAAAATATATGAAAACTGAAAAAGTATCTTCAGAGCAAATAAAAAACACTATTTCAAAATTACTAAATATTCCAGTTGAGGAATTAAACAATGACGTGGGAGCTGGGGACTTTCCCCAATGGGATTCTTTAGGGCATTTAAATCTGTTGACTTCTTTAGAAGATTTATACGGAAATGATAATGATAATTTAGATATTTATGAGTTGGAGACTGTTTCAGATATAATAAATGCATTTACACAAGAATCAAACGAATAGTAGTTTTATATGACAAATTTAGTTGTTAAGGTCTTTAAATTTGCGAATTTACATCCTTCTAAGCCTGCAATAATTGATGAAGAAGGAACTATTCAAACTTATAAGGATCTGAAAAATGCAATTGAAATAAAAAAGAAAGTTCTCGTTAAGAATGGTATTAAAAAAGGTGATAGAGTAATTTTATTAGCTGAAAAAGGTATAGAATTCCCTTCTGATTATTTAGCAGTCCATGCTGTTGGTGGTATTTCTGTTCCCTTAGACCCTAATATACCTAAACAAAGATTAGTTAAACTTAAAAATATTTGTCAGCCCAAGTTTATATTATCAAATAATCGAGAGATTCAGGAGATAACAAAAATAGAGGACGAAAATTATAAAGGGTATAAACATAATACGTCATTAAGTTTCAATGATTCTGAAATTTGTGATTTACTATTTACTAGTGGCACGACAGGTGAACCCAAAGGAGTCTTGCTTACTCATCAAAATATAATTAGTGCTGCCCATAACATTAATTTGTTTATTGGTACAAAAAATTTTGATAAAGAATTAATTGCTTTGCCGCTTTCTCATTCTTTTGGATTGGGAAGATTAAGATGTGTTTTATCGATTGGTGGTAGTATAATCTTGGTAAATGGATTTTCGCGTCCCCAAAGAATATTTAATTCAATTGACAGACATAATGTTACCGGTTTAAGTATGGTGCCAGCCGCATGGAAATTGTTACACAAAATGAGTGGGAATAGATTAGGTACATACAAAGATCAATTGAGATATATAGAAATTGGTAGTGCTTCTCTTGAACAGCATCACAAAAGAAAACTATGTGAATTATTGCCAAACACCAGAATATGTATGCATTATGGGCTTACTGAGGCGTCTAGGGCAACATTTGTTGAGTTTCATGAAGATTTCAAAGAATTAGATTCCATTGGACGTCCATCTCCTTTATGTGATATATCAATAATGAATGAAAAAGGCGATGAAATAAACGTTAATGAAATTGGGGAGATATGCGTAAAAGGACCAATGATTTTCAAAAGATATTGGAAAAACAATGAGTTGACTAAAGCAAGTTTTTTCGGTAAATGGTTCAGAACTGGAGATCTAGGTTATGTTGATGAAAAAGGGTATTTATTTTTGCATGGTAGAAAATCTGAAATGATCAACGTAGGAGGTCAAAAAGTTTCTCCAAATGAGATAGAGGCAGCTATAAAAGAGATTTCAGGAGTTAAAGACGCAGCTTGTATTGGTGTGCCTGACGAAATTGCTGGTGAGGTAGTTAAAGCCTTTATAGTTACAACCACTAAAAAATTTTCAGAGAAAGAATTAAGTCATTCATTAAGTTTCAAGTTAGAAAATTATAAAATACCAAAATTTTATAATGTAGTTAGTTCATTACCGAAAACTACGTCTGGCAAATTAAAACGTAATTCACTAAAATAAATTTAACATTATATTTTACATATATATAAATGTTTATGATAACAGTGGTAATGTATCACTATATTCGACCAATAAATGAAAGTAGATATCCAGGAATTAAAGGTCTGGAGCTTCAATCATTTAAAAGACAGCTAAATTTTTTAAAAAAGAATTATACGTTTATTACTGTTGAAGAATTAAATGCTTATTACACTCAATCTCACAAGCTTCCAGAGAATGCAGTACTGCTTACATTTGATGATGGATATTCCGATCATTATTCATATGTATTTCCGCTCCTACAATCGTTGAATATACAGGGCTCCTTTTTTGTACCTGTTAAGCCAATTGTTGAAAAAATGGTTTTAGATGTCAATAAAATACATCTCTTATTGGCTACAGTTGAAATAAATAGATTAATTA
>LKNA01000016.1 GCA_001564065.1 Chitinophagaceae bacterium T5-Br10_B2g13
AACCGAATAGAGACGGAGCGAGTGCGTGGATTTGAAACAGCACGGGATTTCACCTCATCCCTCAATTTCAGCACAACCTTTTATGGAATATCACAACTGAGTATTGGAAATTTTGAAGGGTTGAGGCATACCGTTAGGCCAAATATCAGCTTCAGTTACAGCCCTGATTTTTCTGATGATTTCTGGGGCTACTACAGGGAAGTTCAGTCCAGCCCTGACGGCAATACCCAGCGTTACTCTATCTTTGAAGATGAAATATTTCGCGGACCCGGTGCCGGAGAGCAACAAACTATGTCTTTTGGTATCACCAATATCTTAGAAACCAAACAGGTAAAACGGGATTCAACCGGGGAAGTTCAATCCACAAATTTACGGCTTATTGATAACCTGTCTGTCAACTCCAGCTACAATTTTGCCGCAGACAGCCTAAATTTTGGCAGAGTAAGTATGTCTCTCTCATCAAGGGTAATTGACGGATTACGGATTTCGGCAAATGCCAACTATTCTGTCTACTCACGGGATGAAAACGGCCGGGAGATCAACACGTTTATCTGGGAAGAGAGTAACAAATATTTGCAGCCGCTTAGTTATACCTTAAATCTTTCAACCAGCTTTAGCGGAGGCAGCCGGGGACCCCGAATTACCACACCTCCCTACCGGCCATACGATCCATTAGATCAAACCTTTTTCAGTCCTGTAGATCAGCGGTTCAATTTACAGCCGGTGCAGAGAACCGACTCTCCCTGGAGTGTAGGACTCGATTTCAGCTACAGGTGGAACTATCAATTTGGGCAGGATGCCAGAAAAAGTGCGGTTTTAAATGCAAATAACATTCAATTTAACCTTACCCCAAAGTGGAGAGTAAGCACCCGGATTGGGTACGATTTCATCGAAAAGGAGTTAACTCCATCACAGTTCAGTCTGCAACGAGATATGATTTGCTGGAACCTTTCATTTCAGTTCAATCCTTTTGGAGATTTTCAGTACTACTTCTTCAGGCTCTCCCTGTCAAGTTCACAAATTCAGGGACTATTCCAGAAATTGCCACTGCTTAATAACCTGGAAAGAAGTTCATCGCCTACCGGCCGAAATCCACGATTCTAAAAGTGGGTCAGCCCCACTAGAAAACTTTCAGTATAACCTGAATTCTGTAAATCGAGTTACTTTCCTTCGCGATTCCGCAAATACTGAATGATATACTTACCAAAAATATCGAACTCCAGGTTCATTCTGTCACCAACCTTTTTGGTGTGAAGATTTGTCTCGTCCCACGTGTATGGAATAATAGCTACCGTAAACTCATTCCCCTCATTCCGGGCAATGGTTAAACTGATGCCGTCAATCGCAATACTTCCCCGTCCCACGATATAATCTCTGTGCTCTTCAGGAAACTCAATGGTGATGAGCAAATCCGCGCCATCCTGTTCAATTTTTTTGACGGTACCGGTAGTATCCACATGTCCCTGCACGATATGCCCTTCTATTGCCTTTTCGAGCGTAAGAGATCGCTCTAAATTGACCGGATCACCTTCATTCAGATCACCTAAATTTGTTTTCCGAAGCGTTTCTTCCACACTCTGCACATTAAATGCTTCCTCACTGTGAGACACCACAGTATGACAGACCCCATTTATGGCGATACTTTCATCGATATGCACATCATTTGCAAATGAGCATTTAATGGAAAGTTCCTGACCGCCCTTCATTTTTTTTAGATCTGTAACCTCACCTATTTCTGATACAATTCCTGTAAACATAATTCTACATATTTGCTGTTAATAACATATCCTTACCCGACTGTTGCCACGTAAAGTCACGAAATGGCCGAATATCTTCCATTCGGTTGATGTTTAAATTGATAATAGACTTGGCACCGCCGCCTAAAATTTTGGGTGCAATAAACAGTTGGAGTCTATCCACAAGGCCCTGCCTGAGTAACGCACTTGATAGCTGCTGCCCGCCTTCAACAAGAATAGAGTGAATTCCCGAGTCATAAATTTTGTGTAATGCTTCCCTAAGTGAAACATGGCCTGAATCATCTTTTTCGACGGTAATGATTTCACCGCGAAAATAGTTGCTCTGGAGCATTTTGAGCATGGGATCCGCATCCTGTTGTGCCTTCTTTTTATTGTGAGTTACAATCATAGTTTTCTCCTCGAAAGAGTCTGAAAAAAGGTTCAGGTTCCTGGGAAGTTCAAACGGGCCGTCCAGAACAACTCTTTTAGGCTGTCTCCCCTCAACCAGTCGCACAGTGAGCTGCGGATTATCATGTAATGCAGTGTTCCTCCCAACCAGTACCGCATCATCCTGGCTCCTCCATCGATGCACAAGCGTTCTGGACTCTTTACAGGAGATCCACTTCGAATCACCATTTGGTGCGGCAACATAGCCATCCGCGGTTTGGGCAACTTTAAGAGTAATAAAGGGCATGGATGTTTCCAGTGCATGCAGCCACTTTTCGTTTAGCTTTTCCGCCTCAGACTGCAACAGGCCAACCTCAACCTGAATATTTTTCTCTTTTAAAAGCTCAATCCCCTTTCCATTTACATTTGGGTTGGGATCTTTCATAGCTACCAGAACTTTAGAGATGGGCAGATCGGCAAGCATATCTGCACATGGTGGCGTTTTTCCATGATGAGAACAAGGCTCCAGGGTCACATAAACGGTAGCGTCTTTCAACTTTTCAGAATCCTGAACTGAACGAACAGCGTTTACCTCTGCATGAGCTTTACCGTATCTTTCATGGTAGCCTTCACCGATTATGTCTCCAGCTTTCGATACTATCACGCATCCAACCATCGGGTTGGGTGAAACATACCCCAAACCCTTTTCAGCCAGGCTGAGTGCACGCTGCATATAAATATGGTCCCGATTGTTGGCCATTTAACCTAAACGATTTTTTATTCTGATAAAGCTATCAATAAAAAAAGGGTAAGAGAAATTCCCCTACCCTTTTAAGATCATAAATAAATGTTAACTCTTAACGAAGAATCTGTCTGCGATTATCGCTGATGCTTGCGCCTTCACGTAATCTGTCGATAAACACTTCGTTGAAGGCCATGAACTTCTCCTGTTCCAATCGGTTTCTGATCTCAGATCGATCAGCCGTAGTCATGTTTGCGGGATCAGCTTTATCAAGGCCTGTAACACGGACAACAAAAACAGCATTTTCGCCTTCAATTGCACCTGATGTCTGGCCCGGTTCCATTTCAAAAATGGCCCCGATCACGTTCAATTCACGCCCTGCGCCGGGTATCGTGGATCCGTTCATTCTTAAATCGCTTGCTGCCTGAATCTCCTTCTCAGAAGCTGCAGCCAGTGATTCTAAATCCTGATTCGTTTGCAGCATCTCCCGAACTCGATTTGCCATCACTTCTTTACGCTTCTGAGTTCGAACCGCGTTTTCCACTTGCGATCGGACTTCTTCAAAAGGTCGTGTTCCTTCGGGTGTTTTCTCAAGTAGTTGTGCAACGATAAACACATCGTCCAGTTCAATTGGATCAGAAATTCTGTTTACACGGAGGTTTTCAAGAGCTCTTAGCGTCTGCTGACTTGCCCCCAGTCCCGGAATAAACGGGTTATCTTTGGTTGCGGTAGCCTCTCGAATCTCTAGTTCACGACGCTCTGCTTCTCCTTCAAATCCATCTGAAGAAGCGTAGAACTGGAACTCTTCCGCCCGTTCAGCCAACCGGTCAATTGTAGCAATAGGATCGGCCTCTACTCTGTAGGAGAGCACGGCAAACTTGATCTCATTCCCACGCTGATCGATTTTCTTAAAGGCATGTGGATCGCCACCAATCATCACCACTTCAGATACTTCACCAATCTCCAGATCAATAACCGGACGGTATTCCTCCCGGATATCATCAATTGCAACAAAGCTGCCTCTGTATGGTATCACAGACTGATATCGCAATACAAAAAGTGAGTCATTCACAGCATCCTCAAAAGCAGGAATCAAGTCCTGAACTTCCTGAATAGTGTTGGTCGTATCCTGAGATGTTGGGGTTTTATCCCAGCTTACAAAACGAAACCGGTAGGTTTCGCTTCTTTGAAAACGGGAAGAGTTGTTTCTATAATATCTTCTCAGCTCATCATCGGTAATTGTAATTTCATCGTTCAGCACTTCGCTAAATGGAAATCTCACAAATTCGATGTCCGCAAAAGAGTTGGCGCGCACATATTCGTTTCTAATATCCAGAGAGCTAACCTGCATTCCGGATGAAATAAAGTTATTCAGCTTTTCCTGGCGTCTGTTTTCACGCAGCTGTTGCTCAATCATCATCCATATTTCGCTATTTTCAGGAGCTTCGATTGCTGCCCTCAGCGCAATACGATCAATCGTACCGTCTTCCTGCTGAAATTGCTGACGAATAAATGGAGCGGGATTATCACCGGTAACCATGTTCATCAGCTCACTGTCTGTAACGGTAATTCCCAGCTCTGCAATTTGCTGTTCAATTAACCGTGCAGCAACGAGGTCTTCCCATGCTTGATTTTCGTACATAGCACGCATTTCGGGTGACATTGACCGGCCGGTTTGCTGGCTGAACTGGTCAGTGTAAAAGCTCACACGCTGATTGTATTCATCAAGCGAAATTTCATCGCCATTAACCGTTCCTAAATTTCTGGGACCTACAGCGAGTGCGTCGAACACCTGCGTATCTGCCAGAACCCATAAAACACCAAACGAGAAAATCAGTATCCACAAAATTGATGCTGTACTGTTCCTCATTTTTTCCATTACACCCATGAGAAAAACCTCTGAATCTTCAATTTAAAAATTAAGTGTGAAAATATACTTTTTTTGAGCCTGAAAATATACGACAACACATCACGAACCGCAATTCAATGCTCAGATTGTAATATCAAACCAAACGGCATCATTAAAATATTTCGATGATGCTCATATGTCTAAGGTAACGTCCGGGATTCTCATTAATTCCCTTTACCAGCTCATTCATCTCTTTCGTTAGCTGATCCAGGTTATCGTATAACGAAGGGTCATTTACAAGTTTACCCACCGTTCCCTCACCGCGATTTACCTTATCCAGTATTTCATTCAGGTTAGCAGATGCCTCCTCAAGTTCAGTACGGACTTTATTGAGCTCATTAACATTCTCTTCCAATGAAGCAAGCAGGCTGTCAACACGCGGGCGGTTATCCGTTGTAAGTGTATCAAGTTGCATCATAGTTCGGGAGGCTGCGGATATTGCATCATCTATATCCGCCTGATTTTTTGCCAGCGTTTCTGATATAACCCTCATCGTAGCATCGGCATTTTTCAGAGTTTCATCAACAGACGTTCTGGTATCATCATCCAGCGTTGCGTTAAGCTGGCGCAAAAACTGATTCAACTCAGAGAGAGATTCAGAAACATCCCCGGCAAGCTCCTCACCTTTGCTACCCAGTACTTCGGTAACTCCCTCAATATAGATCCCTTCAATTTCGCCACCATACTCGATATAATCTTCTGAATCCCCTAAATGAATGACGATCGATTTACCTTCAACAATCCCCAAAGATGTAAGGTGGGCAACAGAATTATCAGGTATTTGCAACTCCTCATTCAACTGCATGGTAACCCTAACTCGATTTTCGGGGGTCAACCGAACCCGGCTAACTGATCCGATTTTAACACCTTTTAAATTCACCAAGCTTCCCCTGTTGATACCGTCACCACGATCAAAAACAGCTGATATTTCGAGCGTCTGTCGAAAAATGGGCACATCTCTCATAAACCGAAAACCTACAATGGCTACGATAATAGCCAGCAGAACGGTAAGTCCAATTTTTACTTCATTCTTCATTTTTCATTTCATTTCATTTGTTCATAACTCAAATTTGGTATTCACTCGCTTTGATAAAACTTATCAGTTCGCGGTGATCGCTGGATTTCATATCCTCTACGGCTCCTGTCCAGCTTAGCTTCCCTTCGTCCAGAAAAGCAACTTTATCAGCAACCTCCAGTACACTGTGCATATCGTGCGTAACTACTATCGATGTGATATCCAGGGTATCCGTCATACTGTTAATCAACTCATTAATTTCGTCTGCCGTTTTGGGATCCAGTCCTGAAGTAGGTTCATCGTACATAATATATTCCGGTTTCAGTACAATGGCCCGCGCAATACCAACCCGCTTCCTCATCCCGCCGGAGAGTTCCGATGTTTCTTTATCAGCGGCATTTTCGAGATTTACATATTCAAGAGACTGCATAACGTTATCCCGTATTTCCGCTTCTGTTTGGTTCGTAAAATAACGAAGCGGAAAAGCTACATTTTCAAATGTATTAATAGAATCGAAAAGTGCAGAGCCCTGAAACAGTACGCCAAATTTCTGACGCATTATTCGTTTATCAACATAATCGAATTCAAAAATATTGCTTCCGTCAATTAGCACCTTACCACTATCGGGCTCTAAAAGGGCGTTAATATGCTTTAGAAGTACAGATTTCCCACAGCCAGATCGGCCTATGATGGCCATCGTTTCACCATCGTGAATATTAAACGAGACATCCTCCCAAACCAGGAGGTCTCCAAAAGATTTTTTAAGCTGTTGAATTTCGATCATAGTAGTAGCGCCGCCAATAAGAAGTCTGCTAATAGAACTAGAATACAACCCAAAACTGTGGCATCCGTTGTGCTCTTTCCAACGCCCTCGGCTCCACCCCGGGCAAAATACCCTTTATAACACGAAACGGATGTAATAATAAATCCGAACACAATCATTTTCACAAAACCGAAAATTACATTCCAGGGGTAAAAATACATTCGCGCACCCTGCAGAAAATCGGCCGGCGGTACCTGGCCTGAAAAGAACCCGGCGGCAACACCACCGGCAATACCAAAAACACTGGCCACAATGTAGAGCACCGGAAACATCAGGATACCTGCCAGAACCCTTGGCACAACCAAAAATGAAACGGAATTAAAGCCCATCGACTCGAGTGCATCAATCTGTTCACTCACTCTCATCGTTCCAAGCTCAGTAGCTACCCTTGCACCCACTTTCCCTGCCAGAACAAGGCTGGAAATAACAGCGGCCAATTCAATCAATATGGATTCCGAAACAATGGCTCCTATTGTTGAAAGGGGGATAAAAGCAGACTGCAGCTGGTAGGCCGACTGTAAGGTCATTACAGATCCTGTAAAAATTCCCGTAAGCATAATTATGGGAACAGAATCGTACCCTACTTTTACAAGCTCCTGGAATAAATTCTTCCTGTAGGTGCTAAACTCCGTAGATGACCTTAGCGCTTGATAGAGTAGTGAACTATATTTTCCCAGTTCATTGAGATAGTGCATTTATGCGTCTAAACTAACATTAACCTGCATTCTTAAGCCGGCACTGTTTCATGGGTTTAAAGTCAACAATATTACAAAACTTTTATTCCAAATGTGCTGTTAATTCAGGTGATACTTACCTGACTATTCTCAAGTTTATATGATCCGAAAATAGTCAGCCTTAAGTTTATGATAAGCACTTAGTACTCAAAAATAGTATCTTCAGGCAACCGATTTTAACAGATAACCCCTACTATAGATGTTTCGATACTTTACAGCCGGAGAATCTCACGGCCCCGGATTAACAGGAATATTAGAAGGAGCACCCGCCGGCCTTCAACTCAGTGAAGATTTTATAGAACAGCACCTTGTTCGCCGACAAAAGGGATACGGCAGAGGCGGAAGAATGGCATTCGAAAAAGACAGAGCCATTATACAATCCGGTGTCCGTTTTGGTAAAACGACCGGAGCTCCCATAGCACTTTCAATGATTAATCGCGCTTTTGAAAAGGACGACAGCAACTGGCCCAAAGTGATGGCTAAAGATGGCGAGCGTGGCGACGTTGAGCGAATTACCCTGCCTCGCCCCGGCCATGCAGATCTGGTAGGAGTGCAAAAATATCGGTTTGATGATATCCGGCCGGTCATTGAACGATCCAGTGCACGGGAAACCGCTATGCGTGTAGCCTGTTGTTCAATTACACGAGCCTTTCTGAAAGAGCTTGGCATTGAGATAGGCGGCCATGTTATTCAGATAGGCTCTGTTGGATATAAAGGGTGGGATGAGGTCCGATCCATCGCTGATCCCCTTTTTTCAAAAGGTGCCGAAACAATTTATAAAGAGGCTGACAAATCGGATGTTCGGTGCCTGCACAGTGAACTAAGCGCCGAGATGCGGGAAGAGATTAAACTTCGAAGAAAAGAGGGAACCTCACTCGGTGGGATTTACGAAATCGTAGTAACCGGTTTGCCTGCAGGTTTAGGCAGCTATGTACACTGGGACAGAAAGATAGACGGACAGCTTGCACAGGCCATTTTAAGTACCCAGGCGATGAAAGGAGTTGAAATAGGTTTAGGGTTCGAAGCGGGCAGAAGCCGCGGACATGAAGTGCACGACGAAATCACGTATGACGGACACTTCTCAAGACGTACCAACCGGGCCGGTGGTATTGAGGGAGGAATGACAACCGGAATGCCGGTTATACTCCGAGGCGTAATGAAGCCTATACCAACCATGATTAAGCCGCTGAGAACCGCCGATTTAGAAACTAAAAAGGAACAGGAAACCCGCTACGAAAGATCCGATGTTTGCGCCCTCCCCCGTGCGGTTGTTGTGGCAGAAAGCGTAATAGCTCCGGTAATTGCGAATGCCATACTAGAAAAGTTTGGTGGCGATTCCATGGAGGAAATAAAATCTCGCTTTAAACAAAATGATCGATGAGTTCTGAACAGCAAAAAATCAAACAGCTGGCTCTGAACATTAAAAAGAATCCTGAGGATTCCTTTTCAAAGTTTGCATTAGCGCTGGAACTCTTAAAAAGGGATCAGGTATCAAAGGCAATACTTCTTTTTGAGTCGATTTTAAAACAAGATCCTGATTACTTGGGCGTTTATTATCATTTAGGTAAACTTTACCATCAAACAGGCAATGTTCAAAAGGCCGGTGAGTTATTTAGTAAAGGAATTACCTTAGCTGAAGAGCAAAAGAATAGCCGAACAAAATCTGAACTATCGGAAGCTCTTGAAACCCTAAAGATCGAAACGGACTATGACAGTTAGACTCCAGTCAACTCTATTTGCAATACTCACGATTTGTATTGGATTATTTCTCTTTTTGCCAGAAGATGCTCACGCTCAGCAGCCGGCTGATACCCATACGGTTCAGGCCGGTGAAACACTGTTTAGTGTAGCCAGGCAGTACGATCTTGCCGTTGGAGATCTGCGACGATGGAATAACCTCGACAGCGATGATCTATCCATTGGTCAGGTACTGAGAATTGCTCCTCCGCAAGCTGATAATCAAATTACACACACCGTAGCAGCCCAGGAAACACTCTTCTCCATATCAAGACAGTACGGCGTTACGATAGCTGAAATACAGCAGTGGAACGACCTCCAAACCACGAATCTATCTCTTGGACAGGAACTCACAATATTTTTACCTGATGAAGACCGGGAACCAATTGCAGAAGAAATAACTGAACCCGAACCGGCACCGGAAGAGAGAGAATCTATTGTACGGCAGGGCGATGGAACTTCCCCAAACACCTACTATACGGTTCGAAGCGGTGACTCCCTCTATAGAATCGCCAGTCAACACGGCTTAACGGTAGAGGAACTCAAGCAATTGAACAATTTGGATACTGACATGTTGCGGGTTGGCCAGCGGCTGACAGTACCTTCCGATCGATCGTCAGCTCCCTCGGTTACCGAAGGTGATATGGAGTCTACCGCACAAGGAAAGTTTGTTCAGTACCGGGTACAATCCGGTGAAACCGGCCAGACACTGCTTAATAAGTTTAATATGAGCGAACGTGAATTATTAGTATTAAACCCAACATTGAGCATGAACCAGATCGGGGCAGGTCAGCGGGTAACCGTTTTACTCCCTCCAACACGATCTTTTCAAAATCCCTATCGAACTGAATCAGACCTGGAAAATCTTGGCAGTGTATCTGTATTCAGATATTCCGGCAACGATGTTGCCAATCCTACAACAAGCGGCGAACTTTACAATCCAAATCAACTAACTGCTGCTCATCCAAATATTGCTCTTGGGAGAGTTATTTACATTGAAAACCCATCAAACAGCCGTGGGATTTTTGTAAAAGTAAATGACCGGCACTCGGGTGACGGTCTAAAGCTCTCTTCCGCAGCCTACGAAATGTTAAACTTCAGCTCGGTTGAGCAAGCCAGGGTCACCATTTACCTCGATCAGTAAGCCTGTTACTCCTTTTTATTTTATGGAAAAATATTTTAGACAGACTAATGGGCTTCTGTACAGCTATTTAATCTCTGTTCCGTTACTGCTGCTATATGAGGCACTCATTCTTATCTCACAGCCCGATGGAAATATTGCAAGAATTTCTGTTGATGTATGGTTTAAGTCTTTTTTCATGTACTTCGGGCTGGATGCCGTATCTACAACCTTGATTGTTGCAGCCATTATAGGCGGAGTCATCGTTTACAAAAAAAGAGCTGAACTGAAAACCATTCGCAAGAACTATTTTTTGTTGATGATCATAGAGTCAGCCTTTTATGCAGTAGTGGTAGCAATCATAGTTTCGAATGTAGTTGATTTTATTTTGCTACAATCTGCCAATGGTCTACCGGGTAATTTTAACAAGCTGCAATTAATTGCATTATCACTGGGAGCCGGACTCTACGAAGAACTTTTTTTCAGGGTTATTCTTGTCAGTTTACTGGTAGTGATATTCAGTAAAATTTTTAAACAAAAGAATTACTCTACAGCTGCGGCTGTAGTTGTTGCAGCACTGATATTTAGCGGGGTCCACTATGTAGGTGATTATGCCGATACATGGCTTTTAAGCTCATTTTTATTTCGGTTTTTATTTGGCTTAGCGCTAAATCTTATTTATGTTATTAGAGGGTTTGGGATGGCCGCATGGACTCATGCAATTTACGATCTGATCGTCGTGATAAATTTATGATCGCTTAAAATACCTACGCGTCTTAAGTTTAATTTACATGGTCAATCAATTCTTTCAATTGGAATGAATCGTTGAGAGAAACTATTTTAAGATATAAAATATCTGGGGTTTGGATCACTCGGATAGAATCAGAATTATTCACTTAATTTCAGACTCGTTCTGACGAGGAAGGGATGTCTTCACTTACAAAGCAAGAATTAAGAAAACAAGACGATTTCAATGAGGAAATTATTCCTCATCTTGATGCCTTGTACAATTTTGGATTAAGACTCACCTCCGATCCCAACGATGCTGAAGACCTTGTGCAAGATACGATTGTAAAAGCTTACCGCTTCTTCGACAGTTACGAAAAAGGCACCAATGCAAAAGCCTGGTTGTTCCGAATTCTTAAAAATTCTTACATCAACAATTATCGTAAAAAGTCTAAAAAGCCTCAGGAAGTAGACTATGATGAGGTAGCTTCCTTTTATGAATCAATAAGAGCTGAACGAACCGAAACTTCCGATATGGAAGATAAAATGTTTCGGGAGCTTATTGATGATGATATCTCAAATGCGTTGGATGAAATACCTGAGGATTTCAGAACAGTAGTACTGCTCTGTGATGTAGAAGATTTTACCTACGAAGAGATAGCAAATATGCTGGATGTGCCGATTGGAACCATTCGCTCCAGGCTCCACAGGGGAAGAAATCTGCTCAAGGCTCAGCTAATGGATTACGCAACCAAGAAGGGTTATACTCAGGATTGAGTCTCTGCCACAGGAATTACAATTCTGATAGTAGTGCCCCTGCTTACCTCAGAGTTAAGCACAAATACCTTTCCACTGTGGTAATCCTCAATGATCCTCTTCGTTAAACTTAAACCCAGTCCCCATCCCCTCTTTTTTGTACTGAAACCGGGTTTAAAAACGTCACTTAAATTCTTCTTGTCGATACCCGTACCCGAATCCTCTATGTCAATATAAAGCTGTGGACCATCCTGCGTGACCTGAATAGAAACATAGGCATTTTCTGAACTTGACTTAATGGCATCCATCGCGTTTTTAATCAAGTTTTCAATAGCCCATTGAAAAATTTCAGGATTAAGATTCGCTTTCGCATTTGTCTCAATCGATTTTCTCACCTCAATATTCTTACCAAGCTGAGGCAAACGTTTCTCCATATAGGCTATCACCTCGTCAATTATCGGGTCGATGCTTACACGTTTTAATTCAGGCTGAGACCCAATTTTATTAAAACGCTCTGCAATTCCTTTTAACCTGCTTACATCCTTCTCCACCTCGTAAGCTATGGAAAGAGTCTGTTCATCCTCCTGGTGACGATCTTTAAGCAGCTGAAGCCAACCGTACATGCTGGAGAGCGGTGTTCCCAGCTGGTGAGCGGCCTCTTTTGCCATTCCAACCCAAAGGTTTGATTGCTCTGAGCGCGTGATACTTCTATACGTGGTAAAACCCATCCCCATCAGAAGCGCCAATATTCCAAACTGGATATATGGAAAATACCGAAGATACTGTATGGTAGGACTCTCACCATAATAGACATATCTCCGCCTTATTCTCGGCTCTTCACCAAATGAAATTGGAATTGGAGGTGTGCTCACGGAGTATTTATCAATAAAATCGGTTACTGAAATATCAGGGTCATCCAGATTTCTGTAAAAGACGATGAAATTTGGCTCGTCAACAACTATTACGGGAATATTAAAGAGATCAGGCCGTATGATTTGTGAAAATACAAATCCGGCGTTCGACTCATTGGCTTCCGCTTCCAGAATCATCCGGGAAAGGCTGTCCGGTACATTCTCATATCGTTCAAGTTCGTCTGCCACGGTAAACAGGTCTCGGCTGGCACGATCGTGGGAAGGCAGGTTATAGAATTCAAAAGCTTTCGCCCACAACTCTATACTGGTTCTCTCCTGTTCCATAATCTTATTGAGCAAAAATTGATTATAAAAAAAGGATACACCTGCCAGGATAATCAGCAGGACAACCAGTATAATCTTCAGTCGATTTAAGGGAAGCAGTTTTCGCATTAAAATGCTTAGTGCAGAATTTTAAGTAACGGAGTCAATATCTAAAAAAGAACGCTCCCAAACCAACTACAGATAACAATGTGTAAAGACTGTTTAAGCAGACGCTTTCTGCTTTTCGTACACCGGCGGCGCTTTCTTCTCAATGGTCTCTCGTGTAACAATGCATCTCTTCACATTCTTCATGGAAGGCAAAGTGAACATCACATCCAGCATGGCGTCTTCCAAAATTGATCTGAGTCCGCGAGCACCGGTTTTACGGTCTCTTGCTCGTTCCACAATTGCCTGCAGTGCATCATCTTCAAAAATCAGCTCTACATCTTCCATATCGAACAGCTTTTTATACTGCTTGGTAATGGCATTTTTAGGTTTGAGAAGTATCTCTATCATCGCATCATCAGACAGATGCTCGAGTCCGCAGATAATAGGAAGACGACCAATCAATTCAGGAATAAGCCCAAACTTTTGAAGGTCTTCAGGCTCAATTTTGGTAAATATCTTCGGATCATCCTTATCAATAATGACCTGATCTTCTGAATGAAAACCCATTGAACTTGACGAAAGTCTTCTGGCTATAATCTCTTCAAGGCCACTGAATGCACCACCGCAGACAAAAAGAATGTCCGAGGTATCGAGCTGAATAAAGCTCTGTTCGGGATGTTTACGCCCTCCTTTTGGAGGAATATTAGCTGTAGTCCCTTCTAAAATTTTCAACAATGCCTGCTGTACCCCCTCACCCGAAACATCTCTGGTAATAGACGGATTATCACTTTTACGGGAAACCTTGTCAATTTCATCAATGTAGACAATGCCTCTTTTTGCACGCTCAACATCATAATCTGCGGCCTGCAATAGATTACTCAGGATACTCTCTACATCTTCACCTACATAACCGGCTTCCGTTAGCACGGTGGCATCTGCAATTGTGAAAGGCACATCAATCACATCGGCAAGAGTTCTGGCAAGAAGTGTTTTACCGGAACCTGTGGGACCTAAAAGGCAGATATTACTTTTCTCAATTCGCGTATCGTCATAACCGGCATCGGCACCCGCTGATATACGCTTGTAGTGGTTGTAGACGGCAACAGAGAGAGCTTTTTTAGCATCATCCTGGCCAATTACATAATCATCAAGCTTCGCTTTTATCTCCAGCGGCTTGAGCATTGGCTTATACTTCTTTTCTCTTCTTTTGTTCAGAGCTGCAAGATCACTTTCAATAATGCTTGATGCGTCTTCAACACAGTGATTGCAAATATAAACATCAGGCCCTGCAACCATCGAGTTTACTTCACTGTTCGATCTGCCACAGAAAGAACAGGTAACTTGATCTTTATTCTTTTTGCTCATGGTTGCCGATACTTTTTATTATAAACTTTACTTCGCCTTCTCTTCTCTTTTCATAACCCGATCAACCAGACCGTAATCTTTAGCCTCTTCTGAGGTCATCCATTTATTTCGATCAGAGTCTGCGATAATTTGATCTATACTTTGACCGGAGTGATGAGCTAAAATTCCGCTAAGTTCTTTTTTCAGTCGCAGAATTTCCTGAGCTTCAATTTCAATATCACTCGCCTGCCCCTGTACGCCACCCAATGGCTGGTGAATCATTATCCTGGAGTGTGGCAGTGCATTTCGCTTTCCTTTGGCACCTGCAGTTAGCAGAACTGCACCCATAGATGCAGCCATACCCACGCAAGTAGTAGCCACATCACATTTGATATACTGCATGGTATCATAAATTGCCATACCGGCAGAAACCACTCCACCCGGGCTGTTGATGTAAAGGTTGATATCCTTTTCCGGATCCTGTGATTCCAAAAACAGAAGCTGCGCAACAATTGTACTTGCCACTGCATCATTAATTGGGGTTCCCAGAATGACAATCCTGTCTTTTAACAGACGAGAATAGATATCATAGGCACGTTCACCACGGTTGGTAGTTTCCACCACCATGGGTATTAAATTATTCTGTACCGGAGTTGAATTGCTCATATCGGGAATCTCAAAAAGGGGTTGCTTGGTAGTCATAACTAAGCCGTGTTTTTACTTGTCGTCTTTTTCCTGTTTCTCTTCTCTCTTCTTACGAAAATCATCTTTAGAGAGTTCATTTATTTTAACGACATCGTTTAATTTATCAAAAACTTTGTTTTCCCGAATGCTGGTACGCAGGCTTTCAAGCTGATTAGGATTTTGTGCGTAATACCCTTTCAGCTGATCCGCCGACATTCCATACTTCGCAGCTTCTACAGCTATAAACTCATCGATATCTTCGGGCTTAATCTCAATGTCATCAAACTTAGACTGCAGCTTCTCGCTGATAAAGGCCCACTTACCTTCGCGAACGGCCTGTTCCCGCATATTCTCTTTGTACTCGCTGAAATCAAAATCTTCTGGAAGCTGTCCGCCTGACTGCTGTTTCGCATATTCAACATAGGAGTCCAGAATTTGATCCTGCATCACCTCAGGCACTTCAATGTCGTGCTTTTCGGTTAGGGCATCGATCGCATCCTGCTTAAACATATCATCAGCAGACTGATCGTAGTACTCCTGCATTTTACTCTTGATGAAGCTTTTGAACTCATCTACGTTTTTAGCTTCGCCATTCGACTGCTCCTTCACAAACTCATCTGTGAGTTCAGCCTTTTCCATCACTTCAACTTTTTTGACGTGAATTTCGAAGCGGTCGGTTTCATCATCTTCACCGATCTCCATTTTTACAACGTCGCCTTTCTTTTTACCAACCAGGTTTTCGCGAAAATCTTTTGCTCCTTCCTGCCTCAGGTCAAGTTTTTGATCTTCATCTTTTTCACCCTCTACCGGATTACCATCCTCATCCAATGAAACCGCATCAACCGTAACCTGGCACTCTTCGGTAATTTCGTCATCCGTTTCTTTCCAGTTACCCTGGCGTTCGAGTGTTCTTTCAATCTCTTCCTCAACCTCTTCATCGGTTACATCATGAACCATCTTGTCCACTTCAACCTTTTCCAGGTCTGTGAGTTCAAATTCAGGCTTTTTACCCACCTGGAATTTCACTTCAAGCTCATCATTTTCCCAGCTCATATCGAGCATCTTTGTTTCACCGACAGGCTCGTGCTCAGGTACAATTTCCTTCTCATACACTTCCTGAACATATGTGTTGATCTCCTCCATCTCGATCTCTTTACCAAATCGCTTCTTCACGAGTCCAAGAGGAACATGGCCGGGTCGGAATCCGGGCATCTGGATCTGTTTTTGGTATTTTTTATAAGCTTTATCAAATTTAGATGAGAGATCTTCTCTCGTTGCTTTTACGATAATCTCTTTATCTACGGATGTAATATCCTGAACAGAAATGTCCACGTGTTGTATGATTTAATTTTCGGATAATATGTAAGATTGGAGTACGAGAGGGGGGACTCGAACCCCCACACCGGTTAAAGTACTAGATCCTAAATCTAGCGCGTCTACCAATTCCGCCACTCTCGCAACTTAATGCACTGCCAAAAGTAGTTTTGGATCAGAGCCTAAAAAGTTAACGTTTTTTTATTCTGAATTCAACAATTACAGTGTACTTTATTTCTCCCTTACCGGAGAACAGTTCTGCCCTTTTTTGTAGCTTTACGTAAAACACAGATAATTCATCACTTTCATTATGTTTAGAAATCTTCGGTTCATATATATTACCACAAAAAATCGCAGCGAAGCTGAAAAAATAGCACGCACACTGGTTGAGGAGAAGCTCGCAGCATGTGCCAACATTATCGATAATATGAGCTCAGTGTACAGGTGGGAGGGTAACGTTGTCTCTGATAACGAATGTGTACTGATTGCAAAAACTACCTATAGCAATGTTCTGGCATTGACCAAGCGCGTAAAAGAGATTCACTCGTACGAAGTGCCCTGTGTAATTTCGCTTAAAATCTCCGAACAGGAAGGAAACCCCGAATATCTTAACTGGCTCGTAAATTCTGTAAAACCACCTTTATCACCGGAAGAGAAGCTTAAGAACTCCTGATATGCCCGTTAAATTTATTAAGGAAAATTTTTCTGCCACTGCTACAATCGACCGCCCCGAGGCAATGAATGCCATCAACTTTGAGGTGATGGATCGGCTCGAATCCATCCTAACTGAAATTGAAGAGGATGATCAACTCCGCCTGTTTGTATTAACCGGAAAAGAGAACCGCTTCATCTCCGGGGGAGATCTAAAAGAATTTCACAGCATTGACAATGCCGAGGGAGCAAAAGAGATGTCTACTCGCATGCTCTCTATCCTGGAGAGAATCGAGAACCTGAAATGCTGGACTCTGGCGGCTGTAAACGGTCACGCTTATGGAGGCGGATGGGAAACCATGCTCAGCTTCGATTTCCGCATCGCAATTTCAACGGCGCGTTTTGGCTTTACTCAAGGAAAATTTTATCTGCCTCCGGGTTGGGGCGGACTCACTCGATTAGGTGACGTTGTTGGAAAAAATGTTGCTGATTACTGGCTGGCATCCCAAAAAGTTATCAACGCAGATAGAGCCCTTGAAACCGGATTGATTCAGGATCTGTTTCCTGAGGTTGATTATAAAACAAGGCTTGATGACTTAATCAATAAACTTACCCTGAATGACCGGACCTTTATTGAGTACTTAAAGAAAGACCAGCACCGGAATATCAAAGATGAGCTTGAGCCATTTAGCCGTTTTTGGGAGAGTGCGGAACATATGAAACGAGTTGAGGAGTTTTTCAAACGGAAAAAATAAAACTGAAGTAAGCCGCCACTACTGTCCTTCAATATCAATCCGGTATACCCTAATTCCCGGATCATCTATTTGAAAATAATCAATTACAAAAAGCCTCAGCTGGCTGTCCAAGTGTGCATAAATACGGGTAGAAACATGTTCATCCTGGGGCAGATAATCAGAAATTGAACCATGAAAAATCAAGATACCATCGGAATCAAAAACTTCAAGATAATCCTCTGACCCAAACCCCAACTCTTCATTTTTCCTGTAAACATGAAAGAGCTGGCCATTAATGCCAGCCATTGTCATTGACATATAAAGTATCTGATAATAAAAAGACCCCAGTTGCCCAAATGCAGAAACAGCCCCGGCAAACCTATCGTCCAACGATTCAGGCCTTTCTTCTATCCCGATATCGACATAATAAGGTGGCTGAATCTCCGCATTTTCAAACTTTGACACCTCCCGGGAGTGTAAATTGACAACATTGTGAAAACCGTAATAGACCCGGTGGCCGGCAACAACATGATCGTCATTCAATATCTCAAGCCGATGGCCAATTCCCATACCCATGTGTTGTTCAATAGACACATTTCTATTGAATTGATGAGCAAAATAGTCAAAGAAAGTGGCTGATTTTACACTTTTTCCGAAATCATAAACTCTTATCGACCCATCGTCTTTCATTTCTTCTCCTTCAGGAAAGGGTGATTCTACATAGATGCCCGCAAAGCGATCATTCGGCAGCGACTGCAGTGTCATCATATTAATCTGTCTCAGATCTTCGAAACGATGTTCCTCCACACTACCGGTAGCCAGATTAAATCTCGACACCTTAAACTGCATCCTGTCTAACACCAAGAGACGGTTTTCGTTATCCACCGTCAATGCTGTTATCTCGTTAAACTCGCCGGGGCCTCGACCACTTCTCCCTATCTGTTTGGCAAAACTTCCATCCGGGTAGAATTTTAAAATCATCAGTTGGCGCCTGTCAGACACAAAAATATTGCCTTCAGAATCAGTAGTTATTCGGTGAGGCTGTATGACATGACCCGGCTGCCCAAATTCGATTCCTTCAGTTAAATTGAAAAGATACTCAACTTCCACGTTTACACTTTGAGCAGTTATAGACGGTGAAACAAAGCAGACGAGTAAAAAAACAAAAATAGATTTCTGAATAATCATTAAGTCAATACTAAATTATTAGTCAACCCCTGTAATAAAACCATACAGTGCAATATTTCAAATAAAACTCAATTTTTCCCTAAAAATTAGAAATTTTCCAAACGATTGATGATTCTTAGATGTTGTTAAGGGGTAAACAATTTCACATTAAACAAAAACAATTATGAGTGTAAAAGAAAAAATCGAAGACGTATATCAACACGTACAAAATGGAACGGCATTAGAAGCATTTGAAAAGTATTATGCGGATGATGTGACCATGATTCTCGAAGACGGAACTGCCGTTGAGGGTAAAGATGCCAACCGTGACCGCGAAAATGAGTTCTTTGACAGCGTTGAATCATTCAACGGAATGGAAGTGGTTGGAATCGCTGCTAATGAAGAGACAGGACAGACATCCGTTGAGAGCTGGATGGACGTTACCTTTAAAGGCGGAAACAGAATGAAGCTCGAGCAAGTAGCCACCCAGGATTGGGAAGATGGCAAAATTGTAAGAGAACGATTCTATGGAACACAGCAGAATTAATTCTGCCGGTTTTTTTGAATTATTATAAGCCCTTCAGAGATGGAGGGCTTTTTTTTATAAGTCTCCCTTCGAATGGGAAATAGTCAAACACGTTCAGTGGTTGACTAAGGAGGATGTTTACGGAACTTTGAATAAAACTAAAATACACCAGGTTCAAGATTCACTTTGTTTGGTAATACTTTACACCCCTCCCTCTCAAGGCGAGATTTCTTACACCCACTCTCTCGGATTTTCCAATACATCCAATAGCTCTGCTTCTTTGGAGCCCGGCTTTGGTGAATGATTATAATCCCATCTTACCTGAGGAGGCAAACTCATCAAAATCGACTCAATCCTTCCTTCAGTCTTTAACCCGAAGAGTGTTCCCCGGTCGTGAATTAAATTAAATTCTACATACCTCCCTCTTCGAACTTCCTGCCAGTAACGTTGAGCCCGATTATAAGGCTCCTGAACTCTGTCTTCCAAAATCGGCAGATAGGCCTCTATAAAAGCTGATCCTACATCTTCGGTAAATTTGTGCCACTCCTCCAGTGAGTAATCTTCATTCTCTCTCAGATAATCAAAGAATAATCCACCAACACCGCGCGCTTCCCCTCGATGGGAGTTGTAGAAATATTCATCACACTGTTTCTTAAATTTTGGATAGAGAGTTTCTCCGTGCCTGTCACACGCTTTTTTAAGTACTGTGTGAAAGTGAACAGCATCCTCTTCAAATAGGTAATAAGGCGTTAGATCAGCCCCACCTCCGAACCAGCTATCCACGGGTTTATCCATGTTTTTGTTCTCATAAAGCTCAAAGTATCGGAAGTTGGCGTGCACGGTTGGCATCATCGGGTTTTTGGGATGAATAACCAGCGAAATTCCCCCTGCCCAGAACCAGCCGCTATCTACATCAAAATGTTTTTTGATGGGATCAGGCAGCTCACCGTGAACCGTTGAGATATTAACGCCTCCTTTTTCAAAAACATCTCCTTTTTCAATAACCCGTGTTCGGCCACCGCCGCCCCCTTTTCGATTCCATTTATCCTCCCGAAATATTGCGGTGCCTTCAACATTTTCAAATGCTGAACAGATTTCGTCCTGAAGGTTTTCAATGTAGGAAGTAAACGATTCTCTGATGGTAGACATTTGACTCTATTTTTGTTTGGGATTTGAAAAGTCCTCGGTTAAGTAGAAAGTTTGAGTAATACTTCCTGCAAGCAAGGGGTGCGTTACCTGATGGTTTTGGAATACAATTTAACTCAAACTTCTATAGCTCAACTTCACACACCCCTAAGTCCCTCTCAAGTGAGAACATTTGATTCTGATTCCAAAAAATCAGCGTTGATACTCCTTCACACTATCCACAAATGCACGGGCGTGATCGACAGGTACATGCGGCAGAATTCCGTGCCCCAGATTTGCTACATATCGCTGTACGCCAAATCGATCAATCATCCGCTTCGTCTGCTTTTTAATTTCAGGAATGGGTGCCAGAAGCTGAGTGGGATCAAAATTTCCCTGAAGCGTTATTTCATTTCTCGTTTTCTCCCGTGCAAATTCAGGCGAAATCGTCCAGTCAAGTCCGAGAGCGGAAGCACCGCTTTTAAAACTTAACCTCTCCAATGCGTACCAGGCTCCCTTCGCAAAAAGAATCACGGGAACATCCTTAATAGATTGTGTAATCTCCATCAAATAGGGAAGCGCCCACTCGTTAAAATCATCCGGACTGAGCAAACCGGCCCAGGAATCAAAAACCTGGACAGCCTGTGCACCCGCTTCTACCTGGGCTTGCAGGTAATCGATAGTGGCTTTAGTCAGCTCTTTCATTACATGCCTTGATGCATCGGGATGCTGATAGAGAAAAGATTTCGCTTTATCAAAATTCTTGGACCCTTCGCCCTGAACCATGTAGCAGAAAAGTGTCCACGGTGCACCCGCAAAACCAATTAATGGCACGCGGCCATTCAGCTCTTTTCGCGTAAGTGTGATGGCGTTCATAACATGGCTCAGTTTTTCCGGCACATCTTCTGCAAATATTGCAAACGCATCATCCACAGTTTGGATGGGATTACCCATAACCGGCCCTTTTCCGGGTACCATCTGTACATCAATATTCAGTGCCTGTGGAACAGTCAAAATATCAGAAAATATAATCGCTGCATCCGGTTCCAGTTCATCAATAGGCTGAATCGTGATTTCGCAAGCCAGCTCAGGATTCTCAACCCGCTCAAAAAACGTATATTTTTTCCTTAAAACCATATACTGAGGCAGATAACGGCCGGCTTGCCGCATCATCCATACAGGAGGGCGTTCAACCTCCTCCCCTTTTAAAGCTCTGAGAAACAGGTCGTTTTTGAGTTCAGGAAAATTGTGCGACATATATAATATCTATTATTCGATTACAGTTAACCGGCCTGATCTTTAATCAATTACCGGTTTCGTTTAAAACTTTGGCTGTGAACTTCAGAAAATCTTCTGTGTTCGTTTTGGGTGATATGTGGACATTGCGCCCCGACTCGATACTCAATTCCTGAGCTGTGGTGTGGCCAATAGCAAACAGCTCCGGTTTTTTATCACTTCTAAACCCGCCACTCTTTCGATAAGCCTCAACTGCGCTGGGACTGTAAAAAAGAACGCCCTGAACCTCCTCTCCATTCATGCTCATCCGGTTCAGAATCGTATCGTATACAACCAGATCCTTCACATCTACATCGTGCTTTTCAAGAGTCTGGCGCATCTCCTCGCGCCGACGGTTACCACAAAAATGAAATAGTGTGGCATCATTCAGTCCGGTTTTAGCTAAATCCGCAGCGATCATCTCACCCAGATGCTCTCCGTAACTCAATTCAGGTACTACCGCAGCAAAACCCAAACTCTGCAATGCGGAGGCCGTCTTTTCACCTACAGCATAAAATACCACACCGTCCGGCGGGGTATAGCCATGCTCCATTAGTTTTTGCAGACCCATAACCCCGTTCTGGCTGGTAAATGCAAAAATCGGAGCCTTTGCTTCCTCAATAGATCTCACAATCGAGCTCCACTCCTTTCGAAATTCAAATCGAATCGCCGGATCCACAATTACATCCAAACCTACATCGTTGGCTAGCTGCAGCTGTTGCTCTGAGAGCTCGCGTGTAACCAAAATCTTATGACGTTTTTCCATAGGATTTGCCGGTTCAGGTTAATGTACTTAAGAGCGTAGATCGGCTACAATTTGCGCCGCACCCATATCAAGTAATTTTCGACCGGCTTCCCTGCCGAGGCCTTTCGCATCAGCTATCGGTGCCGACATTTCAATATCGTATTGAAGTGATCCGTCGGTTTTAAGTGCTATCGCTGAAAGATGAACTTCTTCGCCAACTATTTCTGCAAACGCCCCTACCGGAGCACTGCACCCGGCCTCCATCTCATTCAGGAGTTCCCGTTCGATCGTTGTACAAATTTCGGTTTCACCGTGGTTAAGAAGGGATGTGACCTCTTCCATTTTTTGATCACCCTCTCGAACCATCACTGCCATTGCACCCTGCGCCGGTGCAGGAACCATCCAATCCAGATATGCTGAGATATTATCATCCAGGCCAATTCTCTTTAAACCTGCTGCTGCAAAAATAGCACCATTCCATCCGTTTTCATTCACTTTTCGTAAGCGGGTATTTACATTACCGCGGATGTTCGTAATCTCATGATTTGGATAGCGGTGCAGCCATTGTGCCCTTCTGCGGTTACTGCTTGTTGCAATCACTGCCTTAACCGATTCATCATCAAGGAATTCAACTCCTTTAGGTGCAACCAGTGCATCGCGCGGATCTTCCCTTTCCATTACGGCACTCACAATTAACGGAAGCGGGTTCTCTGTGGGCAGATCTTTAAACGAATGAACGGCAATATCGATTCTTTCTTCGAGAAGAGCATCATCCAGAGCTTTGGTAAAAACACCTTTACCGCCCATTTCTGTAAGCGGTGTGGTTAAATCCAGATCCCCTTCCGATTTTACAAAAATCAACTCCGCTTCATGGCCCAGCTCTTTTAATTTTGCCTGAACCTGTTTCGCCTGCCATGTTGCCAGCTCACTATCCCGTGTACCAATTCGAACTGTTTTACTCATGATTGCCATTTTTGGCTTTGAGCTTAAACATATCAGATACCATCTCTGCAACCTCTTCTGATTCGTGATGGTCGCGCAGATGTTCAATGCTGTAGGCAGCAATTTTATTCACAATCCGGCGGGTCATATTTTCAATTTTATCGTAATCGCTGGTAGAAATTTTATTTTTAAAAAAGTTGAGCTCATCTTCCCGGATGGAGTCAAATTTACGGGTTAGGGCTTTAATGGTTGGGACCACGCGCTGTTCGTTTAACCAGAGCTTATAGTCAGAGAACTCTTGGCTTATAATTTTCTTTACAGCGGGAACCTGCTGCTCTCTCTTCTTATATGCTTCATCCGTTACGTCACCCAGCATATCCATATTAGCTACATCCACAAAATCCAGCGTAGCCACATTCGGGTCAATATTTCGCGGAACTGAGAGATCCAGCATCACTTTAAATTTCGGGTTCTCCATAGACGGCTGCATGTGCTCCGGTCTGATAATCGGTGAATCAGCCCCTGTAGCTACAATAACAAGGTCGGCATCGGCAATTTGCTCCGGAAGATGATTCATATCGGCCACTTCCAGATTAAATTTATCGGCAACAAACTCCGCCTTGTCACGAGTTCTGTTAATCAGCGTAAGCTTGCTGGCTCCGAGATTTACCAAATTCTTACATGTAACTTTGCCAATTTTACCGGTGCCAACCAGCAGAATATTTTTGTTTGTCAGATTGTCGAATGTTCTCATTGCAAACTGAACAGCCGCATAAGCAACCGTTGCAGCGCCCTGCCCCAAGGTAGTTTCATTTCGGGATCGTTTGTGAGCTCTGAACACATGCTGCATCAAGCGGTGAAATTCACCGGATACCATCTCCTGCCTGGCGGCGTGCTCGTACCCTTCTTTAACCTGTTTAACAATCTGAAGATCTCCCAGTATCTGGGAATCGAGACCTGTAGCTACTTTAAAAAGATGCTGTACAGCCCTTTCACCTTCGTGCTCAAACCCATAGCGATGAAACTCATCAAGGGTTCCGTGGGAGTAGTTGGTCAACAAACGGATCAACTCCCTTGTTGACACATTTTGAGCAAAAATCTCTGTACGATTACACGTTGAGACTAAAAACAGGCTGTTAATACCTTCTCGGCGAGCCCCTTCAAGCAGAAGTTCCTTCCCCTCGTTGCTGAGGCTGAACTTCTCCCGTATCTCGACAGGGGCATCCCAGTGATTTATCCCGATTACTACAAAATCCTGAACAGTTGGATGAACCATTCTTTATGTTGTTACTTCTTTCTTTCTTGTTTTATCTACACTATCCCATTGTACGGCATCGGGAGAGATCTCATGCTTTAATGAGTTCAGAGTCTCTTCGGCCAATGCTCGAATGAAGCCAGGATGATCATTCAATCCCTTCATCACCTTCAGGCTTTCAAATTCAAATCCTTCTTCCTCAAGATCTTCAACCAGTTCCACACCAAGTTCGTACAGAGTTTCGATATGATCTGTCACGAATGCAATAGGCACCATCAAAAAGTTTTTAATTCCATACTCCAGATGACGTTTTACAAGATCTTCCGTATTTGGCTGTGTCCATTTCTGAGGACCTACTTTTGACTGGAACCCGAGCCAGTAAGAGTGTACCTCATCCCTTCTTTCCATTACTGCTTCCATCGTCTCCTTGATCTCTACGGTATATGGATCACCACTCCTCACTTCCAGTAACGGGGTTCCGTGTGCACTAAATATAAAATGTGTCTTTCGCCGGGTTTCATCATCCAACTCATCAAGCGCCTGGTCTATACGATCATTTATGGCACTCAGATACGATTCATTTTTATAGTAATTCTTTACATGAAACTCTTTCCAGGGCTTCTTCCCATCCGGAAATTTTTCTTGAATCGTGTTTTCCCAATCCCGAAAACTGCTGCCGGTGGTTGTCCATGAAAACTGCGGATAGAGTGGCATTAAAACCGTGTGTGTAATTCCATCCTCAACCATATCATCCATGATCTGATCTGCAAAAGGCAGCCAGTAGCGCATGCAGGTGTATACCTTCACCTCATGATCCGGCAGGATTTCCTTAAAATATTTTTCCAGACCGCGTCGCTGAGCTTCCGTTAGCCCATTAATTGGCGAACAGCAGGTCGAAACCTCCTTATTCTGCCGATTAAAACAGTGTTTATTACCGGTACAACCTTTCGGGCAACCATTAATCTCTTTGTAATCTTCAGCTACGGATGGTGCTCTGAACTTAGATATCACATTTGCAAACGTTCTTTGGGTAATTCCTCCGCCCAACTTTATGATATCCTCATCTTCAAAAAGATTTTTAAGGAACGTTTTCACATTATTTTCGTGGGTTGGCCCACCCAGATTCATTAAAACTACACCAATACGCATTTTTTAGCCATTATCATTTTGGGGTTACAGTCACCAAACTAACTATTTTTTTGTGAAGTGTTCGTGAAGAGTTGCCTCCTAACTTTCTCTATCTAACTCTATAAAATCGTTGTTTTCTGCTTATAGTGCCAAGTTTAGTAAATGAGTCGGTTTATATAATCAGTTAAAAACCATCCCGCCATTATGAACCAATTAAAAATCTACATAGATTTAAGAAATAAGAGTAGTTTTTATTTGCAATGTTGGCCATCTATCAAGTAGATTCGGACGTAGGTTTAATCAACCCCACTGCATGCTCAAACATTTTATAGAGTTCTTAGGCACTTTTTTACTGGTTGCGGCTTTAGGTATTTCGGGAGACCCAATTGCTATCGGCTTAATCATGGCGGCTCTGATATATATAGGAGCTGATATATCCGGTGGGCATTTCAACCCGGCAGTGACACTTGCCGCATGGGCAGCTGACGAAATTCCTGCCTCAAAAATTTCTGCCAATATCTTCTCACAGATTTTTGGGGCACTGTCAGCTTCTGCATTTGTATGGTGGATTTCCGGCACTACCTTTGTTACTCAACCCGATACCAGCACCTCATTAAGTGTGTTTATCGCCGTTGAGTTTCTTTTTTCATTCTTTTTCATCCTCGTATTTTTGCACTTTGTTTACCCCAACAGACGCAGAAGAAATCCTATTTATGGAATTGTCGCAGGCGGCGTTCTTGGAGGATGTTACCTTATTACAGAGCCTTACACCGGAGTAGGCCTTAATCCGGCATTGAACATTGGATTTATCACTGCAGACTCAATTAATCACGGTTATTCCTACTACCATCTGCCCATCTATCTGTTTACGCCGCTGATTGGTGGATTGGCTGCGGCGTTTGCACACCGTAAGCTATCTGTTTGAAGGCAGGGTAAACCAGAAATCTGAACCGGAACCGGGTTTACTCTTCACAAAAATATCTGAACTGTGAGCACTAAGAATACTTTTCACCACAGCAAGGCCCAATCCTGTACCTCCCTTATCCCTTGAACGCGCCTTATCTGTCCTGTAAAAACGGTCGAAAAGTCTGCTCAGATGTTCCTGAGAAATACCAATTCCGGAATCAATAACGTGAACCGTATATCCATCATCAGCCTCTTCAACATTCACGTCAATCCTGCCTTCATTAGTGTATTTAACCGCATTTGATATTAGATTTTCCAATACCTGTTCAATCTTATCCGGATCGGCATAAACAACTCCCGACTCATCGTTGTAGTGAATTTCAATCCCCTTACTTTCTGCCTGAGATCGATAGACTCCCAGCACCTGGTTGATGACATCTTTAATATCAAAAAGCTTCTTCTCTATAAAATAGGAGTCTGAATCGTAGTGCTGAAGGGTTTTCAAATCCACAAAAAGCCTGTTTATTCTTTCTGCCTGCCGGGCAGCCGTTTTCAGATAGTGCTCTTTCTGCTCATCGGTTAGAGAATCCATCTCCAGCATTTCGAGCGAACCCGTTATCGTATGTAACGGATTCCTGATTTCGTGCGTTATATCGGCAAAAAACTGGCTCTGTTTCTCATAGAGTATCTTCATCTCTTCATTATCAGCCCGGAACCTTTCGGCCATCCGGTTCAGTGAATCAGCCAGTTGCCCAAACTCATCCTTCCTGTCCAGGTTTAGCGTCCGTTCTACATTTCCGCCTGCTATGTCGCGGGCTGCAGACTCGAGCTGTAAAATTGGCCTCGATATGTATCTTGAAAAGAGAATGCTAACCAGAATGACTAAACCTATTGAAATAAACATGCCGGTGTAGATAATCCAGCGTATTGTTTTTATAGGCTCATATATCTGGTCTTTCTGAATGCTGACCAGTAAATAGTTAGCCGGATTCAAATCACTGTGCAATTCAAAAAATGCTCTTAAATAATCGCTTTCACTCTGATTTTGAAGCAGAATTCCATTCCGGCTTTGCTCAAACGATGAACTTAAACCGTCAATGAGCCCCGGAGCTATTCGTTCGGTGTGGTACGGCACTTCTGCAAACAGTTCACCATCCTCATCATACACTGCAATCTGATAGCCTGATGTACGAGCAGCCTCGTTCAAATTTGTTTCAAAATCCCCATCCAAACGAAGGTTTTGAATGGTGATAGCCAGCCACTCCGTATCGTTAACAATCTGCAATTCTCCCTCACTTAGTAGATAGTTGCGAATAAAGAGAATTGAATAGCTGCTGATTGCTGTAATTCCAAAAATCAGAAGCAGGATAAACGTCCAGGCAAGTTTAGAGCGAATACTCATAATTCATTCAAAGCAGTTCACGGTTCATTCCGTAACCCAATCCTCTGTAGGTTTTGATCATATCTGAGGCTTCGGCCAATTTAAGCCGGAGATTTTTAATATGAACATCCACGGTACGATCAAAAACAAACCGATCGTCTCCGCCTATATGCTCTAAAATCTCCTGCCTGGAGTAGACACGCTTTGGATTTTGGAAAAACATCTCAACGATAGCATATTCTGTTGAGGTAAGCTCTACTCGCTTCTCTTTTAAGTATAGATCTTTTCCGCTTGTATCGAGGAAAAGCTCGCCGTGCTGTATCCATTTACTGTTTTGAGGCTGTTGCCTTCTTAAAAGCGATTCGATGTGCGCTTTTACCAGTTTTAAACTGGCCGGCTTGGAGATATAGTCATCAGCGCCAAGCTCTAAACCTTCAATTTCATCCTTTTCTTTGTCTTTTGCAGTGAGAAAAATAACCGGAATTTCACTCATTACCGGATGCTTTCTAATTACACTGCAAATCTCTTTTCCATCCACGTTGGGTACCATAATATCCAGTACAGCCACATGTATATCACTGGCATGCTTATCGATTAATTCAAGTGCCTTCAACCCGTTGTGCGCCAGTAAAACGTTAAAATTATTCATCTCTAAAAAGTTGGCTAGCATTTCTGCCGGCTCAATTTCATCTTCTACTAAAAGAATGGTGTGTTTTGGCTGCATATCAGATTTAATTATTCATTTTTATATCAACTGGTCACCGGGCCTTACGGCACGCTCGAGCTGTACAAGCGTAACTATGTTGAATTAAAATTTAGAGTTGAACTTGATTAGACTATATTTCACAAAATGAAAATAAGATCAGTAAAATGGCACTTCAAAAAAAAGTAATCTGGATTACCGGTGCTTCATCCGGAATTGGGGAAGCACTTGCGTACGAATTTAACAAAAAAGGAGCACACTTAATTCTGTCTTCGCGCAGGCTTGAAGAGCTGGAGCGCGTAAAAGAAAATTGCTCCGACAGTGAAGAGAGCGTAAAAATTCTGCCTATAGATCTGTCAGAGTCTGAGGCAATGGAAAAGAAGGTTGTTGAGGCTTTAGCTCTTTTTGGCCATGTTGATATGCTTATCAACAATGGAGGAATCAGCCAGCGATCGTATGCCGTGGATACGGAGATGTCTACCGTGCGCAGAGTGATGGAGGTCAACTTTTTTGGCACCGTTGCGCTTACCAAAGCCCTGTTACCAACGTTTATTGAGCAAAAGTCCGGGCATATCGTGGTAATCAGCAGCGTGATGGGCAAATTCGGTACCAAGTACAGATCCACTTATGCCGCATCCAAACACGCTTTGCAAGGGTACTTCGACTCACTCAGACAGGAGCTTTATGAACACAATGTTGATGTAACGCTTGTGTGCCCCGGCTATGTGAAAACAGATGTGACCATAAATGCTCTAACCGGTAGCGGCGAAAAGTACAATGAAATGGGTAAGGGGCAGAAGAACGCCATGCCTCCCGAAGAGTTCGCTAAAAAGCTGATCCCTAAACTGGCTGCAAAAAAAGAGGAGATCTACCTGGGCGGAGCTGAATTGATGGGAGTATATCTTAAACGATTTGTACCCGGCCTTTTCAATAAAATTCTGAAACGGGTTAAGGTTACCTAATTAGTCAAGTCTTTTTCATTAACTGTTGTTAAAAAATAAGAACAACCTAAAAGCTTAATTCATAAATAGACTTGTGGCATTTCAATTATTTGCCGGAATTTATTCGAAATTCTGCTTTTTAAAGAACGAGCCTTCCGTTTAGCCACGGAAACATCAGAGGGCCACAGCATTTTACGTTGGTCAACACAGTAAACAGGCTTACCTGCGGTTTTAGCAATTACTTTTGCTTGTGAGATAGAGCTCTCGATAAAAAGTCTGGCACCGGATTTGGCAGAAAACACTTTACCTTTAAACAATCCATAATTATTTGCGGCCCTTCGTTCTTCCTGTGTTTTGAAGTCTCTCATAATAAGTTCATCGTAAGAAATACCTTGGCGAGCTAACCACTCTTCAGTTTCCGGTCGATATTTTTCAAGACGGTTGGTAACAAGTGCGTGAATCCTATAATTAGCTCGAAGCAGTGGTTTTGCGTTTTTTAAAAACTTCAAATAGTTCTCGCCGTCATCATTTTCTTCAGGGGTGGGATCTTTACAAAGTACACCGTCGATATCTACGCAAGATTTATTAATAATTCTGTGATTCATCATATTCCATTCAAAAATTCGAGGCATCGAACATTTTTCCAAAAATAGATCCACTTGATCTTTGGCCTCAGGATTCATGTATACAACCCCATATTGAATCGACTTTTCCTTGCAGGAGTTACTTAGTTTTTCCCTGACCTCTTCCATCGCTCTTCCAGTAGCAAGACTGTCGTCTAATACTAAAACTTTCTTTTTTGAAGAAAATTTTATGGAGGAATCTCCAACTCTCCACCCTGACGGCAAGATTTTACCTTCAAGGTAACCCTGAACATCTGTTAAGGGTAAATGCAGATGAAGTGCCAGCAAATTAGCCGCCATCAATCCACTTCGCGGAACGCCAACAATTAGATCTATATCAGAAGGGATTTTGTGTAGGTTTTTTACAATGGTGTAGTTCAGATCGTTAAATGATCTGTAGTTAAGATGTTCATTGCCAACAGCCATTAGAATTCAATCTTGATTCAAGTTAATTATTGACTCTAAATCGGATTAAAGATTACAACACTGAAAGGTGAATTGTAATTAGATTCGCTTAATAGGTCGCAGATCATTCACAGATGAAAAAACTGGGTAGTAAAACAGTTCGTAAGTTTGACTGACAATATTTGATATCATCCAAGTCGTTTCCGTTTATTCAGGTAGGCCAGAAGGGCGAGATCAAACGGCTTTTGTGTGTCAATCTCCTCAAAATCAACTCCGGCTTCACTACAGGCAATCTTGAATTTCTGTGTGTACTCTTTCACCTTTTTCTGATACGACTCCCTGAACTGCGCTGGGTTCATCTCGAGCTCCTCCCCTGTTTCCATATCTTCAAAGAGATACCGGCCATCCGGAAAATCAAGATCGCGTTCACTTTTGTGTTCAAGCACGTTAAACAGAAGTACTTCGTGCCGCTGATGCCGCAAATGCCTCATAGCCGATATCAGCGAATCGTGACCGTCCACATTTTCAAACAGATCGGTAATAATCACCACCAAACTTCTCTTCTTTAAACTTTCGGCCAACGTGTGTAATGCATTCGCTGAAGCCGACCTTTTTCTCGTTTCTGAAAGACGCTCTTCATCAGCCAGTACTTTTTCAAGCTCAGTATAGAGCAGGCGAAGGTGGCTGTATGATGATTTTGCGGGAAATTGAGACCGGATCTCATCATCAAACAGAACCATTCCGCATGCGTCACGCTGGCGATGCATCATATGCATGAGTGATGCTGCATAGTGTATGGCATATTTGAGCTTGCTCCATTCAGCAAAATATTTGTAATTCATGGAGCTGCTTACATCGAGCACCACATGCGCACGCAGATTTGTTTCAGCCTCATATCGTTTTACGTAGAAGCGCTCTGTTTTCCCATACACTTTCCAGTCGATATGCTTGAAATCGTCTCCCTGGTTGTACGGTTTGTGTTCAGCAAACTCAACACTGAATCCATGGTAGGGACTTCTGTGCAGCCCGGAAATAAATCCCTCAACAATTCGTCGGGCTTTAATTTCAAGCGGAGCAAGCTGGTTGAGTATGTCTGAATCCAATAGCATATAAGAACCTATCCTTTTTCAGCTTTATCGGCAAAATCTGATTTTTATTAAACGCTTTTTGTGGAAGATGGCGGTGAAATTTCTTACTCTTATAAACTGCAAACGAAGCGATTTGGTTTTGACAGACCACTGCTCGCGGATTAACTGAGAGACTTCACTCATAACATTGTACCGATGAAAAAAATATATACATCAGCTGATCAAATTGATTTTTCTCTAAATGATATTGCCAAGATGCCGGCCCCCAAGCAGGTGTTAACGGTTAAGCCCACCTATTTTGATGTTGAATACGTGATTAACCCACACATGAAAGATCACGTTGGCAATGTTGACAAAATGCAGGCACAAAATGAGTGGGAACACCTTGTAGACGGTTACGAGGAGCTCGGCTTTAAAGTTCATCAGCTGAACGGAGTTGAAGGTTTGCCGGACATGGTTTTTTGTGCAAACCAAAGTCTTCCATTTATTGACAGTGAAGGAAATAAAAAAGTACTGATGAGCATCATGCACTCTCCTGAACGGAAAGATGAAGTCTCCCATATCGAAAAATGGTACAAAGACCAGGGATACGAAATTGAATATCTGGATGACTCTCAGGTAGATGATTTTGAGGGAATGGGTGATGCGTTGTGGCACTTCAAAAAAAGGCTCCTCTGGGGCGGTTACGGCTTCCGCTCTTCTTTAAAAGCTTATGATCAGATCTCAGAGAAATTTGACACCCCGGTTGTAGCCCTTGAACTGACTGACGACAAGTTCTATCACCTCGACACCTGCATGGCTATGCTGAATGAAAACAGTGTGCTCATCTATCCGGACGCATTCCAGGAAGAGGGTTTAAAAATGATTAATAAGCTGTTTGATAATGTGATCGAGGCCACACAGTACGAAGCCGAAAAACTTTTTGCTGTAAACGCCACTTGCCCCGATGGGAAAAATGTACTCATTCAGCAAGGATGTACCGATGTAAACCAAAAGCTTCGTGATGCCGGATTCTCAGTTCACGAATACAGTACGTTTGAGTTTATCAAAAGCGGCGGCAGTGTTTTCTGCATGAAAATGCTGCTCTGGTAAAACTCCCAAATTTAAGCAGGTCACATTATCAATCTTTGAATGATGCAGTTTGTTTTTTATGTAATGAAACGCCTGCATTGCTTTGATTTTTAATTTAAACTCCCAGTTATGCGTAATTTCTCAGCACTCATATTCTTAGCCACACTGCTAGGCTTCTCTTTCTCTGCTTCCACTTCACATGCCCAGGATGCAGAGGAGTTACTGAAACGGCATGCTGTGGAATTTCAAAACAGCAGTGATGTTATTGAGCTCTTGTCCCACATTGACAGAGAGAGGCTGGTCTTGTTGGGTGAAGCTTCTCACGGAACATCTCAGTTTTACACCAAAAGAGCAGCTCTTTCTCAGTCTCTCATCAAAGAGAAAAATTTTCGATTTGTAGCTGTGGAAGCAGATTGGTCATCAATGTCAAAAATCAATGAGTTTGTGCAGCACAAACCCTACGGACCACAAACTCTATCTGAGGCGATGAAGGCAATTGAACGCTGGCCGCTTTGGATGTGGAGAAATATGGAGTTCAAAAACTTTGTAGAGTGGCTCCGTGATTATAATGAAAACCTGGCCCCAAACGAGCGAGTTGGCCTGTATGGAGTTGATGTGTATGACAACCGTTCCGTTATGGATGATGTTTTAAGCTGGATAAACAGTCATAATGTAAATCAGGGAAGAGTTGCAGAGCAGGCGTATTCCTGTAAAACCCGGCATCCAAACACGTCATCTTACATTCAAATGGTTGCCAGAACCGGGCAGGATTGCAGTGATGATTTAAATGAAGTTTTGCGAATTGTACGTCAAATTGAACAGAGCCACGATACCGATCCGTGGAAATTCTTCAAGGCCGAGCAGGGCGCAAAAGTGGCTATTAATGCCGAAAAACACTACAGAGCCAATCTGCAACAGAGTGCGGCCTCCTGGAACTACCGGGCAAACCACTTTTATTTAACCGCCGAACGACTCTTAGAATATCATCAAACCGATAGCCGTGGCATTGTTTGGGCTCACAACACCCATATCGGTGATGCAAGGGCAACCGATATGCACCGCGCGGGCATGGTGAATATCGGTCAGCTTAGCAGACAAGAGCTTGGGACAGATAACGTATTTGCGATTGGGTTTGGCACCTACGAAGGTGAAGTTCTGGCTGCTTTCAACTGGGAAGGAGACAGACAGAAAATGGTGACACCTCCAGCCCAAACAGGCAGCTGGGAATTCATGCTGAACGAAATAGGGTTGAATAATCTTTACTTGGTTTTTAACGATGAATCTATGAACAACGCTCTTTCAAACCCGATTCCACACCGGGCTATTGGAGTTACCTATAATCCTCAAAATGAACAGAATAATTACGTTCAGACCGTATTACCGGAGAGGTACGACGCGTTCATCTTTATACGGAACACAGATAGCCTCAATCCGTTAGATTGATTCACAAATTTCAACATAAGCTTTACACCCATTGAAAACAGCACTCCTTCTCATTCTTTCACTTCTTTTTGCTGATATCGCCAAATCGCAGGTTCTCAATGTAGAACGGGTCAGGGCCGATGCCGACACCACAGGCTGGACCGGTGAGCTGGGCGCGGATTTTTCCCTCAACAAATACAACGATCAAATTATAAAAGTGGGTGGACAGGCTAACGCTGCCTATTTTTCTACTAACCATGGATACTTACTGCTTAGCAACATAGACCTTGTAAATGTGGATGGCAATTCACTCGTCAGTAATGGGTATATTCACTTGCGATCAACACTTCATAGGAAAAACAGTTTCTCACCTGAAGCTTTTGTTCAGTATCAGTACAATAACAACCTTGGTTTACAGAACCGCGCACTGGGTGGAGCTGGAGTTCGATACACTTTTCTTACACGGCCTAACCTTCGGGGACATATCTCAACAGGATTTATGTACGAGTTTGAGGAGTGGAGCCTGAGTGATGATTTAACGGTTAAAAATGAGTACATCAAAAGCACCAGCAACATTGTAGTTCGGGGGCAGCTTAACCCGCAAACTTCTCTTACGATGATTGGGTACTATCAAGCCAGGCCGGATCGATTTTTTAAACCGAGGGCTACATCAGAAAATCAGCTCAATATCCGAATGGGCCGTTCGGTAACGTTCAGGGTCAGTTTTACGATGACCTACGATTTTGAACCCGTGATTGACGTTCCCAACCTTACGTACGAGCTAAAGAATGGAATTGTACTCTCTTTTTAGAACTGAAGAATCAGGCTTCTCTCATAAAGATAGTACACAACTAAATTTTACCCTTTCATTCAATTTTGGTAACGTAGACCTGTTTAATTCAAAAAAGATCTGATGGCAGCCAAAATTTACGCTTTTCTTTCCCTGATTCTTCTCGGAGTTTTATTATTTATCTATTCCATCCCGCTGGGGCCCTTACCTGCCGTCGGTTCTTTCTTCCATCCGGTTACAGGATTCTGGGCCAATGCAGAAACACATCAGGTAAAAGGAGAAATATCACTCCACTCCGATCAGCTGCAGGAGCCGGTTGAAGTTTTTTTTGATGAGCGCGGCGTACCTCACATATTTGCACAGAATGATTACGACCTCTACTACACTCAGGGATATGTAACGGCCAGGGATCGACTTTTCCAAATGGAACTGCAAATACGGGCCGCCGGAGGGTATCTTGCCGAATGGCTGGGTGACGACCTGATTGAATATGATAAGAATCAGCGCCGGCTCGGCATGGTTTATGGAGCAGAGCGTGCTTTGGAGGAGATAACTTCTGATCCAATCGTATCCAACGCTATCCAGGCCTATGCCGACGGTGTGAATACATATATACAGTCATTAACGTACGAGAAATATCCCCTGGAGTATAAAATTTTAGGAGTTGAACCGGCCGAATGGAAACCCATTAATACGGCACTGCTTCTGAAATATATGACCCAGATGCTGGCTGCGCGATCGGAAGATGTAAGAACCAGTAACACAATGGCTCATCTTGGGGAAGAATTTGTGAACCGTTTTTTGAGCACGCGCCCGGACCTTATGGATCCGATCGTACCTCAGGAAAAAGAGTGGGATTTTAATGCACTTTCAGCAGCATCACCGGACCAACTCTATCAACCCACATTTACTCAGGAGATAGAGCTTTGGCAGCCTCACCCATTTAATGGCAGCAATAACTGGGTAGTAGACGGAACCAAAAGTGCCCATGGCTATCCTATTTTATCGAACGATATGCATTTGAACATGAGCATGCCGTCCATTTGGTATGAAGTACAGCTGCACTCTCCTGATGTTAATGTTTATGGCGTAAGCCTTCAGGGTGCACCCACCGTAATTGTCGGCTTTAATGATCACATTGCCTGGGGAGCTACAAATACAGGTGCAGACGTTATGGACTGGTACGAAATCACTTTCAGGGACAGTGACCGAAAGGAGTATCTGCACGACGGTTCATGGCTGCCTGTAGAGGAGCGAATTGAAACCATTCATACTAAATCGGGCGAGGTTGTACAAGACACGATTCTGTTTACGCACCACGGTCCTGTTTATGAAACCCGTGAGGAAACACCCGTTACCCAAACCATTCAGAAAGATCACGCCCTAAAATGGATTGCTCACGAACCTTCAAATGAGTTACTCACATTTTACAAACTGAACCGGGGCAAAAACTATGAAGAGTTCAAAGAGGCATTTATTACTTATCAGGCGCCGGCTCAGAATGTAAACTATGCAGGAACAGATGGTAACATTGCTATTCAGACCGGGGGAAAGCTTCCGGTAAAATGGAAGTTCCAGGGACGAACTGTGAGCGATGGGTCCGATTCCAGATATGACTGGGTTGACTATATCCCTTATGAACAAAACCCGTATGCTTTAAATCCTGACAGAGGCTATCTCAGTGCTGCCAATCAGTATCCTGTTGATGACTCATACCCCTACTATCTGGGTGAATCCTTTGCACCATTCGAGCGCGGCAAGAGGATAAATGATCGCCTCGCTGAAATGGAAAACATAACAGTGGACGATTTTAAAAATCTACTGCTCGATTCATACAGCTACCATGCCGAACGGTTGCTGCCAATACTCTTGAACACGATTGATCTGCACCAAGCCGGAGAATCAGAAAAAGAGATTATCGACCTGCTTAGCGAGTGGGATTACAAAAATATCGGTGAAAAAATAGAGCCCACAGTATTCAGGCAGTGGTGGCGAGAGCTTTACAGTTTAATTTGGGATAGTAAGTTCAACACCGGAATTCCCATGAGAAAACCGGACCGTGATGTTACAGTTGATTTGATCGTCAACAACCCCGATTCGCCATGGTTCAATAACCCGGAAACAGAAGTAACAGAAACTTTTTCCGATCTGGTTTACCCAGCATTCGAACAGGCCCTGATCAATCTGAACAACAGGTTTGGCGCCGACAGAGATAACTGGAAATGGGGATACTACAACAACACAAACCTCAACCATTTAGGACAGATACCCGGCATGGGCATTTATGACCTCTTCACTGACGGCAGTAATGAGTCAATCAATGCAATTTGGGGTAGCCATGGCCCATCATGGAGAATGGTCGTAGAGCTCGACCCGGATGGAGTACGTGGATATGGCGTCTATCCGGGAGGTCAAAGTGGTAATCCGGGATCGAAAACGTACGACGAGTTTGTTGAACCCTGGGCAAGCGGTGAGCTCTTCGAGCTGAAATATCTCAGAGAGAAACCTGGTCAGAGTCAGGAATACCCTCTTATTCTTCGTTTCAATTATTAGATGAGCACACGCTCTTCACTTTTCTAATTTAGGGCTTATGTAATGAGTGTTGTGACCCATATTTTGAACCCATGATAAAAAACGATTTCAAATCACCTCCTTCAACCTTAAACCCTCAGGGTGAGGAGAGAAAGGTAGGCTATGAGTTCGAATTTACCGGGATCTCTATGGAGATTGCATCAGAAATTGTACAAGATCTTTATGGCGGGAAGATTCATCAGGAATCAACCTACATCTATTCTGTGAAAAACACACTATTTGGAACATTCAAATTGGAACTGGATGCCCAGCTCTTGCGTGACAAAAAATATGAGGAGATATTTGAAAAATTGGGGATTAAGATCAGCACGTACAAAAACAGGGAATCACTGGAAGATTCTCTAAAAGAGCTGGCCTCTTCCGTTGTACCTTTCGAAATCATCACCCCTCCCATCCACCTTTCCAGGATGAACAGGCTAAACGAGCTGGTTCATGAATTGCGCGAACACAAAGCGAAAGGCACAGGAAGCTCGTTTATCTACGCGTTTGGCCTTCACCTAAACCCGGAAGTTTCAGACTCCTCCGTTGGGTCAATTTTAAATCATTTAAGGGCGTATGTACTGCTTGATCCATGGATTCGCAAAGATTCAAAAATTAATATCAGCCGGCAGATCACTCCGTATATTAATGAGTATGAAGAGGATTATATCATGCATATTCTCGATCCGGAGTACAATCCCAACTTAAAGCAGCTGATCAAAGACTATTTTAAATTTAAAAACTCCCGCAATCGCCCCCTCGACATGTTGCCGCTGTTTATGTATTTGAATGAACAGCTGACCACTTCACTGCTTTCAGACACAATCACATCATCACGGCCAACGTATCACTACAGATTGCCAAACTGCTCGCTAGAAGATGAAAACTGGTCTTTAGCCCAGGAATGGAACCGGTGGGTACTGGTTGAAACACTCGCTTCTGATGAAAAATCGCTTAATCAATACTCCAGGGCATATCTGAAAATGAAACGAGAAACGCTTATACGCTTCGATAGTAAATGGATAAAACTCATGGACCGCTGGGTGAGAGATGTTTAGAAAAAAGCGACCTGTCATTGGAGTTACTGGTCCGAACGAAGGTGGCGGGGCAGCATGGTTTTTTACGGCACTCTCTGTCCGATTAGCCGGTGGAACTCCACTTAGAATTACTCCGGAAAATCCTGCATCAATTGAACAGATTGAAGGTCTAATTCTGGGCGGCGGTGCGGATGTTGAACCTAAAAAATATGGACAGGAACGAATAGAGAAGTCCGTTTTGGTCAAAAATAAAAGAACGATCTTTGAATGGGTACTATCAATTATTTTCTTTCCTATCTACTGGATTGGTCGCTACTTCCGATCAACGAAAACCGCTCCAATTGATATCGAAAGAGATAAACTTGAGCTTACCTTGCTGGAGCAGGCACTTGGTAAAAACATGCCTGTATTGGGCATTTGCAGGGGGATGCAGCTGATGAATGTTCACTTCCAGGGGACCCTCCATCAGGATATCAGCGGATTTTACACAGAACGGCCTCAAATTGCATCCATTTTTCCCAAAAAAAGAGTAACCATACGGCAAAACTCAAAATTACATCAAATACTGGGAACCGACGTCTGTAACGTAAATGCCCTTCACAATCAGGCTATTCACGATCCGGGTAAAGGAGTTCAGCTGGTGGCAAAGGAGCTCCATACCGAAATAACACAGGGCTTTGAACACTCCGGTTTTCCTTTTGTGATTGGTGTACAGTGGCATCCTGAGTATCTGATTCAGATTAAGCGACAGAGAAACATCTTTAAGGAGCTCGTTAATAACGCCCGCGAGTAGCACTCTTTCACAAGAATTGTATTTTATAGGTTGTAAATGAGTTCAACCATTCTACTAAAAGATGAAACGATCAATTATTGTTTGTCTCGCAGCTGCCCTGCTGATATTCAGCGGATGCCTGAAACCTATCTCAGAGCTCTATCCTGATGATCCGGAGCTCCGAACCATACCAGTCTATATTGTCAGCCATGGCTGGCATGCCGGTATAGCTATTGAAACAGAATATGTTATCGCCAGCCTCCCTGAACATTCTGAGATACCTGAAACTAAATTCTTGAAATTCGGCTGGGGCGATGCAAGATATTACTCCGACCCGGACGCAGGCTTTTGGCTCATGATGCGGGCAGCACTTCTTCCCACAAAAAGTGCCATTCAGGTTGTAGGGTTCGACATTCCTGTTCAGATGTACTTTTCGGGGAGTACAATTGTTGAAATAAAGATTACGGAAGAGGGAGCTGTTAAGCTGGGTGAGTTCGTGGATCAAACCATCAAAAAAGGTGACGACGGAAACCCTGTTTACTACGCAGATGGTCTGTATAGAAACAGTCTGTTT
Source organism: Chitinophagaceae bacterium T5-Br10_B2g13 (assembly GCA_001564065.1). GTDB lineage: Bacteria > Bacteroidota > Rhodothermia > Balneolales > Balneolaceae > Rhodohalobacter. The sequence continues at coordinate 40,143 of LKNA01000016.1, forward strand.
TTTGAGTCGGACCGATTCTACATTTTGCCAAGAACATCAAACAAGTGGACAGCCAGAGCTCTTAGAAAAACAGGCTATCCTATTTCACCTTTTTATGCATTTACGTCAGGTAATGTCGTTCAGCAGGCGTCCAAAGATGGAGAAAAGATCAACTGACCAAGTTTAGCCTAATGTAATATCCAGAACCATCATCACACAAAAACCGATAACCGTACCCATCGTTGCCAGATCCGTATTACCGGCTCGCTGAGAAGTCGGAATCAGCTCCTCAATAACTACAAAGATCATAGCTCCCGCTGCAAACCCTAGAGCATAGGGTAAAACAGGCTGTATGATTATAACAGCCAATGCACCGATAACTGCAGATGGAGCATTCACAATACCTGAAAGCTGTCCATAATTAAAGCTTTTCCAGCGGGAAACTCCTTCCCCTCTTAATGGCATGGATACCGCCATCCCTTCGGGCAAATTCTGAATACTGATACCTATTGCCAGTGCTGTTGCAGCTGCTACTGTAGCAGTACCTGTAGGGTCCACACCCGAAGCCGCCGCTCCAAAAAGAACCCCTACAGCTAACCCCTCGGGTATATTGTGAAGTGTAATAGCCATTACAAGTAGCGTAGCCCTGCGCCATTTGGTCTGCACCCCCTCTGCCTCCTCTTCAGGAAGGCCTAAATGCAGATGTGGTACATAGGCATCTGCCAGACGGATAGTAAGAGCACCAATTATAAACCCTGCTGTTGCCGGTATCCACTTAATCAAACCCAGTGACTCTGCCATCTCCATTGAAGGCTCCAGAAGAGACCAGATTGTAGCCGCAATCATAACACCTGCCGCGAACCCCAGGGATGCATCAAGAAATTTTCGGCTCACCTCTTTTTTCATAAAAATTACAGCCGCGCCAATGGATGTCGTAATCCAGCACCATGTGCCTGCTATAAATGCTTGCCAAATCGGATGAAGATCTAAAAACCAGGAGACCATAGAGTTTTACTGTTTTTGTTTTAAACATAAGAATTTTTAGCCTGCACTAAAACATTTATATCCTGATCCAACTGACAGATCTATTGGTTTAAAAGATCTATAAATTTTACTGCCTCTATTTAAAAAAGTAGACCTGTGAAAGATGTTATGACTCTAAAAAAATCGTATCTTGCCAAGATAAAAGTATTGGAGTATTGCGGTAAAAGTTTCACTTCTCAGAGGTATGCTGAACCGTTTTTAAAAAAAGTTTGTTTGCTCAACAGATTCACATAAAGCAAAAAATATTATCCCGTCCATGAAAATTTCATTTGACAAAGAACGCTTTGCAACCCGTCATATTGGGCCCGATGAAAAGCAGATTGAAGAGATGCTTAACGTTTCCGGTGCCGAATCCATCAAACAGTTAATTGATGAGACTATTCCTGAAGGTATTCGATTGGAAAAACCTCTGGATCTGCCCGAGCCTTTGAGTGAGGTAGATTACATCAGCCATATTAAAGAGACAGCATCAAAAAATACGGTCTCCAAGTCGTACATCGGCATGGGTTATTACGACACGGTACTCCCGCATGTAATATTGCGTAATGTCATGGAGAACCCGGGCTGGTATACGGCTTACACTCCCTATCAGGCGGAAATTGCCCAGGGCCGACTTGAAGCTCTGATCAATTTCCAGACCATGGTTTCAGATCTTACAGGCATGGAGCTTGCCAATGCATCACTCCTTGATGAAGGAACGGCTGCAGCAGAAGCTGCATCTATGCTATACGGACGTCGAAAAGGCAAGAAAAGAAAATCGGCAAATACACTTTTTGTTGCCGACACCTGCCACCCGCAGACTCTATCTGTTCTGAAAAACAGAATGGAACCTCTCGACATAACGCTCAAAATTGGAAAGCCGGAAGATGTAGATGTTACAGATCCTGAGCTGTTTGCTATGATTTTGCAGTATCCTGATACATTCGGGTCTGTAAATGACTACACCTCGCTTATTGACGCAGCACACGTAAACGACGTATACGTAACTGTTGCCGCTGACCTGATGGCGCTAACACTCCTCACTCCTCCCGGAGAAATGGGAGCTGATGTTGTGGTCGGTTCCACACAGCGCTTTGGAATTCCTATGGGATACGGCGGACCGCATGCTGCCTACTTCGCCACCCGCGAAGAGTTTAAACGCCAAATTCCCGGCAGGATTATTGGAATTACGCAAGACACAGAAGGAAATGTTGCTTACCGTATGGCTCTCCAAACCCGTGAGCAGCATATTCGCAGAGAAAAAGCCACATCAAATATTTGTACGGCTCAAGTACTGTTAGCTGTGATCGCCGGATTTTACGCTGTTTACCACGGTCCCCAAGGCTTGAAGAGAATTGCTTCCAAAATACACGGTCTTACAAAATTGACCGCAAAGGGATTACAAGAGCTGGGCTTCAGCATTACCAACGAACACTTTTTTGACACCATTACATTAACTGACGTTGAGAGTGGTACTGTTGAAAAAGTAAAAACGCTTGCACTTCAGGAAGGTGTCAATTTCAGATATGAGAACGGTATGATTGGTGTTTCATTTGATGAGGCCAAACACCTTGAAGATGTCGAGGAAGTTCTGAGTATTTTTGCTGAAGCAGCAGACAAAAAATTACCTTTTGATATCCGAGAGGCTTCAGAAAATGTAGAGGTTGATTATCCTGACGACCTTACACGAACTTCAGACTATTTGGATCATCCTGTGTTCAACCAATACCACTCCGAACATGAGATGCTTCGCTATCTTAAAGAGCTTGAAAATCGTGATCTCGACCTCACACACTCAATGATCTCTCTCGGATCGTGCACAATGAAGCTGAACGCAACTGCGGAGATGATTCCGCTCACATGGCCTGAGTTTGGAAAAATTCACCCGTTTGCTCCGCTTGATCAGGCTAAAGGATACCACCAGTTGTTTGATGAACTGGAAGATTGGTTAGCGGAGATTACCGGTTTTGACGCAATCTCACTTCAACCCAATTCGGGTGCACAGGGCGAGTATACCGGCCTGATGACGATCAGGGCTTATCACAGAGCTAACGGAGATGATAAGCGAAACGTAACGATCGTACCATCATCAGCTCACGGGACCAACCCTGCAAGTGCCGTAATGGCCGGAATGGAGGTAGTAGTTACCAAATGTGACGATAATGGAAACATCGATCTTGACGATCTACGTGAAAAGGCTGAAAAATATAGCGACCGACTTTCAGCATTGATGGTTACATATCCGTCTACTCATGGTGTTTTTGAAGAAGATATTAAGGAAATATGTGAAGTGATTCACGAACATGGCGGATTGGTTTATATGGACGGTGCCAATATGAATGCTCAGGTTGGATTTACATCACCTGCTGCAATCGGCGCAGATGTTTGCCATCTCAACTTGCATAAAACCTTTACGATTCCACACGGCGGCGGCGGCCCCGGAATGGGCCCGATTGGAGTGGTTGAAAAACTGACTCCTTTCCTACCGGGCCATGATGTGGTGGAGACCGGTTCTGATCAAGCAATCCCTGCCGTTGCAGCGGCAGCCTGGGGAAGTGCAAGTATCTTAACCATTTCCCATGCCTATATTCGCATGATGGGAGCTGAGGGACTCACTAAGGCAACCGAGGCTGCGATACTAAATGCAAACTATCTAAAAGACCGGCTGAAAGATCACTACCCGGTTCTTTATACCGGCAAGAGCGGGCGATCTGCACACGAATTTATCATAGACGTTCGTGGGTTTAAACAGAGTGCCGGCATAGACGCGCCTGATGTAGCCAAAAGACTGATGGATTATGGATTTCACGCGCCAACCATGTCATTCCCCGTTCCCGGAACATTGATGATTGAGCCGACTGAAAGCGAATCGAAGGAAGAGCTGGATCGGTTCTGTGAGGCAATGATTGGTATAAGAGATGAAATTCGTGAGATTGAGGAGGGTAAAGCAGATAAAGATGATAATGTTCTTAAAAATGCACCTCACACAATGCGCGTAATTGTCTCTGAAGAGTGGGCCCATCCATATACCAGGGAAGAGGCCGTATTCCCGCTGTCGCACCTTAGATTTAATAAGTTCTGGCCGGCAGTAAGCAGGGTTGATGACGCTTATGGAGATCGAAACTTGATTTGCTCATGCCTCCCGTTGGAGGAGTATGCTGAGGGGCAGGAGCCGGCGACAGTTTAAGAAATAAATTGTTATAAACTTAATACTTGAATTCATAAATACAATTGAATTGGTAAGCCGTAACTTAATGTATTTAGTCAATTCAAGAATGTGGGTATTTATCCTTGAGTTCAGATAGCATATTATGCACTTATCAAAAACTTAGGCGATGGTTTTGGTGAATCATTTTACTCCTTAAAATGAAGTACTTGCAATACCGGGTTACTACCCTCCTTCAACGAATTTGCAAGATTTACCAAATTCTGTGTATTAGGATGAGCATATAGCCCAGGTTCATTTTCGTAAATATGATTTAGCTCCCTGATGAGGTCGCCGGCTTCTATAATTGTGTAGAGTGCATCATCTGAACTTTCATAAATAAATGGTACAAAAGCATAGTCGATATCATTTGTAAATCTTCGGGGTCCGACTTTCGTTTCTTCAGTTACTTTGTCATGGATAACATTGTATTGAGAAGACCCTGTCCCAACTCTGAAATGAACATATCTTCTCGTTTCATTGAAAAAAAACAAATTGATAACATAGTCTTTTTCAATCAGTTCCTTTTCACGGAATTCTACCCACTCATGGGGTATTCTACTATACTGTTGCCTTTTGGAAAAAACTTTTTCCGGGATTGAATGATCACCATAATCCAGGACATAACGTGGTGCAACCACATCCGAATTGATTGAGTAAATTGTATCGGAGAGGTGTGGATAAAACTTTTTAACATTATTGTAAGTCGGAAACTTGCTTGCTACCATAAGCCGCATCTGCTCTCTTCCCTCTGGAATTGGAACTGCACTTTTTATTATTTCTCCATCACTCCCAAAAAAGAAAAGATTTTTACCGGAATCTGCATTCCTGATTTGCGTATTCAATGAGTTGCCCGCATAACCTACATACAAATCATCATCAAGATAAGTGAACCTGTAAATAAAAAAATCAAAATTGACCTCCCTGATGAACTCACCATTAAGATTATAAACCACAATCTTGAATGCTCCAAGGGCATGTATCAAGTCATCTCCGCTCAAAATCACATCAGTCAAATGAGTAACTTCACCCGGCCCTCTACCTTCCGGTATCAATATATTGTTTACATATCCTCCATTTTTTGAATAGATCCAAACCCGGTTCGCTGCTTCATCATAAAGCCCCAGATATCGATCATGAACCAATATTTTTCTAACTCTTCCTACCGGTACTCCATCCGGGGATCTTAAAGGCATATAAGAAATGCCTGAAAAATAGTCCGACATGTTTATTTCATCTGAAACCTTACTTAAATCTACATGGATGGTTTGAACGATTTCAGGATTATATTTCTGGTCTGATTCGTTATTACAACTGATAAATAACAGAATTGCAGTGAAAACAATCGTGTATTTCATTAAATGCCGATAAAATAGAGCCTCCATACAGTATGGAGGCTTAGTTTTAATTTTCATTCTTGCTCAGGTTCTAGCTCAGGATCTAATTCTGAGCATGTACCTTGATCTCTAGCATCGCAGACATAACTTCCATGTACACACTTAAGAAAGGTTTCACCAGTTTGCCAGCAGATAGCATCAGCCAATTCCATATTCTGATATTCTGGATGCGCTTGTGCCTCATTAATCGAAATACGAACATCGTTCAATGTAAATGGCAAATCAAAGTTTACATGTACTGTGAATACCATCAATAAAGCTGTAAATAGAAATCCCAAACAAACTGTTCTACAATTTAAGTAAATGCATAATTTAATGATTTGTTTAATAGTTAACCCACTTCGTACAAGTATGTTATGCTTACCTTTAATTTAATTAAACATTAACAAATTTCTATATTTAATATAACTATTTATTGATAAATCATAATTTTTACTTGAATTAGGAGATAAAAAAAACAACATCAAATTCAAGTATTTATTTAGTTCATGATACTTTTTTTTAAAACTTATTGATAAAATACTGAGTATAATAGCTAGGTCTATTTAATTAAAAGTTTTGACCCGTGTGTGCCCTCGAAAGTATCTACCGAAAAATTGGAGACGACAATCATTAATTAACGTCAGTTCGAGATAAAGATGCCCCAAATGATGCAACACGTCACATTGAGCGCAATTTCGAAGGTGCTTTTTCCTCGAAATGAAGTCGAAATGTGTTTTCGACTCCGTTCCGACCAATACAGCGGTCGAAACTGCGCTCAAACTGACGATTATCGATAAAATTATATCGAACTCACGTTAATTAAATCGTTGATCAGAAAGCGGTTAGCCGTCCTTTATTAATAAATTCTCATAAATAGTGAGGCATATTTAGCTAATGCTAACTGAAAGTATCTCCTTTTAGACGTATTATTTAGTAAATCAAACTACACAAAGGTGTCTCTCACTCATGAAAAGAAAAGTTGTAATCGTAGAAGACGATCGGTTGCTCTCCATCGTCCTGAAAAAAATGGCCACATCTATGGGCTATGAAGTCCTGGCAACATGCCCGGGTGGACGGAATGCAATTGAAACAGTAGAAGAAATGAATCCAGACCTGGTCATCATGGATATTATGCTGGCTGGCAACGTTTCCGGTATAGAAGCGATGAAAACAATTCGAAATAATTCTGATGTACCGGTGGTTTACATCACAGCTCAGAATGATATGCGAATCAAGCAGGAAGCCATTACAGTAAAAAACTCAGCTTATTTGTTAAAGCCGGTTAGAATAAATCAGCTTCAAAAAGCTATCCAAA
>LKNA01000224.1 GCA_001564065.1 Chitinophagaceae bacterium T5-Br10_B2g13
TAGATGCCGGATCATTTGAATATGACGCTTTTATCAAAGCTGATGGTGAGTATGATTATGTGCTGAACTTATCGGCACTCAAACATGTGAGAAGTGAAAAAGACCCTTTCACACTCATGAGAATGGTTGAGGTGAATATCTTGAATATCATTAAAACCATTCAGTAGACCAAATATAATGGTACACAGAAAAATTAATGGGTCTTCACTGGTAAAGCGGTGAGCACGATGGGGGGCTACTAAACGGATAATGGTGCTGTTATTGATGTACTGTTTATTGGGAGAAATTTATAATAAATTGTTAAAAATTACATTTATCAAAATTACTCTACTAATACCAAGAATAAGTAAATTATATATTGAATAAGAAGGTATACGACATTATTATTATTGGTGCCGGCATAATCGGTGGTGCAATTGCATATAAACTTTCGAAAGAAAGTGATTTAAAAATTGCTGTAATCGATAAGGAATCGGAGCCCAATAAGCATCAAACAGGACGAAATAGTGGTGTTATCCATTCAGGTGTATACTATCCAAAGGATTCTTTAAAATCTAAAAATTGCATTAATGGTTATAACCAATTATTGGATTTTTTGAATGAAAATGAAATTCCATTTAAGATAACAGGTAAGTTGATCGCAACGGCTGATGAAACTGAATATTCGGAAATGGAAAGATTGTATGATAATGCAAAGAGTGTAGGGTTAAATGTCTCTTACTTTGACGATAAACAAATTCGTGAAATCGATAAAAATTTAGTTTCAAAGAAAGGTTTTTTTGTTGAAGAGACCGGGATCACTGATTATACACAAGTTTTAAATGCATTTATAGATTTAAGCCGTTCCAATGGTTTAGATTATTATTTCTCTAACGAGATAAAGTCAGTTTCCATTGGAAAAGTTGATACTTCAATTAAAACAAGTGAAAACAAATTGAAAACTAAGTATTTGATAAATTGTGCCGGCTTACAATGTGATAGGGTCTACAATATCTGTACCGGAAACAAATCGCCGGTAACAATCATACCTTTTAAAGGAGAATACTTTAAAGTTCCTGAAAATTCTTACTCAACTGATATACCTATCTATCCTGTTCCCAATCCAAACTTTCCATTTTTAGGTGTACATCTTACCAGAATGATTGATGGATCACTAAAAGTGGGACCCAATGCGGTTTTATCTTTTGATAGAGAAGGATATAAAGGGTTTAGTGTTGATTTAAATGATACATTCAAGATTATCACAAATAAAGCACTATATAATATTGCAAAAATGTATAGCAGTACGGTTATTAAAGAATTGTTGAAGCATAGCAATAAAAAATATTTTGAAAAAAATGTGAGAAAGTATTGGTCTAACTTTTCTAAAGAAGATATCATTGGCTATTCTTGTGGAATTAGATCTCAAGCATCCGAAAACGGGAATTTAATATCTGATTTCAGGATTGAAAACTTTGAGAATCAAGTCCATGTTTTAAATGCGCCTTCTCCTGCTGCTACATCGTGTTTAGCAATTGCAGATACAGTTATTAACGAATTGAAATTTATAAACTAAACGAATATTTATGTCGGACAGAAAGATTTTATTACTCGGTGGTGCCGGTTATGTAGGTACTGTTTTAACCTCTCATCTTTTAAAAAAAGGATATAAAGTTCGTGCTTTAGATAACTTTATTTATGAAAATGAGTTTGCGGTACAACCATATTTTGGGGATCCGGATTATGAGTTTATGAAAGGTGATATAACAAATGAAGCTGATTTACAAAAAGCTGTTGAAGGCGTAACGGATGTTGTTATTCTCGCGGGTTTGGTTGGTGACCCTATTACAAAAAAATATCCTGAAGCATCTGAGAAAATAAATACTAAAGGAGTTCAGGATTGTATTGATTATCTTAATGGAAAAGGATTAGACAAAGTTATTTTTGTCTCAACGTGTTCCAATTATGGTTTGATTGGAGAGGATGAGCTGGCTGATGAAAATTTTAAACTGAATCCTCTTTCTCTTTATGCAACTGCAAAGGTTGAAGGGGAAAAACAATTGCTTGGAATGAAAGAGGAGGCAGATTTTACAGGTACGGTTTTACGCTTTGCAACCGCCTTTGGTCTATCACCAAGAATGCGTTTTGACCTTACCGTAAGTGAGTTTGCACGAGATTTATTTTTTGGGAAAGAACTCTTGGTTTATGATGAGCACACATGGAGGCCCTATTGTCACCTGCGTGATTTCTCCAGACTCATTGAAATGGTGATTGAAGCAGACAAAGAAAAAGTAAAATTTGAAGTATTCAATGCCGGTGGGGATGTTAATAATTTCACCAAAAAAATGATTGTTGATGAGGTTTTAAACCATGTGACTAATGGAAAAGTTGTGTATAACTCCAAAGGTAGCGACCCACGTAATTATCGAGTTTCCTTTAAGAAAGTGAAGGATGTTTTAGGTTTTGAACCGAAATTCACTGTTGAAGAGGGTATCATGGAGTTAGTTGAAGCATTAAAAGCTGGCCTGTATGCTGATTCAGTTAACAACTTGGATAAATATGGCAACTATCAAATTGACTATCAATAAGGTTATAATATGAATATTGATCAATTTGTTAAGTTTGTTCAGGAACAGTATAAAACCACTGACTTCATTCCATTACATGTACCACGTTTTCAAGGCAACGAGAAGAAATATGTGATGGAAACGATAGATTCTACCTTTGTCTCCTCGGTTGGGGCTTATGTGGATAAATTCGAACAGATGATAGCTGAGATTTCTCGAACTGAACAAGCTGTTGCCGTAGTAAATGGTACAGCTGCACTGCAAGTGGCTCTTCGTTTGGCAGGTGTAAAAACCGGAGATGAAGTTTTGACACAAGCCCTTACGTTTGTTGCTACGGCCAATGCCATAGCCTATAACCATGCTCATCCTGTTTTTCTGGACGTGGATTTGGATACGATGGGATTGTCGCCCAAATCGGTGGAGATATTCCTTGAAGAGTATGGTGAAATAAGAGAAGATGGATGTTACAATAAAAAGTCAGGAAATAGAATAGCAGCCTGCTTGCCAATGCATACTTTTGGATTTCCGGTGCATCTGAACGAACTCGTGGAAGTGTGCAATAAATGGAGTATACCGGTGGTAGAGGATGCGGCCGAATCTATTGGTTCAACCTATCATGGGAAACCTACAGGAAGCTTTGGACAGTTTGGGATTTATTCTTTTAATGGTAACAAGATTGTTACTGCAGGTGGTGGAGGAGCCATTGTAACCGACGATAAGCAGTTAGGGGATTTTGCAAAACACCTGACAACCACTGCTAAAAAGCCTCATAAATATGAATATGTGCATGATGAATTAGGCCATAACTATAGAATGCCCAATTTAAACGCAGCTTTGATTTGTGCTCAGTTGGAACAGCTTGATTCGTTTATTCAAAGCAAAAGAAATTTGGCCGTAAAATACAAAGCCTTCTTTAAGGAAAAGGGGATTAAGTTTAGAACGGAAAATCCGGATACCAAAGTAAATTATTGGTTGATGTGTGTAGAACTTAATGATCGAAAAGAGCGGAATCAGCTTCTTAATGAAACCAATGAAAAAGGTGTGATGACCCGCCCGATTTGGAAGTTAATGTATAAGTTACCGATGTATGAGCATTGCTTCCGTGATGAGCAAACAAATGCAGAGTATTTAGAGGATCGAATTGTGAATATTCCAAGTAGTTGTAATGGATAAAAAGCAGAATATATTATTAGTAGGGGGCGGTGACTTTACCAAAAAAGTCATCAAGTTACTTGCCCAATTTGATGAATACAATATTATTGGTTACACAGATATTAAGGATAAAGGAACCCTTTTTGATGTCGAGTATTTAGGAGAAGATAAAATAGCACATAAACTAAAAGAACAGCATACTAATTTATGTGTAATAATATGCATAGTTGGCAATATAAGTTTATTAAAAAAGAAAAATGACCTGATTGACTATTACAAAGGGAAGGGTTTTAATTTTCCAACTATTATTTCTAATAAAGCATTTATAGATGATAGTGCTACCATAGGTGAAGGAGTCGTAATATTCGATAACGCCTATCTAGATTTTAACACTGTAATTTCAGAATACAGTGTAATAAATTTAGGGGCATTGATATGTCATGACGTGAGAATTGGACCCAATGTTGTGATTTCACCACGAACAGTAATTGCAGGAGGAACCACTTTAGCATCCAATGTTTTTATTGGTACAAATACGACAGTAAACCCTTATTTAAAAATTTGCAGTGATGTACTAATAGGTTCTGGCTCAATGGTCAATAAATCAGTTGAAGAAAGAGGCATTTATGTTGGTAATCCTTTAAAAAAAATTAAATAATAATGAATACTACTTACATTATAGCTGAAGTTGGCCCAAATCATAATGGCAATATTGACCAAGCGTTAAACATGGTAATAAGTTTAGCCGAAATAGGAGTTGATGCGGTAAAATTTCAGTTGAATAATCCAGAAAACTGTTATTCAAAGGACTCTTTTAAACCTTCCTATCAAAAAGAAAATGATAAGGAAGATTCCCCATTAGAAATGTCCAAGAAATATCAATTAACATTTGATGAACATATCAAATTAAGTGAAGCCTGTTCTAAATATGGTGTTGATTACCTATGTACCGCGTTTGAAATGGAAAGTTTGCAATTTCTGACCAATAACATAGAGATGCCGTATTATAAAATACCTTCTGGAGAAATATTAACTGTTGATATGCTTGAATATATTGCTAAACAAGATAAATCTATCATATTATCAACTGGTATGGCTTCGTATGATGAAATAAATGAATCCTTCCAAATCTTAAATAAAAAGGGTGATAAAGATATTACCATTTTACATTGTATAAGTAACTATCCAACACCGGCTGAGGATGTAAACTTAAACGTAATGCTCGAAATCAAAGCAAGATTTAATGTTCCAGTTGGCTTCTCAGATCATACGATTGGTAATGATGCTGCTATTGCAGCGGTTGCTTTGGGAGCAAAAGTAATAGAAAAGCATGTTACATACGATAAGAATGCTGAAGGGCCGGATCACAAAGCTTCTGCAACTATTCCAGAATTCGCATCTCTTGTCAGATCTATTAGAAACGTAGATAAAATGATGGGAGTTAGTAAAAAAATATTCTCTGATGCTGAATTAGAGATTAAGAAAGCAGCTCGAAAAAGCATTGTGACAACACAATATCTACCCAAAGGTCATATAGTGAGTGAAACGGATATATGTTTTAAAAGACCCGGATTTGGATTTCAACCAATTGAACGTGATAAGATAATTGGCAAAAAAGTTTTAAAAGAAATTGAAGCTGACAGAGTAATTTTAGAAGAACACCTGCAGTGAGTAAAAGAATTGGATTTTTTACTGGGGCCAGATCAGAATACGGTATTATGAAAAACCTCATTAATGAGGTTAAATACTCAGAGTTTTTTTCATATTTGCTGTATGTTTCCGGAATGCACTTACTTAATCAATTCGGTAATACTATTGATGAAATAAAACAAGATGGATTTCATATTAATGGAATAATTGATGCATTCAATGAAGCAGAGGAACCTGGAGCAAATGAGTTTTCTGAGATTATATCTAAATTTTCTGCTCAGTTAGAAAAGGATGCTCCAGACGTTCTATTTGTTATTGGAGATCGTCCTGAAACGTATGCTGCTGTGCTGGCTGCACATTTTGCAGGAGTGCCTGTCGTTCATTCCGGTGGTGGAACTATAACCAAGGGTGCTTTAGATAATATTTATAGATATAATATCTCAAATTTGTCAACTTACCATTTTGCAA
>LKNA01000225.1 GCA_001564065.1 Chitinophagaceae bacterium T5-Br10_B2g13
CCAAAGATCAGGGAGCTGTTTCCTTTTTCAACCCCCAATATTTCTGAAGCCGTATCAATCATTTCGTTCAATTCCTGAGGCTGTATCTTCATAGCAAAGGGTTGTAATCATTAACTAAATTCGGTTCAGGCCGATAAAAACACGGGTGGTTATGAATAGGGAGTGACTTTAGTGTCTGCATGATTAAAGTTTACTTACGGGTTCATTCACTTTTTGGTCAGCCCCAGCAGCGTGACAGGTATAAACTCAACAAATGCGGTTAAATAAGCCCTGTGTGCGTAAGTACAGGTAAAAATGCATGCCTGAAAGGTGATGAAATGTTAAGTATTTAGCCATTTTAACGTGCTTAGAATTAAAAAAATTAAATTGAAGATTGTGAGTAGAAGCTCCTAACTTAAGTTTGAAAACAGAGAATAGAAAAGTGAGTTAATTTAAATAAATGTAGAGTAAAACTGTGCGAGAAATCACAAGAAAACTTTTTTACATCCTGCCCAAGAATGATCCTATTAAGATCATGATTCTTTTTATTCTGATGATGGGTGCGGCAGGCCTTGAGGTTTTGGGAATTGGAATGATCCCCGCCTTTGTGGCCATAGTGGCGTCACCGGACAAGGTGCTCGAATATGAGGCCATTGAGCCACTCCTGGCGTTTCTGGAGATTACCACGGCAAGAGATCTTCTGATATGGGGCTCCATTGCTCTCCTGGGCAGTTTTTTACTCAAAGGGACTTACAAGATTGCTTATAACTACATAAGCGCCCGCTTTCTATACAACAGGAGGTACAAGATCAGTCATCGGTTGATGAGCTCCTACATGCAGGCTCCGTACACGTTCCACCTGGAGAGAAATACAGCAGAACTTCTGAGGAACACCACTCAGGAGGTTAACTTACTCATTGGCAGAGTGCTGACTATGATTTTGGAAATAACTAAGCAAGCGGTTATTACCATATCCATTCTCCTTTTACTCTTTATTTCTGAGCCTGTCATTACGCTGCTGGTTATTTTCTTTTCGGGGTTAGCTTCCGGCTCATTTCTCTATTTTACCAAGAAAAAGGTAAAAGCGTACGGGAAAAGAGAACAGCAGCATCGCAGCGAGATGATCAAAGCGGTAAACCAGGGGCTTGGGGGTATTAAAGATGCGCGTGTATTGAATCGGGAAGCGGAGTTTATCGAAAAATTCCGAATCGAAGTGAGAAACAGTACCCGGCTGCTAACCTATATTTCGTATACCAGTAAAATTCCTCAGCCGCTAATGGAAGTCATCGCTGTTTTCACAATGTTGATGATTTCCGCCTTTTTAGTCTGGCAGGGACGACCCATGGAAGCCATTGTGCCAATATTGACACTGTTTGCAGTAGCGATTATTCGACTGATGCCTGCTGTAAAATCCCTCACAACTGATTATACGAGACTTATTTATGATATTGTCGCCCTGGACCCGATCTATAACGATCTTAAAGAATTAGAAGATAGCAGCCAGGAATTTATTAAGGACCGGAAAGAGAGCCAGCCTTTGAAACTGGAGAGTTCCATTGAGATGAGGAACGTAACCTATGCCTACCCAAATTCTGATGAACAGGCGTTAAATGGCGTATCGTTTACGATTCCGCAGGGAGACGCTGTAGCCTTTGTTGGGGAGTCGGGTGCCGGTAAAAGCACCTTAGTAGATCTTATTCTGGGTCTGCTGGAGCCCACTTCGGGAGAAGTTCTTGTAGACGGTAAAAATATACAGGAGAACCTCTCCGCATGGCAGAAAAATATCGGGTATATCCCGCAGTCGATCTATCTCGCAGATGACACTCTGCGGTGCAATATTGCGTTCGGTATTCCGGAGAAGGATATTGAAGATGACAAAGTAATGAAAGCCCTGGAACTTGCTCAAATAAAAGAAATGGCAAGCAGGATGCCGGAAGGCCTGGAAACCATCCTTGGTGAACACGGTACCCGCCTGTCCGGTGGGCAGCGGCAGAGAGTGGGAATTGCCCGGGCGCTCTACCACGATCCGCAGGTTCTTGTAATGGATGAGGCTACATCCGCCCTGGATAATATTACTGAAAAAGAGATTACGAAAGCGATCGAATCCCTGAAGGGAGATCGTACGGTCATTATGATTGCTCACCGGCTTACAACCGTGGAGAATTGCGACAGGCTCTATCTGCTGAAAAACGGAGTTGTAAAAGATGCGGGCACCTATAAGGAGCTTATTGATAATAACAGCGAGTTCAGAAAGATGGCGCTTGTTGATTAATGTTTCGCAATTCAAAATGAATGGATGTTTCGGAATTAATTATTAATGTTGTCTGAAATAAAATCGATGAACCCTTCTTCAGAAGAAACCATACCGCCTCAAAAAGAAGATCTGCACGCTCTTTCCGCAGGGCGGATAGAATTGAGTAAGGAGCTTTTTCCATTTATTGCAGAAACACTTAACAAGCTTCACAAAACAGATTTATCCGAAAGGTTTTGGAAACTGATTGCAGAAGAGTATGTAAGATCAATCATAAACCGATATTCGTTGTTTCGGGAGACATCTGTCACACATCCCGCCCCGTTTTTGCCACTGTTGGGAAGCGCGAAACCAGGCTTAAAGGAAAGAGTTCGGGGCCGGGCAGCAAATTTCAGGAACTTTATACGAAGCAGAAAGAACAGAAAGCAGCTTTTTGATGAATTATCTACCAAGGATCAATTTTTAGTCGGATTTAGCGATGGGAGCCCAATTGCTGAAGAGACCGGGGCTATTCCGTTACCCGACTGCGCTTCAAAACCGGCTTTTTTGGGGGATTGGAGAAAAAGAAGCCGTTTGAACGGGATGGCAGCTAATGAACCGGACCTTTTGAAGCAGAATATTTTGCGGCAGGTACCCGGTTTTTTGGTTGAGCATTTCAGCTCAATTTTTGACGGTATTACACTGGTTGATCCGGAAAAGAAAACATTTCATGTACACGGCAGATTCAGGTTTTCATACCGGCAGATCGTTATGGCAAAATATGCTGAGTATGGCTCCCGAATGATATGGTATCAGAACGGTGCAATGGTCGGGGAGTGTAGGTACAAGTATGGTGGATACCTGGTACGTTCCGTTGCGGATGAACACCGCACCTGGGGCTGGAAAATGGACGATGTGGACCGGCCCTGGAAAGCATACGAGCTTCAGCAGTTTGAGAAAAATTATGAGCAGGCAGATAAGGGAGGCCGGGATGATCTGTTAGTTACCTTTCCTAAACTTTGGGGCGCGGTAAATTATTACCTGGGAATTACACAGAAGCTGCTACAATTGCTTGATGAGAAGCGGTACAAATCGATACGCATACGCCCCTATCCGTCGTCGAATAAGGAAAGTGGTGCGGACGCATTTCAGAAAATATCCGATCCTCGTGTTAAAGTCAGCGCCTTTAAAGAGTCGATGGCTGAAGAGATTGCCAACAGCCGGATTGTACTGCATATTGATGTTCCGGCCACATCCTTTCTCGAATCTGTTTCAGTTGGCCATCCGTCGGTCGGGCTTCTGAATAATGCCAACCCTACCGATATTGTGAAGCCCTTTTATCAAGATTTTTTGGGCAGTAGTGTGTTACATAAAGAAATAGGATCGATTGCTGATCATCTGAACAACGCAAATATTGACGACTGGTGGTATGAGGTTAAGAACAGTGATTTTATGGCCGATTACAGAAAGAAGTTTACAGGATCGAATTTCTCAGGTAATTCAGGTAAGTAAGACTTTATTACATCTTAAGAATGCACACATTATTACAGTTTGTGTAATCATGGGTCATTTCAGAAAGCCGGAGTCTTTATTTGATCTTAAGTGGAAATGTATTACCACGAGGGCACAAAGGCTCTAAGGTTCACGAAGTGCGCCTAATTAATTAAGGCATTCACAAATTAAATGCAGCTTTTTGGACAGCCCCGAAAGTGATCCGCAGGCTAATGGAGAGCAGGGGGTGATCCTGTAGGCGTTGATTCAAGCAAATAAATAATTTTTAAAAGATCAAAGCTTTACTAATCATCCCCCATTGCCCCCTTCCCCCGCAGGGATCCCTTTGGGAGAAGGGGGACACTCCGAAAGAAATTCTATATTGGTCGAAAAATAATAGGTTCTAAATAGATATCACGTGGGTTCTGCCCGGAGGTAGTTCAAAAATTATGGCACTAATTCAAAGAGACGATCTAAAAGAATTGACGGTACCCCGCCGGGTTGAGCTGACGGAGAACCTGTTTGAGCTGCTGGCCGTGGTTCTGAACAATGTCCATGACACCAGCTATTCGGTTCGGTTTTGGAAAATTCTTCTCGAAAGCCATGCTAAAGCCGTTATAGCCAAGCGAGCTATTTTGAACAGCAGGCCTGTACATAGGAGGCCGGACCTGTTTGCCTTTAACAGCAACCGGATTCCAACGCGAAAAATGATTTTCAAACGGAGGCTGATCGATTTTGCAAAACATCTGAAATCATGGACAGACTATAAAAAAGTAAACCGCATACTCACCCAATACGACAGGGTAAGAATTGGATTCTTTGAATATTCCGGCCTGGATGAGGAGGGTATCGGTGTTAAGCTGCCAAACTACCACCCGTTTATGCTTGGAGGTGGAGAGGAGGAAAAGAGAAATTCAGTAAACAACATAGCGGAAACGAAGGACGATCTGTTTCTTGCCAATGCGATTCGTGAACTGCCCAGGATTTTGATTGAGCACTTCGGTAAACTGAACGATTCCGTGAAACTGATACGCCCTTCGGAAAAAGAGCTGCATGTTCACACCACACAAACAATCTTTAATCAACTGTTAATCGCCAAATACAGGGAGCACGGTGCGCGGCTTGTTTGGTATCAGCATGGATCATTCTATGGAGAATTTGCAGGAGACAGTCAGCACCATTATGAGCACAGTATATCGGAGGAGTTCCGGACCTGGGGATGGAAAATTAAGGAGAACGACACACCCTGGAAAGCATACAGACTTGAAAAATTCAGAATTGAATATGAAAAGTACTATAATTCAAATGAATGTGATCTGCTGATTTCATTTTCAAAAATCAGTGACACCAACAGGGACGCAAATAAAAAGGTGACTGACTATTTGCTGAATAATCTTGACCCGGGGGAGTACAAAAAAGTTCTGGCCAGGCCGCAGCCGGCCAATAAGATATTTAATCAAAAGTCGCAGCTCGATTTTATAAGCAGCAGCCGGGTGGTGAAAAGCACAGGACTCACCCATATGGCAGAAGATATGTCGAAATGCAGGCTTGTGTTACAGATGAGGGTCCCCGCCACTAATTTTCTGGAGTGTATCTATACGAACCACCCAACGGTGGGGATTTTAGAAGAGGATGAGTATACAGATGTTGTTAAACCCTACTACGATTTCTTTCTTAAGCATGGTGTGTTGCATTATAACCTGGAGTCTTTAGCGAAGCATTTAAATTCGATATCTATAGAGGAGTGGTGGAACACTGTGAAACAACAAAAGGAATTTGATGAGTACAGGAATACATTTACAAGAACGGTATAAAGCCGGACTTATATTTATTGCATCTTTTCCGATAAACTGTTGAGGCTGGGGTTAAGGCTAAGGCTAAGGCTAAGGTTGAGGTTAAGTGAATTTCTTAAGCTGAACTCAAACTGTCAATAAATTACAATAAACCTGAGTTCGATTAATAAATATGGTTATAGAAAGTCCCCTTAGAAGGGGGAAAGGCACGCAAAGCGTGTCAGGGGGATGACCTGATAGGCGTTGATTCAACTAAATAACCACTTTTAAGAGCTCAAAACTCTACCAATCATCCCCCATTGCCCCCTTCAAAG
>LKNA01000226.1 GCA_001564065.1 Chitinophagaceae bacterium T5-Br10_B2g13
GCTTATAGGGCTTATTTATGGGTTTTAGATTTGACAAATCCACCTGCAATGTTCATTCTTTAAGTGTAAGATGTATGGATGAAGATCCCTACCTCGATACACAAACAATAATTGGGATGATGTAAATAGATCACCCTGTAAATTTAAAATTTAATATAAAATGAAAAACAAAAACATAATTAACACAGGCGTTTGAGCAGAAGATAATGTTTGGACCCTTATTACGCACGATAACAAGTTCTTTGATACTCAACCTGACGAGTATCAACTAAGTACCTCGCCAAAAATCGGTACGTTCCGGGACATGACGACGACCTACCTCAAAGATCCCGAGAAGTTTAAAGGCCTTGCCATTGTATGGCACCTTATTGGTGAAATAGACGAGCCTACCACCTCAAATAAATGGTATTACACTCCCATCCTACAATACAGTGTAGACCACCTGGCTGAACAGGCGGAAATAGCGAAAGAGATCACGTATAAGATCACGTTAGACTCGCCGATCAAGAAAATCGATAATGAGTGGAATAATTGCTACTCAGATTCGATCACTGAGTTAGAAGTCGATAGCTTGCTGTGTCTTTTATTCGAAGGAACTCCCTGAACTGCACCCGGCAGTGTGGATAAAACTATTGTTCATAAAAAACATTCTCATCTCTTGGAGAAGATTGATGAAGCAACAGACGATTACGATTTTGCAGCGGTGTTTTACCGAGGGAAAATAAAATCGATGGGCAAAAACTGTGATATGAACCAAGCCAGATGGAAGCTGATTTATACAATCAGTAAGTATGTTGGCTTCAATGTGGAACTGATTAAAGAACTATTCTTAAGCTGCGCTATTCACCATCCGGCGTGGGATATTGTGGGCAACGATGGGTACTGCAAAACCGAGAGAACGATTCGAGACATTCTGGCCACCCGTCCGATCTTTCACAAAAATGAAATAGAAGGTTATCTATCATTCGCTCACACGCTGCGATACAATACAGTGACAGGTAAACCGGAGCGACAATCGAAGAGCGGTTTTGAAGATCTGGATGAGTACAATTTTAATTCGATACTTCGGGAAGTGCTAAACAAAGGAGGAAAGATACACACACAATATTTGCGGCAGTTGATGACCTCTGATTTCATCAAAAGATACGATCCGTTTAAGGAGTATTTCTCATCGTTGCCTCGCTGAGATAAAGCGTCGGGCGACGATCCGATTGAAAAACTGACATCCAAAGTAAAAACAACGGATGATGAATATTGGAGCTGGTGTTTTAAGAAATGACTCGTCGCGGCAGTGGCAACGGCGCTGGAAGAGCAAGTAGCAAACCATCAGGTCTTGGTATTATCTGGCGCGCAGGGCTCCGGAAAATCGATGTTTTTAGACGGACTTCTGCCTCCAAAGTTGAAAGGATACCGCTACAGCGGGCAAATTGATCCTACATCTAAAGACTCACTGGCACATCTGGCTGAATCGTTTTTAATCAATTTAGATGAGTTGGATTCCTTGAACCGTTCAAAAGAGGCAGCTCTAAAAGAACTCATCTCGAAGGATACCATTAAGTACAGGCGACCGTATGGCACCTTTAATGAAACCTACATCCGTAGGGCCTCTTTCATGGGATCTGTGAATCATGAGGCTATTCTCAGTGACTCTACCGGAAGCCGCCGATTTCTGGTCCATAAGATTAACAGCATTGATTACTTGCACGAGGTTGATATGGATTTGGTGTGAGCTCAAGCGTACAGCCTGTACAAAAGCGGCTTTAAATATTGGTTCGACGGGCAGGACATCGATCGAATTCATAAGCAAAATGAGAGCTTCGGTGACACGACTCCGGAAGAGGAGCTTTTACTGTGTACGTATAAAAAGCCGAAAGATCGGTCAAAGGACACATGCGAGGCGCTCACAGCCACTGAAATCTTAAAGCGACTATATGAGGGCAATTTACCGTCTAACAGCAGATCAGCGCTTATAAAGTTAGGCCAGGCTCTTGCCAAACATGATTTTGAGCATCTTATTACAAGAGGCACTAAAAAATGGCTGGTAGAGCAGGAGTAAATAGATATCACGTTTATGGGGTGGGTAGCGGTATTTCAACTACCCACCCTGTAAATAACTGTTGTACAATGACTTACGTAATCGGGGTGGGTAGTGGGGTGGGATGTCTAACTGACTACCCACCCTTTTAAGTTACTGTAAGACAATACTTTATAGCTATAGGGTGGGAGGGTAACTAAAAAAATGGCATAAAAGTTTTAAAAAGTAAATTTATAAAAATCCTATTCGTATACGATTACGATTATATGGGGTAATACGATTATAATGTTACAAAACACTACCCACCACTACCCACCCTGCCATAAAAATGACAGGATGAAACCAGGGTGCAAGGCAGGCCTTTCACTCAAAAACACAAACTCATTATAGATGGCGAAAACAAACTCAACACTAACCTCAAAAGGAGGATAAATGAAACAAAAAAAGAAAAAAAGATACACCAATTCACAGAGCTTCAAGGCAGTTGAAAATCACGGTCTGGAAACAATTAAAGAAATATGAATAGCCCGAGGTATGTATAAAACGGCGGAACAGCTTGAAACCTCTCCGTACGTCATTCGGTATTTAGCTCATAAACATGAGTGACAGAGACCTGCTGAAAAAGCCCCTGCGGCCCTGCAAGGCGTACTAAATGGCAATGCCAACGCCGAATACTACAGAACGTTGGATTTTTCTGGCATTAACTTAAATAATAAAAAAATGGAGAAAACAAACAATGACACGTAAAGAAGCGGCAATTGAATTCTATAATATCCTGAACTTTATAAAGAAGTACGAAGGATCATATACTTACTATAATGACATCAAATCGTGAACACAGCTTTCACCAAAATTCTCACGGTGTTTAACCATTGAGGAACTGAAAGCCGCAATGAGAACCGATAAACGCTTTGGAAAACGAGATTTTCAAAAGCTGGATTCAGCTATTGACTATTTCCTGGAGAGCAAAAACCACAAAAATTAATCGATAATTGATTCATTAAACTGGTTTAATAAAAGCCGCTTCCATATCGGGAGTGGCTTTTTAATTTCAAAAAGGAGATTAACGATTAACATTCATCTCGCCTAATTTCTATTTTGCGGATTATACCGTAGACTATGGCTCGTTTAAAGAAAGAGAAAAGGAAGCTTTTCCTTCGAGGAGATGGTTTTTTGTTATAACATATAAATAGAGAGCCCTCTCTATAAAGATTTACCTTAATACAATCACAAATAAATGAAACTTGGAATGGAAAATATCCAGATACCGAACAGAGATCTTCTTTTGCGAAAGTACATAAAGGAATTCGACAATTTAAAAATAATCCCGAATAAGGGTATAGAATACGCCGTACTTGAGGGGACTATTAATGGATATCACCTTCTTATTAGGGAAGATGACGATCAGACAGACGCATATATCCAAGATCCAGAAGGATACTGTCAAATAAACATAAAGAGTAGAGAAAAAATAGCAGTCGGCTATGGAAGTATGATGCTTACTTCCTCTTTAGGACCTCTATTGGCTAGTATTTTGAGTGGAGGGCTTCCTATGGAATATGGGTCTTCTATAAAGAATAGAGATAATCCGCTTCTTCGGTCAACATATACTTTAAAAGATAAAACGTTTTTAAATGATTTAAAAGGTGGATTACCCATCGTTATTGTGGAGGTCGCAGGAGGGTTTCGATCAAAATTTGCACTTAAACGGAGTGATTATTACAAAAACCGAAGAAAAGACCTTAAGAGAAAAAAAGTTAGAAGATCAGCTATGAAAGCGAACACTTCAAGGAAACCGGAATAATGGCTACTGATAAAATAAGTTACGGACTCTTCGAAAGTGTTTATACGGATTTTAATATCCCTTTTTGGAGTAAGACAGAAAAGGGTGTTTGGCGTAGGATAATTGCCGAAAAGGGCATTCCTCCTATGCTTCTTTCAGAAGAGGAAGTTATTAAGATGGGCGGGAAAGAAATAGTTCCGCCCTACTCTGTATTTGTACGTAAAAAATTCGAAAAAGAATGTAGCCATGAAGGAAAAAGTCTCTTGGTATATGATCTTTTTCCAATAGAAAAATATGATTTCAAAGACGAACAAATCGAATTCCTAAGAGGAGAAATTGTTTCAAAAAATTAAAGGATTATTATGACAAGCGAAGAAAGAAAAAGAAGTAGAAGAAAGAATGCGGGAAGTTATGATTCTTCTAAAAGAGCTATCCAAAGGAGATCCAGAACGTAAAAGTTTGTAGACGATTAGCCAATGCAACGATTGTGTTCTGGTTGAAAGGGGTCGCTCCGACAAGGGTGGCCTTTTCTTGTTTAAAAAGGGAATTAAACCTCGTCTTGCGGGTTTTTAAAATTATACCCCCCACCAAAAATAGACCCGATCGTGCGACATGATAATGTTTGACCTGAATTAAACTCAACCACCCCCCATCTCTTAAAATCCCAGCTGAAACGCGAATCCATATTTTTTGTGCAATTTTCACAACTCTCAAATAGAGTGATTTACTGTAAATGCAGCACCAAATCGGGTATAAGAATAGTGATAAATAACCATCACTAACCTTAATTCCCATGAAAAACGACTCTATTGTGGCCGAAGTCGGCTTAACCTATAAAACGGTAGCTCCGATAAGTGATCTGCCCGAGATTACTTCACCGGATTCAGCATACGAACTGCTAATCACCCTTTTTGATCAAAATTCCATTCAATTGCAGGAGCATTTTCTGATTCTCCTGCTGGATACTCAAAAACGATGCTTAGGCTACTCTAACATTTCGAAAGGCGGATCAAGCTCAACGATAGTAGAGCCTAAATTCATTTTTCAGACAGCTCTTCTATCAAATGCGGATAGCATTCTTCTTTGCCATAACCATCCTAGCTCTGAATTGAAGGCATCAGCGGCTGATATACGGCTCACAAACAGAATTGAAAAGAGCGGCAGGCTGCTTGGAATAGAAATAGTCGACCATTTGATCATTTCAAACGAAGGATTCCTCTCAATGAGGTCAAAAGGGCTCCTTTGAGGGCTGAAAAGGGCTGTAGAAAGGCCCTTTTTTAGCTTAAAATGCCTTTTCAGAGTAAATAAGTGGCTTTTATTGGTATAAGAACAATGTGAGAAATCATACTCACAAAATCTTAAACCCAATCAATATGGACTTACAAAAATTCTGTTTCCCTGTAGTCGAAAGGCGCGTAGCAGTCGACACCAGTGAACATCCAATGATCGATTTAGAAGATCAGAGTACATTTCTAAAAAACGGTTATAAAGCCATTGTCCGAGAGGACACAAACGAAGTGATTTCTGTCGTAAAAGGCTCCTATCAAATCGTCCGGAATCAAGACCTCATTGATAAGCTACTTCGTCAGCTTGCCACCTGCGGTCATTCATTTAAAATTGATCCGTCGCACTCTTTTGTGGATAACAGCAGGATGAGACTCCAAATAACGTTCCCGGATCTTAAGCTGCGTGACAACGAAAGCGATATAGCTTTATCTGCTTTCATTCACAACAGCTACGACCAGTCAGAAGGAGTTCGCTTCTATTTCGGAGCCATCCGTGGAATCTGTCAGAACGGAATGGTATTCGGCACGATTCTCTCGCGCTATTACTCTCGTCATACATCAGGATTCTCGATCGACGATCTGGTAGAAAAGCTGGAGGAAGCCAGAGAATACTTTCCGGAGATTCAGGAGCGTATTCACCGGCTGGAAAATCTGCCTGTTACAGAGGTGCTGATGGAGAAGGTTTCCGATA
>LKNA01000227.1 GCA_001564065.1 Chitinophagaceae bacterium T5-Br10_B2g13
ATATAGGGACGCATCATTTGGCCACCGTTTGCAAATGCTCCGTAAGCCTGTAACATCTGAACAGGAGTTACCTGAACTTCGTAACCTATCGACATCCATGGCTGTGTTACCCGGCTCCACTCGTAGGGTCGCTGTAACCTGCCGCTCATCTCATTTGGCAGATCAATATTTGTAGGTGTACCAAAGCCCATGTTTCGAGCATATTGATAGAGTGTTTCGGGCTTAAGCCTCATGGCAACTTCAGCGGTTGCGATGTTGGAAGATTTTGCGATAACACCGGTAAAATCCAGGTTGCCTAACGGGTCGTGATCCCGCATTACCTGGCCATGAATCATTCTTCGTCCATTTTCAGGAGTTTCAAAAATTTCTTCGAAGTCGACCACACCCTGTTCAACGGCTGCAATGGCGGTAATCAGTTTAAAGGTTGAGCCGGGCTCAATCATATCAGAAACAGCATAGTTTCTTCTGTTTTCAGTATCAATAGAGGAAGGGTGATTGGGATCGTAAGTAGGGTAATTGGCCAGGGCTTTAATCGCACCTGTTTTCGGATCCATTACAATGGCTGTACCGTATTTCGCCATGTGGCGTTTAATGCCTGATTCGAGCTCCTCTTCAGTGATTGCCTGTATATAGGCGTCGATGGTTGTATGTAAATTCAGACCCTGTCGCGGCATTTTTTGAGGGGCTCCCACATAAGCAAAAATTCTGTTATTTCTGTCTTTACGCACTTGCTGAAGCCCGTCTGTACCTTTCAGCAACGTGTTGTAGCTGTTTTCAAGGCCGGACATCCCGTCAATGTTGTGATTTACAAAACCAAGAGTGTGAGCCGACAGTGAACCGAAATTGTAGTTTCTTTTGTACTCCTCTTCCAAGATTAAACCTCGGTATCCGAGTTCGCTTAAGTCGTCGTATGCAGAAACAGGAATGCTTCGCTCCAAAACAATATATCTGGACCGGCTTGATGCATTACGTATTACATTCTGATAGTGCGTGGCAGACCTTCCGGTATGTCGACTCAGTACATTCGCAACCGTGTTGAGCTGGTCTCGTGTGGTATTTGGAGCATGAGGGTCTACAGCTACCTTATAGTTAACACTGTTTGTTGCCAGAAGTGAACCGTTGGCATCAAAAATATTTCCTCTTTGAGCCGATATTGGAATTGTATCGATAGCCTGCTTGCTCCACAGTTCTTTCAAGCCATCACCCTCGAGCATATTTACGCGAAAAATTTGCAGCAAAATGGCCGCAGGCAGCAGGAACAGGAGTCCCAGCAGCAAAAACATACGTCCCATTATGGCAGTTCTTTCGTTCATTGATGCAGTTAAGGTTTAACCGTGATTGTTTGATCTGCAGGTCCCGCATTGATGTATCCCTGCTGTTGTGCCCGCTGGTAGATCTCTTTAGGACCAATCAGCCGGTCGTACTCAAGCCGGGTTGCATTATACTGGCGCTGCATTTTATTGAATTCAACTTCCAGCTGGCGTACCTCTTGTAATGCCTGCTGGGTACTGAAAACGTGACCGATATAGAGAATCCCGCAAACTCCAATCAAGAAGCTTACGAGTATAACCTTCCAGGGGGTAAAAGCCGGAAGGGAAGTTTTCTTTTTTTGAGTAGGCTCTTTTTTACGTGTACCGTAGGAATTTCCATTTCCTTTAAAACCGTTGCTGCCCAGTGAGTTTTTTGATTTCCAGGAAGACGGTTTGCCTTTCGAAATACCTCTTTTATTGGGCTTTACACTTTTGTTCTCTTTGAGGGGTGTTTGAATGTACATCAATTCACCTCCTTGATTTTTTGGGCAATGCGCATCTTGGCGCTTCGCGAAGCCGGATTTCTTTCTATCTCATCGTCTCCGGGAGTTATAATCTGTTTTGTTAACGGCTCGATGGGGTTTAATGATTTTCCGTAAAAATCTTTTTCAATCTTCCCCTCAAAATTTCCGCTCTTAAAAAAGTGTTTTACCAGTCGGTCTTCGAGTGAGTGATAAGAGATCGCTACAATGCGGCCACCAACTTTCAGAAGTTTCAGAGAGTCTTCAAGTGCAGATTTTAAAACTTCCATCTCCCTGTTCACCTCAATCCGTACTCCCTGGAAAACCCGTGCAACTGATTTTATTGAAAATCTACCTTTTACTACGCTTTCCACGGCTTCGCGAAGCTCGCCTGTGGTTTCTATAGGCCGTCGGTTGATAATTGCCTGGGCTATCTGCTTACTCATGCGCTCCTCACCGTAGTGAAAGATCACATCGCGTAATTTTTTGTAGTCATATTCATTAACAACACTATGTGCTGAAACTCCGCTCATGGCGCTCATTCGCATATCCAGCGGTCCATCATGCTGAAAGCTAAATCCTCTTTCCGGCTCCTTAATCTGATGAGTAGAAACACCGTAATCGAACAGTATTCCGTCAATACTTCCATGATGTTCTGCCGGAATTAGTGTAGTGAGGTAGCCGAAGTTTCCTTCTAAAGCCGTAAATCTTTCGCTGTCACCGATTCTTTTTTCAGAGGCACGTAGAGCTTCAGCATCCTGATCAATTCCGAAGAGGTGGCCATCCTTCCCTAACTTTTCCAGAATCAGTTTACTGTGTCCGCCGCCTCCAAGGGTAGCATCTATATATATACCGTTTGGGTTGGTGATCAGATAGTCAACGGATTCAGCAAGCAGAACAGGCTTGTGTTCGTAATATTCAGTCATCTACTCGCCCCCGTCTTTTTTTCCACTCATTACATCTTCAAAGAGGTCCTGATAGGATTCAAAACTCAGATCGGCGTCAACTTCTTCAAGCTTTTCAGGTGACCAGACTTCGATTAGCTCACCGCTACCTATAAATATGGCGCTGTCTGAAATTCCGGACCATTCCATTAAGTGGGATGGAAGAGAGATGCGGTTTTGTTTGTCCAGAGTCAGATCTTCAGCAAATCGTAAAAAATTTCGTTTAACGGTTCGGCCTTGCCGTGAAAAACTATTAACCCCAGATAGCATATCTTCAACACGTTCCCATTCGTCTTGTGGGTAGAGATAGAGACAGGGTTCAAGGCCTCGTAACAGGGTAAACCTCTCCTGGGCCTCAGGCTTGAGGATCTTGCGTAGCTTAGCCGGAAAAGCAACACGGCCTTTGTTGTCTACACTGTGTTCATATTCCCCTTTAAAACTTGGCACGGGTTTTCTCTATTTAATAGACTCCATACTGCTCGGAGTCCGGATTGCTAAAACTATATGATAGCCGGTTTATACCGGGTACGGGAACCTTGCTAATTAATTCCCCACTATCTCCCACTTCTACCCACAATGTACCTTATAGCCTCTATATTTGTCAAGAGAAAAAGCTTTTAAAGAATGAAAATTTTCTAAGTATATGTATGTAAAATGTACAAGGGCCTTCTATTGCGCTTAAAGGCAATTATTTGCGTAGGTATTTTCCGGTGGGTGGTAGGTGGGGGGGAGTGGTAGATTGGTGGGAGGATTTATTTTGATCCACTGACGAGATTTCTGAGAGCGTTGGCAGATGCCTGTAAATGGATGCCATTAAGCTAAAGCTATATCTCTTTTGACAGTTGAAAACCTTAAAAAATTGGTATCAAGAAATACAGTAAAGTGAAGTTCATCGTAAAGTCTGTTAAGTAAATTATTTAGAGCAGTGTTACCCACACGAAACGGAGATCCAATTAAAAAATGACAGTTAATGCTTTAAAATTGCGCATAGACAGGTGTGAGAGTTTATCAATCTTGATCAACTAATCATTAAAAAATGAAACCAAGACGAGTAATTATGAAAAAGTTAATATCGATTCTACTATTTGCAATGTTAATGGGGCTGTACGTACAGGATGTAAAGAGCCAAAGCAATGGAGTAAATTATGAAATGGAGTTTGATCGGGGAAGCTACGATGCTTTTCAGTCAAGAGCAGGTGAGAGAGGAATAACAGCAAAAGAGATGGCGGACTGGATCGCTCAAAATGGAAGAGCATTTATAGAGTTAGATGGTGTAGAAGGTGAAAGTGCCAGATTAACGGTCTTTATCATAGGCCAAAATGGTATTGTGGGCCAAAATGGTTTTAGTATTCGTTCTCTTCAAAGTACTGGCAGGGATAGAATAGAGGTTTCACTCAGAAATCACGCCTCGGATATGGCAAGCTCAATTGATAGGTTTATACCGGGAGACACTTTTATACCCGGAGATACGTTTTTCCCGGGAGATTACTTCATCCCCGGTGATGCGTTTATCACAACAGGACAGGAGGCCGAGCGAATGGCTGTTGAAATCGGGTCTCGTGCTGTCGGTTCAGGCGGAGGTGCCGGTAAAGCTTCGATCGTTGTAATGCTTACGCCGGATTCAAATAGATTTGATCACCCGGTTAATCCGGCTGCTGCAGCATTTACCGTAAATCTATAATATCATGGATTAAGCCGTACAGATTATTTGATTTTTTAGCAAAGCCTCCTTTCATGTTTGGAAGGAGGCTTTTTTTTGGCTAACTATAGAGCACTTAATATGTTAACCGCTCAGTGCAAACAGAGATTAATCACTTTTTGACTGACTACATAACCATAAGATGCCAAAAAAAATGAGATTAACGATACTTTCATTCATAGTTATTTTTATGCTGATATTCACCGGATGTGCAGGTGATGGAGATGCAGATATCATCATTTCAGGCAATACAATCTGGACCGGCAGTGATGACCAGCCAATTGCGGAAGCGCTGGCCATAAAAGGAAACAGAATTATAGCTGTGGGTGATTATAATGAGGTGCGAAACTATCGCGGAGCTGAAACAGTGGTGCTGGATGCCGGTGACGGAATGGTTGTACCCGGTTTTATTGACAACCACACACACTTTAATCGTGCCGGTGAACTTCTGATGGGAATCAACCTGCTGGATGTTTCTGATTCAGACCCTCTGCGCGAACGGGTTACGGAGACGCGCGACCGCCTGCCGGAGGGGATGTGGATGACCGGTGGCATGTGGGGTGCATACGACCAGTGGGAGATGGGTGGCACCGGCAGTGACGGTGAAGAGCGGGAGGCCTGGACACCCCATCGCAGGGATATTGACGATCTGACTCCCGATACCTATGTGCTTCTTCATCGATGGGATCGGGAGCAGTATTTAGTGAACTCTAAGGTGATTGAAGAGTTTAATATAGACTGCAGTTGGGATGGCGTAGTTTGCGATGATGGTGAACCAACGGGTGTGTTACATCCTGAGGCGGCATCAATTATAGAGAGAGAAATTCCGGAGAAAACACTTGATCAGCGGATTGCTGAAGCCCATCTTGCATTGGAACGGTTGGCAAGCCATGGAGTAACCACCATTCATGATATTACCGGTTCCGAACAGATGAGAGTGTTTCAGGAGTTGAACCGAAGAGGAGAGCTGACGAGCAGAATTTACGCCCGTCCAACTCTTGATAAGTGGGAAGATCTTGCAGAGGTAGGAATCGAACACGGTTTTGGAGATGAATGGCTGAAGATTGGCGGATTGAAAGGATTTGTAGACGGTATTATGGGGAATTCATCAGCGCGTTTTTATGAGCCGTATCTTACCACGGGAGAGCGCGGAATCTGGCGACAGATGATGTATCCCGAAGGGAATATGAAAGAGCTGATCACACAGGCCGATGCCCACGGGCTCTGGCCGCAGGTTCATGCCATTGGAGATCAGGCTGTGGATTCACTGATAACACTCTTTGAACACGCCATCGAAACCAACGGTGAACGTGATCGAAGATTCAGAATGATTCA
>LKNA01000228.1 GCA_001564065.1 Chitinophagaceae bacterium T5-Br10_B2g13
ACAGAATTATCAATTTATAGACATTAGTCTTTTAGAATACTCCATAAAAAATATAATTTTAAAAAATCGACCCTGATTTACTTTTATCAACTGAAACCATATTACCCTATTTGAAACAACTGAATGTTGATGTGGTGAGTTTGTTGAATAATCATATACTGGATTATGGGCAATAGGTTTAAGAGATGGATTAGCATTTTGTACAAATTTTAATATTACCTCTTGTATTTACATATAAATTAGTAGTTATGCCTAAACCAATATTTGTAGTAGGAGCTAACCGTTCGGGTACTAAATGGATTTCTAATCTTCTATCAAATCACTCGGAGATTTCAAGCGTCAGACGCCCTGGTGCAGGAGGTATTCTGGAAACAAATTTTTTCCAACAGTATCCAAAATTCTTTAATCTGAAAGATCAAGAAAGTAGAACTGCGTTTGAAATATTATATCATCAGTCTAATTTTTTTAAGATTAACAATGTTAAACTGGATTCCATCGCTATTGAACAAGAGACTAATATTTATATGCTGTTTAATAAAATTATGGATGAATTTGCCGTCAAAAATGACACAGAATTTTGGCTGCAAAAAGCAGGAAGTTTTGTATTGGAGGACTTGGTTTATAATTATCCGGATGCAAAATTTGTTATTATTCAAAGAAAAAAAATCTTTCAAAATGTGATTTCAAACATTCTATTGTATGATACAAAAATAAGAATTCGGGCTGTGCTAAAATTCTTATTTGTATATAGGTACAGTCAAAAAATGGAGAATAAATTTAAAGCACATAGTAACTTCATTTATGTTACATTCGAAGATTTAAAAAATGATAAAGTTAGTGTAGTGAATAAAATTTGTGAACATGTTGGAATTGAATATGAAAAAGGAATGGAGTTTTCAGATTATAAGCCCAATACAAGCTTTAAGAAGTTTAGAAAGGAAGATTATTACACAAGAGTCAATAAACTTAAAGTTTATAGTTTAGCCGCATTTGTAAAATTAATACCTTTGCCAATTCTAAGATTCGTTTATCAAATACATTTAATGTTGACATTTAGACGCAAGGTTTCATTTATGCCGTCTTCGTTCAGTTTATACAGGGGAGAAAAAAAATGAAAAAGAAGTTAGCTATTCACCACCGCCCCGGTTCCTTCAGTGACCAGTGGATTGATTACTGTGAACAGCAAGACATCTCTTACAAAATTGTTAATTGCTATGAAAATGATATAATTGATCAGGTAAAAGGGTACCGGGGTTTAATGTGGCATATAAGCCATATTCTTCCTCAAGATATACTAATTGGAAAACAAGTAATGTTTGCGCTGGAGCAGGCCGGTATGCAAACCTTTCCGAATTTTAAAACTATGTGGCACTTTGATGATAAAGTAGGCCAAAAGTATCTGTTAGAAGCAATCGATGCACCCTTCATTGATACATATGTATTTTTTAATAAAAAGGATGCTTTAGAATGGGCGAATAAAACCGAGTTTCCCAAGGTCTTTAAATTGCGGGGAGGATCAGGGTCTGGTAACGTAAAATTAGTTCGTTCCAATAAAGACGCCCGTAAGCTGATCAGGAAAGCTTTTGGCAAGGGGTTTAAACAAAGAGATGCATATTCAGATATCAGGGAGCGTATACGTAAATACAGAAAGGGTTTAGGTGATTTAAAGCTTCTTACAGGCGGTTTCTATCGTCTTTTTAAAAATCATGATTACGAAGATGTGAAAGGGATTGAAAAAGGATATGTTTATTTTCAAGATTTTATTCCAGGTAACAATTACGATATCCGAGTAATTGTAATTGATGATAAAGCATTTGCTATTAAAAGAATGGTGAGGGAAAATGATTTCAGGGCATCAGGAAGCGGAATGTTACATTATGGAAAAGAAAATTTTGATAATAAAATAATTAATGTAGCATTTGAAACGTCAAAAAAACTACAAACACAATCCTTTGCAGTAGATTTTGTGATTCACAATGGAAAACCTTTGGTGGTAGAAATGAGCTATGGATTTCCAAACAAAAACTTTATTGAAGGTTGTATTGGGTATTGGGATGAAGATTTAAATTTTTATGAAGGTGATTTCAATCCATATGGATGGATGGTAAACCAAGTGATTGGGTGATAAACAAATGACAATAAACAAGTATAATATTGCAGCAATTTATGTTTTTTTTGGTTGTGTAATCACTTTTACAAAAAGTTATGTACTGTTTGCATATTTAGCCGGTACTTCGGTATCTGTGATAACAGCTTTGTTTTTTTTGGGTAATCTTGCTCTTATATATTACTACCAAAAGGTAATAGTAAAAAAGAATTTTCTGATCATTATTAGCCTGTTTTTAGTCATTCTCCCCTATCTTTTTTCAATTGTTAATCGATTTATACTGCCATCTGCACTTCTTCTTCAATTGTTCTATTTGTCCCAGGTATTAGTAGGTGCAGTAGCCGTAGTCCGTTTTCGGGAAGTAGTGAAAAAAGCTATAATTGTAGCTGTGATTATTAATTTTATTGTCGGTATCGCCAGTATCACGCTTCCATCACTATTTATACCATTATCGGAAATTAATGATTCAAGAGTATTTTATGGAGGTCGTGCTATTGGGTTTTTCCTTCAGCCCAATGCCTATGGAGTTTCTAATGTTGTGCTGATGATAGCGGCCAGCATTTTTTGTTCAAGAAAAACATTTCATTACCTTTATCCAATTTTGCTGGCTTCTGTAATTCTTTCATTTTCCCGGTCAGCTATTGGATTATATTTAATAGCTACACTTATTTCAGTAGGCTTTTCATGGGTTCGGGGAGATTTGAAGTTAAGAGCTTATGTAAAACCTGCATTAAGAGTATTAACTGTTTTTGGTATCGGTTTTGTTTTATTTCTTTCTTCTCCCTACAGTTCAGTAGTCGATGATATTCAATCGTATACCCAGGTTTATTCAAGAATTGAGTTTTTTTTGAACATTAGTTCTCAATCTGTTGCTGAAGACGCATCTATTGCTGACAGAACAAATTATCAGCAAAGATATATTGATCAGTTGCCGAATATTATAGCTGTGGGTAAAGGCGTAGGAGCACAGCGTTTTGATATTGAATCCGGAGTATTAGCAGGCAGCGCTCATATGGCACACCTTGAGATACTTTATACTGGTGGATTATACTATTGGGTTAGTTTTATTTTTCTGTTATTTGCTATTGGCTATATAGCATTTAAAAATTTTAAAAGATTTAATGAGAAATCGTATTTCTCTGTTCAAATCTTATTGTTTATGTTTGTGTTTTCGTTTTTTTCTACCGGTATACTTGCTATGAGGGAGCTATATCTTGTTATTGGGTTGATGGCCCAATTCAGTAATCATGTCAAAATAGGTTTTATTGAAATTGATAATTAATTATTGCATGATTTACTCACTATGATAAATATAAATAAGTAAAATTTTGTTCGAACAACTTTCAAATTTAAAACCGCGCATAAATTTTTACCCAGTGGCAAGAAGTTTAGCCAGTTATATATTGCAAGGTAAAGTTATCAATCGAGTAGGTTCAGGGGGTACAAATTCGAACAAATACTGTTATAGTGTCTGGTTAAGGCATTGACATTATCTGTTACATGAATAACTATTTGATGATATTGGTCATATAAATAAAGTTGCAGAAATTGGGCCCGGTGATTCTTTAGGTATTGGTTTTTCTTCTATCTACACGGGAATGCTTGCTAAGTGAGCTATATCTTGTAATTGGTTTGATGGTGCAGTACAATTATCAGGCCAAACCAGGTTATTTTGTAATTGAAGGAACTAAATGATTAAACAACATTTAAAATATCTAATTTGGAAGTTTTTATGGCATATTTTACCACAATCCTTTTTATACAAGTTAAGCCATTATAAATCACATCTATTGCATGGTAATCATCGTTATTGGGCGAACCTGAAGAATCCTCAAACTTTTAATGAGAAAATTATTTGGCTTAAGCGGAATCATCGGTTTGATTTGGGGCCTGTGATTGCAGATAAAGTTGCCGTTCGTAATTATGTGAAAGGAAAAGTTGGAGAAGAGATACTGATACCACAAATTGATGTTTACAACAGTGCAGATGAGTTAAATTTTAATGAGTTGCCCAAGCAGTGCGTATTAAAACCGAATCATGGGTCGGGCTGGGTTATTATCAAGAAAGGTAACGAACCGATCAAGGAGCTGGAATTATATAGGAAAAAGTTGCAGCAATGGTTAAACTGGAATGCTTATTATATGCTTGGAGAATGGCAGTATAAAAACATTAGTCGAAAAATAGTATGTGAGCCTTATGTTCAAGAAATTGATAATTTGGTGGACTATAAATTTTTTTGTTTTAAAGGAAATCCAAGATTTATTCAGATAGATACTGGTCGTCATAGTAATCATAAGAGATTGTTTAAAAATATGTACTGGGAAACAATGTCTTTGAGTTTGCAGTATCCTTTAAGTGATGAAAATGTTCCGAAACCCGAGAATTTAAAGGAAATGATAATGATTTCTCGTAAACTAAGTCGGCCTTTCATTTTTTCACGGGTTGATTTATATAACGTATCAGGTAAAATTTATTTTGGTGAAATAACATTACATCTAGAAGCAGGAAATGGAGTATTCGGTAGTTATGAACAAGATTTAAAACTCGGAAAGTTATTAGATTTAAGCACACTGCAAAATTAGAATGGGAAAAAAAATTTGCTTAGCCATTCATTCACTTGAGCCTGGTGGAATGGAACGTGTAATGAATAAGCTTGCCTGGTATTTTTCATCTAAACAAAATATAGAAGTCCATTTAATTCTTTATGGAAAAGAAAGAAATGTATTTTACGAGTTACCCGATCAGGTTATGATACATAAACCAAGCTTTGTCTTTCAAAATCAATATCGGGCAATTTATACTTTAAAAACATTGTGGTTTTTGAGAAATAAAATTAAGGAAATAAAACCACATTCGGTTTTAAGTTTTGGGGAGAAATGGAATAATTTAGTTTTGCTTGCATTGAAAGGCTCATCGATACCGGTTTATATCTCAGACAGGGCGAATCCCCAGAAAAGACTTTCATATTTGCATGAAAAATTTCGGCAGAAAATCTATCCATCTGCTACTGGAATTATTGTACAAACAGACATTGCAGGTGATGTTTATCGTAAGAAATTTCCCGATACCAATATCACTGTTATCCCTAATCCAATAAATGAAATTGAGCCGGTAAATATTTGCGGGAGGAAAAAAACTGTATTATTTGTGGGCCGATTCATATCAACTAAGCATATAGACCGCCTTATACGAATGTTTGTTGAGGTAAACCCCGGCGATTGGAAGCTTGATATTATTGGGGGGGATCACGGCGAACATAGTTTCTCAGAGAAATACGGGTCACTTATTAGTAAATTAGGGGCGCAAAATTCTGTTCGTTTACTGGGTTTTAAAAAAGATGTGTATACATACTATAAAAGAAGCAGTATATTTGCATTTACTTCCAGTTCGGAGGGTTTTCCCAATGTGATAGGCGAGGCTCTTTCTGCGGGATTGCCGGTTGTGGCTTATGATTGTGTGGCAGGCCCGGCAGAGATGATTGTGGATGGTCAGAATGGTTACCTGGTACCATTGCATGATGAGAAAAAGTTTAAGGAGAAACTGAACCAGTTGATGAAGAATCAGGCATTACGAGAAAAAATGAGTGAAAAGTCCATTCTATCAGTTAAAAAGTTTCACATTTCAAAAATCGGAGAAAA
>LKNA01000017.1 GCA_001564065.1 Chitinophagaceae bacterium T5-Br10_B2g13
TTTACGGACTGAAGCCGGAATCGAGTTGAGAATTCGGGTAGCTAATGTCCCCTCTCGAAAGATGATTTCCAGATGCCCGACAGCCTCTTTTGAAAACTCGTTTTCAGGGTTTAGTTGATTAAAAATGTGCGCACAAAGTTCACTTGCTTTCACGGCAGACTGTTTGAACCCAAACATTTTCAGATACCGTTTATTGGAAATAACGGCTTTTTCGCCCTCTTTAATGGTCTGCATTAAAATTGAATAGAGTTCCTGCTCATGCCAGTTCATTTGAGTACCCAGGGAGCAGAACTCTTCATTTACAAGAGCCTTTGTGAGGGCTACAATCCATTGAAGTATTGCTATATCAGCTGCAGGGCACTCCTGATTGTCTATTACACGCACTTCAATCGTATGCCTGTCCCAGCGAGGCATCAGTCCGCGGGAGTTCAGCCACTCTTCCTGTAAAATATTATCAGGGTCGTGAGGCGCAATGTCCTGATACATTTTATCCAGAACCTGCTCTTGATACTGCTGCCGGCTAAAAATCGCTTCAGGAACTACCAATCCCGTAATGGACGGTATTTTGATGGAGTTTGTTCTGTACATCTCCATCCGGTAGCAGAGAAAAGGTTTGAGGCTAGAATCAGCAACCGGTGACGAAGCAGCAATTGCAGGAATGAGTGGAAGAATAACTCTCAGAGCAGCATGTAATTTTTGAAATTCTTCATCTCCGTAGAAAGGGAGGTTCAGGTGTGTACTCTGTAGATTGGACCAGCCATGGCCTGAGCAGTTAAAAATGCGGTTGTAGGATTCATAGATTGGATTGTAATCGTGCGGCCAGAGTTGAACTCCATTGAAGGGGTTCATCCATGGATGAATCGCTCCGGGCATGAGGCAGCTGTCAAAGCTTTCCAGAATTTTGTTGATGGAAACTATTTGATCCTGAAATGCACGGTCCAAATTGAAAAGATCAACAGCCGCGCCGTTTGTCTTCAGCTCAATGACATGAAGTACCAGCTCATTGCACCATGCCAAGTTGCCGACATTTACCTCGTTCACAACACTTCCCGCCTGAAATTCAAGAATCTTATCAGCTACAGGGTTTATGTCCAACGTGTTGCGGTTTACAATAGCGTATTCAAGCTCAACGCCATAACCTTCGAATAGATGAAGAGGCCGTTTATGATTTATCTCTATGCTCATTTTAGGCCTTGCCTCTTCTTTTTATCAATTCTGCGCATAAACTCAGTCATGATCAGTTCATAGAGCTGATCTTTCAGTATAAAGTCTTCAAAACCGGCATCGATACTTGGATTGTCGTTTATTTCAATCACGAAAACATTACCATCTCTCTCTTTAAGGTCCACACCGTAGAGTCCATCCCCAATAAGTGAAGATGCTTTCAAAGCGTGCTTCAGAACATCAGCCGGAACCTCTTCTGTTTTTACCGTATCGGAATTACCGGACTGAGTCTTTCCGTCTCCGGTTCGTTTATAGATCTGCCAGTGATTACGTGCCATATGGTAACGGCAGGCGTAAATTACCCGGTTATTCAAAATACCGATTCGCCAGTCGTAGTCGGTTGGGATGAACGATTGAGCGATTAAAAGGTCTGATTTTTCAAATAAGCGTTCGGTCCAAGTTTGATACTCTTCCGGGCTTTTAGCTTTTACAACTCCCTGAGAAAATGAGCTGTCGGGCTGTTTGAGAATACAGGGGAGTCCCAGTTGTTGAAGTGCATCCGACGCATTTTCAGGGTTGATGATAATCGTTTTAGGTGTTGGGATTCCGTGTTTGCTCAGTAGTTCAGCTAAATAGACTTTGTTTGTGCAGCGTAGAATAGATTCAGGATCATCCATAACAGTTAATCCTTCGGCCATTGCCCGGCGTGCAAAACGGTAAGTGTGATGATTTACGGATGTCGTTTCTCTGATAAAAAGCGCGTCAAACTCGTTGATGCGTGAGTAATCTTCGCGTGTAATCAGTTCGGTGTAAAACCCAATACTCTCTGCAGTTTTAATAAATTTTTGGAGGGCTTTTGAATCGGACGGCGGAAATTCCTCCTTTGGATTCACTAATATTGCCAGATCATACCGGTAATCTTTCTTTGAAATGGTCCGCTTTCCCTTTTTGAAATACTCCTGCGCCATCTCGGTTGCAAAATCTCTATGCTCCTGAGGGATCTCTTCAGATGGAACAGTTCTTATAGATCGAAGAGCCCACTCACTATTTTTTTTCTGGAATTGCGCACGCAGAAAGGATGCTCTAAACTCCTGGAATAGTCTTTTGGAGAGTGAGTCGTATTTCTTTGCAAGATTCTTCCCAAAATAGATGCTTAGTGTGAATTCGTCTGATTGAATTGAAGCAAAACTTTTCTGTATCAGGCGATGAAACTCATCGGATACAATTCGCACTAAAGCCGGGGTTTTTAAATCCTGTATGGTTAAAATGTCCGGTATAGGGGTGTGCCCGCGTGCAAGTGCCAGAAGAGAGACGTAGTAACCCATTGACTGATAGCGATAGTTCTTGCACAGGTTGTAGACCTTCACTCTTTTTAATTTGCTGAAAGTCTCGTCCATCAGGTAGGATTTTGCAGCTACAACATCCACCTCAGGAATTTCAAAATCCCAGCTCTTCGGGTTATCTACAATAATGAGGTGCCTCATTGAGTGTCTCTCTTCTTTTTTGGAGTGATAATGATGAGATTGGCATCATATGTTATAATACCCAATAGTATTGCATTGATAACTCTGTCAATATTCATTCTGTAAATAAGGCCCTCGCCGAGCGGGTTATGGCTGATCGGGTCGGCAATCTGAACCTCTCTTGTTTCCGGATCATAGCCGCTCAGCAGAACAAAGTGTCCGGCAGGTTCACCTTTTACGTCATCATAATCAGAATTTGGCCCATATTCTCTCATCGTTTTATAAAGATAAGTGGCGCTTAAGCCTGCAATAATCGGGTGATTGTTCTTGAGGTATTTTCTCAGCAGTGCGGGCCTCAGGTCATCAAACAGCAATTTTCCGCCTAAACTCAGAAAGCTTATATAGGCTTCCGTGACCACAGTGAGCTTCACTTCGTTTTTTTCGGACTGCTGTTCATTGAGTTTTTCAATGAGGCTATCCTTTTCTAAAACAAACCATGTAGGATCAAATACCTGGAGGTTGTAGGTGTAAATTTTGGCATCATATCCCCGCAGCAGAGCGTGGACTCCTAATAATGCACCTACTGTACCACCTTCTTCAAACTGTAAAACCTCATTGATGACCGAGTCAAGCGTGATCGGGTCTTTATAGTATTCGTAAAGTGAGTGCAGTGAAGTTGGCCCGCAAGTGGTTTCGTCGGGCTGTTTCTTGATGGGTATTTTGATCATGTATCATCCTGGAGGAAAGCTATCGTTGATTGATAACAGGAAACGTTCGTTATCAATTAGAATGATACGTAGAAAACGGTTGATAATGATCAATCTTGATAAATAATTTTCAAAGAAAGTCTATGGTTTAGATAGTCTGAATGGCGTCATAAAGGGTGTCGAACATTCTGGTATTATGGTTTTTCAGCCATTTTTTGTCTTGATTCGGCTCATGTCTGGAACGGATAAAGAACGGTTTAATTCCCAACTCTACCGCAGGTTTGAGATCAGTAATTTTATCTCCTGCCATATAGGACTGTTTCGGGTCGATTCCGTGTTTTTTGATCGCTTTCAGGAACATACCGGTGCCGGGCTTCCGATCATTAGGATCGAAATCGTGTGGTTTTTCATCAAACTTCGGATGATGAGGCGCAATGTACCACTCATCAATGTGAAGTCCCTCCTTTTCAAGTTGCTGATCCACCCAGTTGTGAAGTTGTATTACATCATCTTTGGTATAGCGGCCTCTTGCAATCCCCGATTGATTGGTTACAACGATGACTTTGAAACCATTGTCATTCATCCATTGAATTGCTTTTAAAGCGTCATTGCACCAGGTCCACTCTTCAGGCTTGTGAACAAAATTGTAGTCTACATTTAACGTTCCGTCGCGATCCAGGAAAAAAGCTTTCATGTGAAGTAATTGCTTTAAATGTATTCTGACCGGCCACTAATCCAGCCTGACCAGAATTTTAAAATGGATATTACTAGAAGAAAAATAAGCGGTGTGGTCCAATTGCCGATAAAATCGTGAAAAGCACCAAACAGGGCGGGGCCAACGGCGGCAAGCGTATATCCGGCAGATTGTGCCATGCCTGATAGTTCGTTTGCAGTCTCAGTATCTTTTGTGCGCAGCACGATAAATAGCAGGGCCATTCCAAAACTGCCACCGAGGCTTATGCCCAATATTGATGCCCAGAATTCTGTATAAGTAGTATCGGTGATGAAAATCAGCCCCAGCAGACTGATCACTTCAAGCCCAATTAATATACCCACCGGCAGTCGCTGACGCTGACGCCGGGAAGCCCATGCCGGCATTAAGAACGTACCTAAAACGCCCGACCCCTGCACGATGGCAAGCATCAAACCGGCCCGGGCAGTTTCCATGCCCCGCTCAATTAAAATTTCGGGCAGCCAGGCAACGATGATAAAAAAAGTGAAGGATTGTAAACCCATGAAGAGCGCCACATTCAAAGCAATTCCGGAGTTTGTAAGATGCTTGATCGCATTTTTGAAACTGCGACTTGCTACAACCGGCATGTTTTTTCTCATTTGCGGCAACCAAACCAGAAGCGCGATAAATGAGAATGCAGCCCAGATGCCCAAAGCCCATCTCCAGCCTAAATCCAACCCTTCAGAAATGGGTACACTTACTCCCGAGGCGACAGCAGCACCGGTTCCCAGCATGGCTGAATAGATTCCGGTTACCAATCCATATCGGTTGGGGAAGCTCTTTTTAACAATGCCGGGCAGCAGTACGTTGCCAAGCGCAATTCCGACACCCAGAAGGGCAGTTCCCGCAAAAAGAGCCGCATGAGCAGGATAAACTCTAATTAGAAGTCCGGCTGTGAGTAAAATAAGAGCCAGTGTCATGGTCCCTTCCGTTCCCAGTTTTTTGGTGAAAAAGGGAGTCAGAATAGAGAAGAGGCCAAATGCCAGAACCGGCAGTGTTGTAAGCATTCCCAATAGTGTATTGGATAGTCCGGTGTCGATCCGGATTTCATAGATCAGGGGGCCAACGGCTGAAATTGCGGGTCTGAGATTAAACGCAATGACTGCAATCGCTACTATTAGTAAAACTTTCTTATTCTGTTCGGGAGACATTGTGTAATTTTATAAAGCATTGAAGGTAAGCATTGTAACACCAAATTATGAGTGATGATTTGTCGGAATTCAAAATTGTTTACCACATACACATTGACTAATTTTGAAACAAAAATACCACAGAGGTAACTTTTTGGAACAAGCGAAAATCATGACGGAAGAGGACGTAAAGCGCACTTATCTGCGTTTTGCCTATCAGTTTCTCGAACCGTACGAAGATCCCTCCCACCCCG
Organism: Chitinophagaceae bacterium T5-Br10_B2g13; assembly: GCA_001564065.1. Lineage (GTDB taxonomy): Bacteria > Bacteroidota > Rhodothermia > Balneolales > Balneolaceae > Rhodohalobacter. The sequence goes on from LKNA01000017.1 coordinate 5,452, forward strand.
CTATTATCGGTATGCAGACCCGGGGAGTTTATATGGGTCGGCGAATTATGCAGATCATAAAAGATGAAACAGGAGCCAAGCCGGATTTTGGCGTGCTGGATGTAACATTTTACAGGGATGATTTCCGGTCGAAGTTAAAAATGCCAGAAGTGAAAGTTACCGAGATTCCGTTCGATCTATATAACCGGGATGTGATTCTTGTAGATGACGTACTCTTTACGGGGCGAACAGTACGCTCAGCGATGGATGCACTGATGGCTTATGGCCGCCCGAGAAGTATTCGCTTCTGCTGTATGGTAGATCGCGGACACCGTGAGCTGCCTGTTTCTGCTGATTATGTAGGATTAACAGTTCCAACACACGAAGATGAAGAGGTTCGTGTAAAGGTAAAGGAACTGGACGGTGAGGATGCGGTGTATGTGGTGAAAGGTGAAGGAGGAAACGATGAGTAAATCGGAAAAAGAAGAGTACAAATTTACCCAAAAACATCTGCTGGGACTGGCAGATTACAGTGCAGATGATTTAAGATATGTATTGGAACAAGCAAAAACCTTTCGAGAAGTTTTGGATCGTCCGGTTCCGAAAGTGCCCACCCTTCGCGATAAAACGATCGTAAATCTTTTTTACGAAAACAGTACCCGAACCCGTCTCTCTTTTGAACTGGCTCAAAAAAGGATGGGAGCCGATGTGGTAAATTTTTCTGCCGGCACCTCCAGTGCTAAAAAAGGTGAATCCCTGAAGGATACGATCCAGAATATCAGTTCCATGAAAATTGATATGGTTGTAAGTCGGCACGAAAGTCCGGGAGTTCCGCACTTTTTAACCCGCTGTGTTGACGCAGCGATTATTAATGCCGGAGACGGCGCTCATGAACATCCGACTCAGGCCCTTCTCGATATTTTTACAATGCGGCAGATTTACCCCGATATGAAGGGGAAGAAAGTGGCCATCATTGGGGATATCTCACACAGCCGGGTTGTTCGGTCAAACATTATCGGATTAGTCAAGCTAGGGGCTGAGGTTGTAGTATGCGGCCCCAAGTCACTTATGCCAGTTTATGTAGAGACGCTGGGCGCAGAGGTTTCTTATAGCCTGGAAGAGACACTTGCCTGGTGTGATATTGCGATGGCACTGAGAATTCAAATGGAGCGCATCACCGGAGGTACAGATCTGTTCCCATCCCTGCGGGAATATCATGAGACGTTTGGGATTAAGATGGAGCACCTTGATAAATATCCGGACTTTACCATCATGCATCCCGGCCCGATCAATCGCGGTGTTGAGATGGAAAGTCTAGTGGCAGACAGTGATCGTGCTGTCATTTTAAATCAGGTGACCAATGGTGTTGCTGTAAGGATGGCTATTCTTTATCTGCTGAGTGGCGGTAGCCGAATGTCATGAAATGCGTCCGCCATGGCGGGTAATTAAAATTCCTGCAATAACAATTGCTGCACCAATGTACTGCAGTAATGCAAGATTTTCGCCTAAAAGAACTACACCGGATATCAACCCGATAACCGGTACCAGATTTTGATAGGTTGATGACCGGACCGCTCCAACTACTTTAATACCATTGTTCCATATCAGGTAAGCAAGGCCAATTGCTAACAATCCGCTGAAAAACGCACCGCCAAATGCCGCTAATGAAACAGAGCCCCAATCGGTTTCTCCAAAATGAGGTATTGCAAGTATCGTAAGCGAAATAGCTCCGATAGATGTCATCATAGCTGAGTACTGGACGGGTGTGTATCTTGTAAGATGCTTTTTTGAAAAGATTGTATAGAGCGCCCAGACTACCGCTGCGATAACAATGGTAATATCTCCTCTGAAGTTGTCGGACCCGAATGAGACAGGGTTTTCTCCATAAAAAATGATGATTGTAACTCCCGCAAATGCTAAAAAAACGCCAATGGTTTTCAGGCGATTTAATACTTCAAAAGAGAAAATGTGTGAGCTGATAGCTACCCATATTGGGATCGTGCCCAGCATGACTGCAGCGTTGGCGGCAAATGTCAGGTTAATGCCAATAATAAACAGCCACTGATAGAAGAGGTTGCCAATCAGGCCAAGGATGACAAGCGGGATGATGTCTTTTTTGTCTATGGTAAACCATTTTTTGCGTTTGATAATAATGGCCCACATAAAAAGAGCGGCAAGTACAAAACGGATAGAGTTAAAACTGTAGGGGTCAATCTCGGCAAGGCTTGCTTTTATGACTGTAAAATTAAGCCCCCAAATAATTGCCAGAAATAGCAGGGATAGATCGGTTAACAGATTTTTATTCAATGGTCGGGTAAATTATTAATTGAGCGCTTAAAGATAGAGATTATCCCGCGGAAATTTTTTTGAAAATGATTGGAACGGAATTTCAAAAGTGATAGTTTTATGACTCTTGTTCAAAATATGACCGTCAGTCAAATACATGAAAGAACTATCCAGAAAAGAGCGTGAAAAACAAAGAAGGCGCGAAGCCATTATTGATGCTGCAGAGCAGATTATCGGAGAGCACGGTTTTAACAGTGCTACAATGGAAGAAATTGCCGAAAAGGCTGAGCTGGGAAAAGGTACGCTCTATCTACACTTTAAAAGCAAAGTGTCGATTTATCTTGCCATCTGCGAGCGCGGGTCCCGCCTGTTAAATCAGGAGATGGGTAAAGTGCTCACCAAAGATCTCAACGGTTTGCAAATGGTTGAGCACATCGGTCAGGCTTACCTGAACTTTATACAGTTGAATCCTCTCTACTTCAATGCCTTCAACTATTATGAGAGTATTTTGGATCTCGACGAATATTCTAACAGTCCTATTGTTGAGAAGTGCGAGGAGAATGCCTCCGAAGCCATGACATATATTGTTAGGGCGCTTCAGGTGGGGATGCAGGATGGATCAATTAAAGATACCATCGACCCGAAGGAGTTGGGTTTGATTATCTGGGCTGCATCGAAAGGGGTGATGCATATGGCATTTATGAAGAACAAAGTTCAGTACCATAAATTTGTCAATGATGTTGAGTTCAGTTTTGAATCACTGGTTCAGAATTTCATCCATGTAATTGGGGGCGGAATTGAAAATGACTGAGAGTCAAAAAAATTGTAACAAGATGCAGAATTTATCGTAGGAACGACCTAAATCAATTTGCGGAAAAAAGAATTGCTGAAAGAACTTATGGACGTGATAAAAAAAGTATTTCTGGGGACATTTACTCTGTGGATGATCGCCGGGATGGTAAATGTTTTAAAAGCGCAGGATGTTGCAGATCTCACCTCCGGTGATACAGTAACAATCACGCTGGACGAAGCCATACAGATAGCGCTTGTTAACAATCATCTGCTGCGTAGAGGCTTGCTGGATCTGGACCGTGCTGAAGCACAAATTCGAGAAGCGTGGGGTTCGGTTTATCCCCAAATAAACGCTTCGGGAAGTTATACCCGTAATTTACGCACACCCAATCCATTTGCCGGATCAGATGCGGGCGGATTGTTTGAATCGTTCGGAGCAATCGACTGGCTTGCGTTTAATGAACAAGCCAGAACGGATGGTGACCCCAATACGAATCCAATAACTTTTGATGAATATTTAAACCGCCAAAGACAGGGGTATGAAGATGCGGGGTTGACGCCCCCCGGAATGGATGGCAGTAATCCATTTGCCGTAGAAAATCAGTTTGAATTTGGAGTTTCTGTCACACAGGCTATTTACAACGGTGCTGCATTTTCTGCCATCAAAGCCGCACAGCAGTTTAGGGAGTTTAGTCAGGACCAGGTTCAGGCTGATCGCCAGCAAGTTGTTCAGGAGGTGAAGAATTCGTACCACTCGGCACTATTAGCCAAGGAGCAAGTGGAGGTTTTACGATCGAGTGTAGAAAGGCTCAGGGTCACGGTTGAGGAGACTCGTCGTTCGGTAGAAGCAGGAGTGCTATCAAAATACGACAGGGTAAGCGCAGAAGTTGAACTGGTAAACCTTGAAACCAATTTGATAGAAGCTGAAAATCAGGCTGAATTGGCGGCCAAAAATCTAGCACTTCAGCTGGGAATCCCGACTCAAAAGGAGATTAACCTGAGAGGGGCTTTAGAGTTTGATGAGTCGATGCAGCCCGAAATTGCGGATAGAGAAATTGCTTACGAAATAGCACTGCAGCAGCGACCTGATGTGCGACAAACAGCGAGCCTGATTGAGTTGAGGTCTATTGAAAAAGATGTGACAAGGGCAAGGTATTTCCCAACAGTTAACGCGTTTGCAAATTTTGCGTACATAGGTTCAGTACCTTCCAACCGAACAGTAGTTTCCCCGGTTGAAGGTCAGGAATTTGAATTTACGGCATCAGACCGAGGCTTTTTTGAGGACTCTTACTGGAATGAGGCAGTATCGGTGGGGTTAAGGCTGAACTGGAATATTTTTAGCGGTTTTCAAACCAGAATGCAGGTACAGCAGAATAAAATTAATATCAAGCAGGCTGAGATTGACAGGGAGTTTCAAAAGAACGCTGTCTACCTGGAGATTGATCAGACCTTAAAAAACCTTGAGACATCATTGCGGAGAATCAGAAGTCAGGAAAGGAACCTCGAGCAGGCAGAGCTCAATTACGAATTTGCAATGCGAAGACTACAGGAGGGGGCCGGAACGGCACTTCAGGAACGACAGGCTTCATCTCTGCTGGATCAAAGTAAACTTAATTATCTATCGGCTGTGTACGACTACTTAATTGCACTCAGTCAATACGAAAAATCAATTGGTAAACCGGTACTAGACGCACAATAAAATGTTGAAAAAAGGAATCATGAAAAATGTATTAAAGAATGCAGGACTTCTGCTGCTGGCAATCGCCTTTGTATCTTGCGATCAGGGTGAAGAAAACGGGGTCGACAACGGTGTAAACGGAGCGAGGCTCATGCCGGTTGAAACGGTTATTATTGAACCGGATAGTTTTGAGGATTTTGTTCGGACCACGGGTACGGTAGAAGCGATCGAAGATGCGATGATCTCATCCGAGACATCCGGCAGAATACTTTCGATCAAAGAGCGGGGAGAGAGGGTTGAGAAGGGCGAAGTTATCGCACAGATCGATGACCGGTTAATCCTGGCCCAGTATCAAGCTGCTAAAACAGGCTATGAACTTGCAGAAGATACCTTTGACCGTTTTGAATCACTGCATGCAGATTCGATTATTAGCACACAGGATTACAACAGCGCACGAGCACAGAGGGATCAAGCTCGCGCTCAACTTAATCAGGCAGAAAAACAGCTGCAGGATGCTAAAATTGAAGCGCCATTTTCAGGCAGAATTGAAGAACGATTTATCCGTACAGGTGAATTGATCAATCCCGGAATGCCGGTCGTCAGGTTGGTGAATACCGATCAGGTTCGTGTAGTGGCAGGTGTGCCGGAGCGATACTCCGGTGAAATTGCCGAGGGATCAGGTGTACAGGTTAATTTCCGAACGCTGAGAGAGGCGAGCCGGGAAAGTCGGGTTAACTATGCAAGTAATGTATTGGATCCGGAAACCCGAACATATGCCATTGAAATTGAATTAAGCAACTCAGCTCAGCTGATTAAACCCGAAATGGTAGCTGATTTGATGCTGCAGCGAAGGACACTTCAGGATGTCATTATTGTGCCAAGAACTGCGGTACTGCGTGACGAGGACGGGGAGTCTGTTTTTATTGCCGAAGAGGAAAATGGCAGAAAAGTAGCCCGCCTCGTAAGTGTGCGAACGGGTTCGGCTTCAGGACCTTTAGTTCAGATTACCGAAGGAGTATCGGAAGGGGATGAGCTGGTTGTGACAGGCGTTCGGAACCTGAGTGAAGGAGATGTTCTGAACATATTAACGACTGAAACCAGTATTGAAAGAGCTGAACGGCTGAAAACAGCAGACAGACCGGTCGTTTCGTTTTAACCGGTTTATTCCAAAAATTTTTGATCTGAGACGTTTTAAATATGAAACTAACCGAGCTAACACTTAAAAACAGAACTGTAATAGTAGTTCTGACGGCAATCCTGATAATAGCAGGTGCTTTCAGCTACAGTTCGATACCCAAGGAATCAAATCCGTCGATTGAAATTCCGATTTTTATTGTCAATACCATCTATCCGGGAATTTCTCCGTCCGATATGGAATCTCTCATTACCCAGCCGATTGAGAGAGAACTGCAGGGAATAAACGGTGTAAAAGAGATACGCTCAAATACACTCGAGAGTTTTAGCAGTATCGTTGTAGAGTTTGACCTGGATGTACCCATAACAGAGGCAAGTCAAAGGGTTAGGGAAAGGGTTGATTTAGCGCGGACAGAACTTCCCCCGGACGCAGAAGAGCCCTTTATTGTTGAGATAGACCTGGATGATTTTCCGATTATGACGGTAAACCTGGCCGCAGATTATCCTCTCTCCAGATTGACTGAGGTGGCCGACAGGCTGGAAGATGTAATCGAGACAGGATCGGGTGTTCGTGAAGTGGAAATGGTTGGCGAAATTGAGCGGGAAGTACAGGTGAATGTAGATCTGGGAGCACTAAACGGATATGGGCTGAGTTTTGGTCAGCTCGTAAATGCGATTCAGTCACAAAATCTGACTATTCCCGGGGGTACCGTAGATGTAGATATGATGAGCTACCTGTTACGGGTTAGCGGTGAATTTGATGATCCTGCCGAAATTGAAAATTTGGTCATCGCCCGCCCGATGGGTGAACAGTCTCAAAGCGCAGGTTTGGTTTACATGCGTGATGTGGCTGAAGTTGTATTTGGGTTTAAGGACAGAGAAAGCTTTGCGCGTCTCAGGGCTTATAAAATTGATGACAATGGTAAAAAAGTAGAGCTGGATGATTCAGAAATTCAGGACAACCAGGTCATTAGTTTAAACATCAAAAAGCGGCCGGGTGCGAATATACTCGACACCGTTGATGAGGTAATGCAGATTGTAGAAAATTTCCCTGTTCCTTCAGGAACAAGTGTTGTGGTTACGGGAGATCAGAGTGAGAATGTAAAAGAACTGATTTCAGATCTGGAAAACAGCATCATCAGTGGTATGCTATTTGTTGTGCTTGTTTTAGTGTTCTTTCTTGGTGTGAGAAATGCACTGCTGGTTGGTACGGCAGTTCCCCTGTCGATTCTGGTAGGGTTTATTGTTCTGTTTTCACTGGGCTACTCAGCAAACTTTATCATTCTGTTTAGCCTGATTATTGCCCTTGGTCTGCTTGTGGATAATTCAATTGTGGTGGTAGAGAACATCTACCGATATCGAGAGATGGGCTATGAGCGATTTGAAGCTGCAAAACTGGCTACCGATGAAGTGGGTTACGCGCTTATAGCGGCAACCTCCACTCTGCTTGCAGCATTTATTCCTATGACCTTCTGGCCGGGTATTATCGGTCAGTTTATGGGTTATCTGCCATTGACGCTAATTATTGTTCTTCTCTGTTCACTGTTTGTAGCACTGGTTCTTTATCCCGTATTAACCGCATACCTGGTGCGCCTGGACGACGAGGAGAAAAAGCCGATGTCAGTATATGTAAAAGGGGCAATTACTGGCGTACTGCTATTTCTTGGTGTAGCTATTGGGATGGCAAACTTTACTACCTTAGTCGTAACACTCTTAACGGTTCTATTCTTTGTGCTGTCTTATCGCTATGTCATCAAGCCGCTGTCCGCGATTTTTACAGAGAGAACACTCCCAAGAGTTTTGAAGTACTACAAAGTAATGCTTCGCACATTTTTGAAAAGAGATTATTCCGGCAAATATGCTCTGCTTCGAAACACACTTTCGTTGGGTAGCTTAACTCTTGCTCTGCTTTTAGGCGTGTTAGGTGCACTTGTTGGGCTCTTTTCTCCGGCTTCGACTGCCCTGTTTGTTCTGGCGGGAATATTTGGGGCCCTAGGTTTGATTCTGGTAATCATACATTCACTGGAAGCTGTTTTTATAGGCGGTAAAATATCTATTATTTCCGGTGTATTATTGGGCCTGCTAAATGCATCTATTTTGCTTCTTATTTCAATAACCGGACATGTTGGTTTTACAGTCTGGCTCATTTTGATGTCGGTGCCACTGCTTCTGGTTATTATTGGTGCATTGGGAATGCTGAGAAAGTCTTCCAAGCCAATTATTCTTACCGATAACCGATCTCTCCTTCTGAACTCTGTAATGGGTGCACTGCTTGCTATTTTTGGGATGTTTAGTCTTGCTCCTACCGGAGTGGAATTTTTTCCCGAAACTGATCCCAGCAGAATCATTGTGGAACTGGAAGGGCCTATTGGTATGAATGTTCACGCCAGCAATGAAATTGCAAAAGAGGTCCAGAACAGAATTTACAATCTGATTGATGAAGACCCGCTTGTAAAAGCGAATATCGAAAATATTCAGACAAACGTAGGGGTATCCGGTGATCCGTTTTTTGGTGGCGGTGGTCAAAGTCCGGAACTGTCCAGGCTTACAGTTAACCTGGTGGATTATGGCGACCGGCCGGAACCATCGGCAAATACGATGACAAAACTGCGTGAAATCATCAAAGACATTCCGGATATCACCGTGAAAATTGAAGGAGAGCAGCAGGGTCCTCCTACCGGCGCTCCTGTAAATATTGAGGTTTCGGGAGAAAATTTTGATGAGATTGTGCGGATTACCGAAGAGATAACACAAATTCTGGTGGATGCGTCGGTTTCGCAAGAAGTACCCGGCCTTGTTGATGTGAGAAATAATATAAGCGGTGGAATACCCGAATATCGAATTTTGGTTGACTACGAAAAAGCCAGCCGATTTGGTTTAAGCATGTCTGATATTGCCCAGACAATCCGAATTGCCAATAATGGCTTGGAAGCCAGCAAATGGAGAGACGGAGAAGATGAGTACGATATCATGGTGAGATTGAGGCCGGAAGATCGTCAGGATCTTGAAAGCTTGCGCGGACTTAATATTGTGACGCAGACAGGAACATCCATACCTCTCGTTTCGGTGGCAACCTTTGAGGAAGGGACGGGTCTTGGGTCTATTACACGGTTAAATCTGCAGAGAACAGCGACGATTGAGGGTCAGGCTGCGCCCGGATTTAGCGGTCCGGAAGTACTTTCCAACGCTCAGGAACTGCTAAGTGATTACAGAGAAAATCTGCCTGCGGGTTATTCTATGGAGTACACCGGTGAAAGTGAAGATCAGGAAGAAGCCTTTGGGTTTTTGACTACAGCCCTCCTGGTTGGTTTTGCTCTCATTTTCCTGGTGATGCTGGCAAAATTCAATAGCGTGATCTCACCGTTTATCATCATGGTGGCCGTTGGTTTAAGTCTCATCGGTGTGCTGCTTGGTTTGATCCTTACACGTACGCCATTCGGTTTAATGACATTTATCGGAATTATTTCACTCGCCGGAATTGTCTGTGTAAACAATATTGTACTGCTGGACTATGTGAAACAGCTTACAGAGCAGGGGTTACAGAAAAAGAATGCAATTATCGAAGCCGGGCTTATCCGTTTCAGACCGGTAATATTAACCGCATTGACTACTATACTTGGATTGGTTCCGCTCACATTTGGTATCAATATCGACTTTGTGAATCTGTTCGTAAACTTCGATCCAAATTTCCAGTTTGGATCGGAAAGCACCGCATTTTGGGGGCCGATGGGCATTGCCATCATCAGCGGTTTAACCTTTGCGACATTCCTTACACTGGTCGTTGTTCCCGTTCTATATTCTGCGTTTGATTCACTGGCACAACGCATTACGGCTTTGAGGGCTTAAGAAATTCAGACAGATTTCACTTTTAAACATGAGATCTGTCTGATTATTCTTATTTTTTATTGACTAACCGAAAAAAATAAAGCTAACAGTGATTCAAAGACCACAAACCATATTTTTAGCTCTTACAGTAATATTAAACCTGGCTGTTTTTTTTAGCCCGATCTATAGTCACGCTGTGCACGATCCGGCAGATTGGTTTGGCATCGGAATGGCGATTTCTCTCACGTTGCCAATGTTATTAGCTGTATTTTCAATTTTCTTATACAAAAACAGGCCTAATCAACTTAAGTGGGTTAAAATGGCTACTTATATCCAAATTGTAGCATTGGGTTTTGCCCTTGGGGTACTATTCTCTCTGGGGGGCTTCGGCAGATTTTTATGGAAGGAGGTTGTCAGCTCCGGCATCATTATTCTTTCTCTCGCTTCATTATGGCAGGCAGGACGCTTAATTAAAAAAGATGAAGAGCTGGTTAAGTCGATGGATCGTATAAGGTAATTCATGTGAGTAACTCACCGCAGAACGATGTACCTCTCACTAAAGTAGTTACGCTGCTTGTTGTTGGGTTACTTACATTTGGATTTGCTCCCATACTGGTAAGGTTTGCAACCGATGTTGAACCTCTGGCATTGGCCGCTATGAGAACCGGTTTTTCGGCTCTGATTCTGTTCCCTTTTTGGTTTCCGAAACGAATGCCGCTGTATGAAATAAAGGCTGCCGGTATAAGCAATTACCTTTTAATTGCCGCAGGAGTAAGTTTAGGCCTGCATTTTACACTGTGGATAGCATCGCTCCATTACACCTCTGTTGCATCTGCATCTGTATTGGTAACAATTCACCCGGTTATGCTTATTGTGGCCGAAAGCTTACTGTTCAAAACCAAATTCCGGCCTGTGGTATGGATTGGAGTAGGTATTGCGTTTACGGGCTCCGTACTTCTTGGCCTGGCAGACGATGCACAGATGGATCAATTTCCGGATGCAATTTTTGGCAATACGCTGGCCTTTTTATCTGCTGTTGTCTTTGTAGCGTACTTTATGCTTGGTCGGAAAATAAGACAACATACAGAGTGGATTGATTATGTGTTCTATGTATACACATACGCTACGATTACTTGTGTTGTGCTAACCTTTCTGTGGGTGGGTGGGATTCCGGCAATTACCGCAATGTCCGTTTTAGTAGGGATAGGGCTCGCTGCGGGACCTACAGTTTTGGGGCATGGAGCCATGAACTATGCGGTTAAATACATTTCTCCAACACTGCTTTCTACGTTGGTACTGTCTGAAGCGGTTGTGGCCGCGATAGCTGCCTTTTTTATCTTTGGTGAGATTCCATCAAGCTTCTCGATAGTTGCAATGCTTGTAATCGTTTTTGGAGTCACATTAACCTGGATAAAAAGAATGTCCCGCCCCCGAAGGGAAGAGGGCTAAAGTATTTATAATTAACACCTTAAAATTAATAAATGCCTTAGATATTCTTAACAGAAGGCCAATTCTTTGTTCCTCTGAGTAAAATGAGGTAATTTTCCTTTATAAATGATTTAGAAATCAATAAGCGCTAAAGTTATATAGCATTAACTATCAAGGGTTTATGTAATAAAAATTATGCCGGCAAAACGTAATCAGAATTTATTTCGTTATGTGTGCATACTTAGTGGCAGTTTCAAATGAAAAGAGACGATGTATCTGTCACTGCTTTAACAGGAACCAACCTGTAATGAATGAAAATCTATACTGATAAAAATTTTAAGGGAAACCGACTGTGGTTATTATTACCGCTGATCTTACTAACCACAATGCTCTTTGCGGCATGTAGTACTGATGACGCCCCTGGCACAGCTTCGGAAACAGAAGCTGAAGCATCACTGCCTGTTTCTGTATTAGAGCCCGTACAAAGGGATTTAGCGGAAATTAAGAGGAACGGCGTACTTAGAATGATCACGTACTACAGTTCAAATACCTATTTTCTCAATCAGGGGATAGAGGTGGGTTTTGAATATGAAATGGTTAAGGAGTTTGCAAGGGAAAATGACCTGGCTTTGGAAGTAGTGATTGTTGGTGCAGATGAAAATCCTTTTGACCTGCTTAACAGTGGCCAAGGCGACCTTATAGCTGCGAATTACACCATTACACCAGAACGCCGGCAAATTGTGAATTTTACCCGGCCGTATAACCTGGTAGATCAGCTTCTGGTCTTTTCAGCAGAAGCGCCCGCTCAACCCCAGACTCTGGAAGAACTTTCAGAAACAGATATTGCAGTCTCTGTAAGGAGAAACAGCTCATACTATGCGAGGCTTCAAGATTTGATTGAGGATGGGTATAACATCAACATCGATATTATTCCGGACGCCATTGATACTGAAGCGGCACTTATGCAGGTTGCTGAAGGTGAACTGATGGCCACTGTAGCAGATGACAATATGTTTGATGCGGCCAATCGATACATGGACGGGCTATTTCCCGGTCCGACTATTGCAGAAAAAGATACCATCGCATGGGCTATTCGGGAGAATGCACCCGATTTAGAATCTGCAATGAATCGGTTTTTGTATAAACATTTTAGATTTACCGAAGATCGCGAGCGACCGAGACGGTCAACATTTTTGAATGTGCTGAGGCAGCGATACTTTGAAGAGAGTCGCCAGATTGCGGAGTTTTACAACCCGGAATGGCAATACCAGACGATAGGGATAATCTCTCCGTATGACGATATCGTAAAGAGTGTTGCAGATTCACTGGAACTTGACTGGCTGATGCTTACGGCAATGATTGCTCAGGAGTCCAGCTTTAATCCCAACAGTAAAAGCTGGGCGGGCGCTGTCGGCTTGATGCAGGTTATTCCCCGTTTTGTGGAAACAGAATACGAACAACTTTATGATCCGGTTACGAATATCAAGGAGGGGGCCAGAATTATAAAAGAACATCTCCACCACTACTCCTACATGGACAGTACAAATCAGTGGCAGATGGCATTGGCAACATACAACGTTGGGCTAGGACATATGGCCGACGCCAGAAGACTTGTGATCGATCAGAATAGAAACCCGAATGAGTGGGAAAATGTGTCGAATGCTCTGTTGATGCTTATGCAGAGGCGTTATCATCAACATGCGCGCTATGGATTTGCGAGAGGTATCGAGCCTGTACAGTATGTAAAAGAGATCATGAATCGCTACAGAACTTACGAGGCGATCATTGCACTGGCCGAAAATCAAAGGCAGGGTAGTATTTCCAATGCTATGATAGGAAGAAGTTTATCTAATTGACCCTGAAGATCAATAAAGTGAGGTCGTCTCCAAGTTTATCGTCTGCAAATTCTCGCACTTCAGCGATGATCTTTTCCATTAGCTCATTTGGGCTGAGTTCTCTGTTTTGCAGTATGAGCCGGTAGAGACGCTCTTCTCCGAACTCTTCCTGTTTCCGATTCATGGCTTCATTTACACCATCTGTATAGAAAACAAGCAGATCTCCACTGTGCAGAGTAAACTCTTTCTGTTCGTATGGAGAAATAGTCTCCATAGCGCCTAGCAGTAAACCTCCCTCAGTTAGCTCTTCCAGGCTTGAAGAACCATTTCTGAGCATTAGAGGTGGATTATGACCGGCATTTACATATCGGAAAATGTTTTTCCCTGGAAAATATTTACCCCAGAAAAAAGTAATGAATTTATCACTGGGGGTATTTTTGAAGATCAGATCGTTAATTCTTTCCGTAGCTTCACTCAGTTCAATATCCACGGGCAAAAGAACGTGCAGCATCGACTGCAGATTTGCCATCAGCAGTGCGGCGGGTACACCCTTTCCGGTTACATCACCAATGGCAAAAATTGTACTTCCATCCGGGGTAGCCGCTATATCAAAATAGTCGCCGCCCACTTCTCTGGATGAGAGCGTGCTTGCTGCTAAATCAACTCCTTTAACCTTGGGAATGGGGTCGGGCAGCAGGCCGCGCTGAATAGATTTTGCAATAGCCAGCTCCTCTTCCATCCTCTCTTTGTCAATTCTCTCCTCAAGCAGAAAGGTTTTCTGGATAGAAACTACGGCCAGGTTTGAAAGTGATTTAAGAAAGTTGAAATCTGTTTCTGAGTAGGGTTCTTTATTGAGTCTGTCGCCCACCCCGATTACAGCAACTTTCTCTCCCTGAATAGAAATTCCAATGATATTTGTAATCTGGTTGTTTTCTAACGATGGGACTTTACCATAGCAGTGATCATCAACAGATCGCACATCTGTTGGGCATAAGTCAAACAGGGTGTCCATCTCTTTTTGGCTGAACTGTTTTTTTAAACCGCTCGACGTTAGAGTGGAAATTTTACCGGGCGTTTTATATAAAAGGAAAAACGTTCGGATAAAAAGCTGACCAAGGAGGGCAAATTTAAAGATGTTTGATATTTTCTCCCGGTCAGTAAGCAGGTTAAACTCTTTTGAGAGATCAAAAAGTGTGTTCAGTTCGTGTATTCGGCGATCGAGCTTTCTGTTTGTGTTTTTAAGCTGATCGAAAAGTAGAGAGTTAGAAAGAGCCACTGATGAAATAATGCATAAACTTTCGGCAAACTCTAACTCCCGGGCAGTGTACGGTTTTCCGGTCGCTTTTTTCCCAAGAAATAAAAATCCGATATGCTGGTTACTGGTCCTGAGTGGAAAAAAAATTGAATCTTCCATTTCATCCGCAATTGCGGGTAGTTTATCAGGATGTAAATCGTAGGGGATATGAGAGCAGGACTTTTCCGAATTTGTGAGATTTATTTCAATAGAGTCACCTGCCGAGATGGATTTTAATCCTTTTGACTTTTCAACCGTGTAAGTTTTTGTTTCAGGGTTGTAAAAAAGGATGGCAGCCTTACCCGAAAGCAGTTTGCCCATTAAAATGAGCAGTAAATTGTTCAGTACAAAATCACTGCTGCGCGACTCGATAAGCATACGGCTTGTTTCGAGCACGGTTTTCATCTCAAACCGATTTTGGAGCTCTTTTTCTGATGCAGCCATGATTTATCTCAATTTCTTTTTTTACAGAGGCGAATTTCATTCTTATCAGAGTTTGCATGATAAGATACGCTATCCATTAATTGGTGGATAAGATAAACTCCCATACCTCCCCGTTTACGCTCCTTTATTTTTTTACGAATATTTGGAAGGTTGTAGTTTTTAGGGCTGAAGCTGGTACCGCTGTCGAACAGACTGATGCAGAGCTTATCGGGATCAAAAGAGAGATCTATTTCAACGTGTTCATTGGGATTGTTTTGATAAGCGTGCTTAATGATGTTTGTATAAGCTTCATCTACAGCCAGTTGAAGGTCAGATATCTGTTCTTTCGTAAATCCCTGCTCAGAAGCATGCTGTGCAACAAAATTGCGCACCTCTGCCAGGTTTTCAGTAGAAGCGTTCACCGTAATTCGGTATGTGGCCGACTTTTTCAACAGCTTCTATTTTTCTTTAGAAAATTGTTTAATGGCATCCCGTTCATCTTCGAGAATATCGTAAAGCGTTGGAAAACCAAGCAGATCAAAGACATTGAATACTCTATCGCTCATATTGGTCAGCTTTATATCGCCACCGGTAGACCTTACATCTTCTATGTAGGCCATAAATACACCAAGTCCGGCACTGGCTATGTAATC
Source organism: Chitinophagaceae bacterium T5-Br10_B2g13 (assembly GCA_001564065.1). Lineage (GTDB taxonomy): Bacteria > Bacteroidota > Rhodothermia > Balneolales > Balneolaceae > Rhodohalobacter. The sequence continues at coordinate 20,779 of LKNA01000017.1, forward strand.
GAGCTCACTGCAGTTAACAATAATGTTCGATTTATTACTGTCTATAAGCAATTTAAGCGATTCTTCGAGCTGAGAAGCGGTATGTGCATCCAATTCTCCATGAAGGTCCAAAACGTCTAATCCCGAAGATTCCCGATGGTTAATTTTAAAATTCTTCATCACAGTGGTGCTTTCAATTATTTGGGTTCCTCAAAGATAGAAGTTAGACGGGGTTGTACAAATATTGTATACGAAAAACTATAAGGCAGGTTACATAAAAAAATAAGGCATCACACGTATCCGGTGTGATGCCCTGACTATTCATCAAGAGAGACGCTACTTGAGCGCATAAGAATATTAGTAAAAATGATCGAAAAAGCACAACTATTATTGAAAAGCGCTATAAATAATCGTGAAAATAGCAGAAAAATCAATTATAACAGTTTGTTAGAGTGGAAATATGTACCTAAGTTTTGATACGACTTTCGGAAGTTGAAACATTAACGGCGTGTTAGCCTATATGATTGAGAGTATTAGAATTAATAATAGATCGAATTTTTAAACCCCAAAATTGAATGACTATGAAAAAGCTACTATTTGCCATATTAACACTTGGGTTCCTGTTTGCTTTCACAGATCAAGCGAGTGCTCAATGGTCTATCGGTGCCAGTTATGAAATTAGAAATGAAGATCCAACCAATGGATTTGGTCTGCGAGTTGAAAGAGGAATACTCTCTATGGTTCCGGTGGTGGACTTTAATATGAGAGCTCACTTCTCTTTTTTTAATGATGATGCGGAAATAAGCGGAAACAATCAGAATTTTAGCGGTGAAGTAGACGCTTACGACTTCGGTCTTGCTCTAACTGCCGGTGCCCAGATTGCACTCATTAAACCTTATGTGGGATTGGGTGTAGGTGCAGAATCGTACGATTTTGACGGTGAAGCAAACAGTTTTGATGAAACAAATCTGTTTTGGAATGGATATGGAGGACTGGAACTGGCTCTTCTGCCGATGATAAAACCTTTTATTGAGTATAGAATTAGCCGGATTTCAGGTTCAGATCAGATCGATTTTAATAATGTGAGCAGAGTTGCTTTTGGGGTCTCTCTCAGATTCTGATGCTAAAATCTTTATTGAAACAAGAAAGGCTCCCTGGATAAGGAGCCTTTTTTTTGTTTTTGAATAATGGTTAATTCAAACGAGATATCCATGACTGCGCGTCATACTCATTCGAAAGTTTGTGCTGTAAATTTTCTGCCATTTCTCTGCTCTCAACACGCCCAATCCGAACCCGATACCAGACGTCTCCGGTCTCTTCTTTGCCATATTGGATAACAAAAGCTTTTTCAAAACCCCGGTTTTTCCACATATCCAGCTCCCGGTTCGCTTTTTCTTCAGATCTCCAGGATTGAACCTGAACAGCATAATCGCCATTTTCGCTGTATACTATTTGGCTGCGTTGTTCTGCTTTTGCAATACTGTCTTGTTGAGCCTGGGCAATACTATCCTGAATCATCTGCTGCATTTGTGCCTCATAAACTCTTTCCAAAGAATCTCTTTCTGCTTGCTGACGCTCGAGTTCCTGCTGGCGAAGCTCTTCTTCACTCGGCCCGCAACCAGCTATCAGAGTTATCGCTAAAATAGAAGCTCCCAAAAAAGTTAATAGTGTTTTCATAATGTAAGTTCTGTAATTAAAAACCTGGAATATTTATCTGTAGAACAATGTTAGCTAAAAACTTAATTCATTCGTTGATCTTAAACAACATTCAAAAAAATCTGACGGCAAACTCTTTAAAGCCTCGGTTAAATTGCTTAATTTAAATAGACTGAATTTAAATAAGGATGAAAAAGTCCGTTTGTAGTCTCTCATTGAGGATTGTGCATGTTATTAGAAGTTGAAAATATTGAAAAATCATTCGAAGAAGGGAATCCTGTAGTAAATAATGTCTCTTTTACTGTTAGTGAGAATGAAATTTTTGCACTGCTTGGCCCCAGCGGTTGTGGCAAGACTACAACTCTGCGCATGATATCCGGTTTTGAGCACTCTGACCGAGGAACAATCAAGCTGGAAAGTAAAGTTATCTCATCCGATTCTATTCATACTCCACCTCAAAAGCGGGGTATTGGCTTTGTATTCCAGGATTATGCTCTGTTCCCACATATGTCTGCTTTGGATAATGTGGCATTTGGACTCACTGGGTTACCCAAGTTTAAGCGTAAAGTTTTTGCAGAAGAGGTTTTGTGCAGAACGGGTATGGGGGATTACAAAGATCGAAGCCCCGCCGAGCTATCAGGCGGCCAGCAACAGAGGGTAGCACTTGCACGGGCTATAGCACCCGAGCCAAAGCTTGTACTATTGGATGAACCCTTTTCAAATCTGGATGCAATGTTGAGGGATTCTACCAGGAAGGAAGTTCGGTCTATTATTAAAAAAGCCGGGATGAGTGCAATTTTAGTAACTCACGATCAGGAAGAAGCACTCTCATTTGCCGATAGAATAGCTGTTATGAATGAGGGAAGGATTGAGCAGATCGGCACTCCTGAAGAGGTTTACTATAAGCCAAAGACAAAGTTTGTGGCACAATTTTTAGGGCGAACCAATTTGTTTGAAGGTGTGGTTGATAACTCAGATCAAATTGAAACAAATCTTGGATTACTACAGCTCAACTGTAAAGCAAAAGGGAAAGTAACCTGCTCCATACGTCCCGAACATTTAACCATAGAGCGTCCAAACGGTGTAGGAAAAACTTGTAACCGGGGTATTGTAATCGGACGTGAATTCAAAGGGCACGATATTACATACCATGTAGAGTGTGGCAGTGAAAGATATATTGTCCATACGGATAACAGGGTTTTATTTGAAACAAACGACGAAGTAACCGTCAAACCATTGGAACCGGCCGTTATTTTGACCAATCCATAAAACTAGCTCATTTCTGATCAGCAGCGGCTCTTGATGTTATCAATAGACTAAATATTTCTCTTCTAAATAATCAGGTTTATTTCGAAAATTGGAAATTAGCTGAAACGAAGCATTTGCTTTCCACGTAGTCTATTTCTAAATGGTCTAATGATGAATGCTGATGCTTAATAAATTTTACCGAATACTGCTGTTTCTCCTATTTTGCCCAATTCTTGTTTATTCACAGATTGAGGTGACCGGAGTAGTTATAGATACTGATACAGGGGAGCCGCTTCCTGCTGCTACTGTAGTGATTGAAAACACGCTTAAAGGAACTGTAGCTAATGTGGATGGTCGCTTTTCTATTTCTGTTTCGGAACTGCCGGTTACATTGCGTATTACTTACATCGGGTATGAACGATCGGTAAAAACGGTTCAGGATGGTTCAAATCGTGATATGATAATACGATTATCGCCATCCGTTACAGAGCTTGCAGAACTGTTGGTAACAGAGAGGGACCCCGGTCTGAGTATAATGGAGAGAGTAATTGAGAGAAAAAAACTTTGGCGGACAGATTTATACTCTTATCGGGCGGATGCCTACACGCGCCAGATTCTTCAGAACGATACATCTATCGTATCTATAACAGAAAGCAGCTCAGATCTGTACTGGAGCAAAGAAAAAGGGCATCGGGAAGTCCAGAAGTCAGCGCGACAAACTTCAAACATCTCGGCTGATCAAAATTTTGCGGGTGTGCGATATCTGCCGAACTTTTATGATGACAATATTGAAATTGCCGGTTACAATCTGGTTGGTATAACTCATCCGGATGCGCTCTCCTACTATCACTTTTCTCTGCTGGAAGTTTTGCAAATGGATGGCGTTCCGGTCTATAAAATTGAAGTAAAGCCGCGTCGCAAACTCCAGCCAACGTTCGAGGGCGTTGCATATGTGTTGGGAAGGGATTATGCACTCATCGATGTAGATTTGAAACCAAATGATGTTGTGAATTTTCCGCCACCGGTTCAGGATTTTGACCTCTCTTATAAACAGCAGTTCAGCAGTTTTGGAACCAATTTTTGGCTACCCGTTGATATGAGGATTGAAGGCAGAATTCGCATCGGAATGGTTGGTCTCCAGTTTCCGGCAATTCAATTTCGTCAGCTTTCAAGGATTTCTGATTACAGGGTAAATGTTTCAATATCTGACTCTCTGTACCAGGATCAAACAACGTTTGTTCAGGCTGATTCACTCGCTTCAGTTGAGTTTACAGAGAGTGAAATCCCTCTCACGGAATCAGAAAGGCAAGCCTACGCAACTATAGACAGTACTAAAACAATAGAGGAGGCATTCAGGCCGGAGGGGTTTTTGGCCAGAATGGTCGAGGATCGTGATGACAGAGAGAGGTCCGGATTACTGGCACGGTTTGGGGATTGGATTCCTAAAGGTGTAGGAATCCGGGGGCGTTATAATCGCGTAGAGGGAGTTCATCTTGGTTTAAAATACCGGGAAAGAATTTCTGATGTGGGATTGGACCTGAGATTTTTTAGCGGATACAGTTTTAACAGCAAGGATTGGGATTATGGAGCCGGGGCGGAGCAGAGAATAGTATCATTTGGAAGAAGGGTGTTGACCGCTGAATTTTCATATCAAAACAGTACGGATACACAGTACAGCTCAGCTATTTATACTACAGGTATGAACAGTGCCGTAACGCTGCTGGGCGGAGATGACTATTTTAATTACTACAGAAATGAAACAGTTTCTGCAGGCCTTAAATTGAATAATGTTATAAACAGAGTAGATCTGGAAGTTTCGGGGAATCATGAAGTGCATCGTTCATTTGAATCCGGTAATGAAATTGATTTTAAACTGTTTAATTGGGTAAATCATCGAAGAGAAAACCCGGGAATTGATGAGGGAATTTTACGGTCTTTAACTGTAAGGATGGGGTATAATTTACAGGATCAAAACTTTGGATTTGCCGGATCGAGGAAAATTGAATTAGCCGCAGAAATAAGCAGGCCTCAAATTGGAAGTGATTTTAACTACTCATCAATCCGGATGAGTTTGGACTGGAATTTTGAAACTTTCTATAAACGAAGATTATTTGCTAACACATTGGATGTGCATCTGTCGGGAGGATTTGTAGAGAGTTCAGCCCCAACTCAAAAATTAGGTGCAGTTGACGGGTCACTATCCAGGTTTACGCCTTTTTCAGTTTTAAAGACCCGGCCGTATCTGCCCTATGTGGGAAATAGATACGGAGTATTTGCATTGGAACATAACTTCAGGACCGTTCCATTTGAGCTACTGGGATTGAACTACTTTGCAGATAAAGGGTGGGGAATTATTCTGTTTGGAGGTACGGGTTTTGCTGAGTTAAGCAGTTCGTCATCCATAAATTTCATGGAATCTGATGGGATGCATATCGAAACCGGAATTAGTTTAAACAGTATTTTTGGAGTTGCAAGGCTGGATTTTGCCAAGCGTCTGGATTCTCCCGGGTACTTTATTGGATTTAGTGTGCCTCGATATTTTTAACAGACACAACAGTATTTGGTACAGGCAGGAAATAAAAAAAGCGGCCCGATAAACTCAGGCCGCTTTTACAAAGAAACTTAAAACAAGTTAGTTTCTGGGAGAAAATGGGTACGGATTCAAAGGATGAGATTCTGCTCTTCGGTTTTTCTCACAACCGGGAGTGTTTGCATCTCTCTCAGCTTCAGCACATTGTACCGGAGCTTTTCCAAGTCCTCTGAATTCGATGCGATCTTCAGCAATACCGTTGTCTTTGTAGAAATCTACAACAGCATTTGCTCTTCTCAAGCTAAGTCTCAGGTTGTACTGATCTCCACCAACGTGGTCAGTGTAAGCATCAACACGAACTCTGAATGCTTCAACTTCCATCAGTCGCTCAACGTTTTCAGCCAGCATTCTGGCATCGCCGTCACGTATATCTGACCGGTCAAAGTTGAAGTTGATTGTATTCAACTCGTGAATAAATGGAGGATCGTTAGGATCGAGTGGGTCTGTTCCCATTTCAATCTCTTGTCCGTCAGTAAATCCGTCGCCGTCAGTATCCGGGTTGAGCGGATCCGTTCCGTAAACGTTTACTTCGTCGCCGTCAGATAGGCCGTCGCCGTCAGTATCGGGATCGAGCGGATCCGTTCCGTAACCGCCATCAAACGGTCCTTCGAAATCCGGATCTTCACATTCAGATTGGACGGTGTGTTTCACTTCCTGGCAGTCGGTCAGCCCGTCGCCGTCGGTGTCTGGGTTGAGCGGATCTGTTCCATAAACGTTTACTTCGTCACCGTCAGAAAGTCCGTCACCGTCGGTGTCCGGATTCAGCGGGTCAGTTCCATAAACATTTACTTCTTCGTAATCAGTTAGTCCGTCGCCGTCAGTATCCGGATTAAGCGGATCTGTTCCGTAGACATAAATTTCGTCGTAATCGGAAAGACCATCTCCATCACTGTCACGCTCCATAAGCTCTTCGTCAGAAAGGCTCATAAGATATTCGAGTGTTAATGGATCTGGATCCCCTTCAGGTTCTCCGGTACCACAGGCTTGAAATACAAGCACTGAAGCAAGTAACCCAATAATTAAGTAAGTAGGTGATTTAAACATTGTTATTCTCCTGTACAGTTAGTGTGAGGTTTTAAGTTAGAAATTTTTCCACTTCAACAAAAAATACATAACCATCAATCGCAAACAAAAATGTTTTTTTGACAAATGCTTGCGAAAGGTGATATATTCTGCCTCGACGGGGCTATAGCTCAGCTGGCTAGAGCGTCGCGCTGGCAGCGCGAAGGTCCGGGGTTCGAATCCCCGTAGCTCCACATTGGTTGATAAGTGATATTATTTTTGATGGGATAGAGAGAACAAACATTTTGTTTGTCAAACTGAAGATAATCGTACGTTTTCTCCATAAAAGTTTTTTGTTTTGCATGAATAGCGGTTATTCAATAGTCCACTTCTTTATCTGTGAGTAAGCAAACTAAATCGGCCATTGTGAAACTGTTCTGTATACTTCTCTTTACTCTGCTTGTTCCAATTGGTTCACTTTTTTCTCAAAATTCAGAATTTGGAATAGAACTAATCTCAGAACCACTGATTAGCAATGCGCAGATTGTGGATTTTTCAACGCTCATCAATGCAGATGGCAGCTCCTCTACCCGGCTGATTAGCATTCAGTTAACGAACTATACGGAACAAGAGGCTAATGATCTCTATCTCGATATCGATGTTCTAAGCTCACGCGAAGGTCTGTTGATGGAATCACATCAAAGAAATGATGTTCCTTTTGGACTGTTGCCCGGTCAAACTGTTTCGGTTTCTAATGCTGATCTTTCGCAGGGCAGATTGCCAAATGCACGGCAGAGTGTGGTGTTTAATGGCAGGTTGACCACGAATGGCCGCGAACTATTTAACAGATTGCAGGGTGTTACTTCTTTGCCTGCAGATGAATACACCATAGAAGTCCGGCTGTATAAAAGAAATAATAGCGTGAATGGCGGGCTATTGATCGGGTCCTCATCTGTAACCATCGGCAGTAATTTGATAGACAGCGATTTTTCGATCTACCTTCTTTCCCCCGGCGAAACTTTGGGAGCGGGGAGTACAATTTCAAATCCATATCCTGAATTCAGATGGGAAGGTATACAGGGACAAACTTATCGTCTGGTTTTAGTTGAAGCAGTAGCCGGGGAAGATCCGCAGGCACTACTCGAAAGCGCACGAAGTACCCCGCCTTCCCGGAGAGGAACAGAGCAACTGCTTGAGTATGAGTATTTGGACGTTAAAATTGACGGCACCGGTTTTTCTTATCCATCTTTCGGCACAAAATCGTTGCAGCCGGGTAAGAGATACTACTGGCAGGTGTATTCAGAGCTTCAGTCCACCTCCGGTGTGAGAGAAAGAGCGTCTGAGATTTGGTCTTTTACAATGCGTGAAAGTCTGGAATCCGTATCAGCCGTAGAGATTGATGAAGAATTGAAGGAGTTTTTAATTTCAATGATTGGTGCAGTAAAGACGGAGAGATTAATTCGAGAAGGATTTTCTCTCTTTGAAATTGAAATAGATGGCAGGATACTGAGTGGAGAGGCAGCAAAAGAGGAGCTGATTTTGATACTTGAGAAAATGCGTAGTGACAGAATTAAATTAGTGGATTAGTTACAGGAACTGAAAATGAGGTATTTAAACCAAATCATACCATTGCTATTTTTAACTGTTTACCTGGTTGGTCTGATAGGTTATGAATCAGATAAGGTCGTAAATCCGGAGAGAGAAATAGCGATTGTAAGAAAGTATGTACCCAAGGTTGATGTAAACGGCATGCAGAGAGATACCATTATTGAAACCGGTACATCTCTGTTCAGCGGAGATACTCTCAGTACTGATGAAAATGGATACGCTTTGGTACTGTTTATGGACCAAAGCGTGGTAACCGTCCGTCCATTATCGCAGCTGATTATTCATGGAGAAATTGATCGGAATCAAACCGCCAGAACTCGAATTGATTTGAACAGAGGCGGGGTCTTTATGAACGTAAATCGAAGGGGTGATAATGAGTTTGAAGTAACTACCTCTTCTACAGTTGCAACGGTAAAAGGGACTGCATTTGGCGCCCAGTCCGGTGGGTACTACTGGGTTGAACAGGGAGAAGTTGAAGTGATGGCCCTGCAATCGGGGCAGGCTGTATCTGTATTGTCCGGTATGTTTGCGCAGGTTGATGAAACGGGAACAGATATCATAACCGGCCAGCTTAGCGATAATGAGCTGGAGCAGCTGGGCAGGGAGTATAAATCGCTTGATGAAGATCTGATCCAGAAGCGATTGATCCTGCGATTCAGTGACTCAAATGGCCAAATTATTGAGGAGAATGTAGAGTTTTTTGAAAGGAGTGATCAATAAACATTCCGGATGACTTTAAACAGATACTTAAAGCCACAGATACGAATTAGCAGCACATTTTTTACATGTCTCTTCATTGGGCTGATGACAGAGGTGGCTATTGGTCAGCAAATGATCAGGCATAATCCTCCCTCTTTTATTGAGCGAGGTGAAAGTACACTTCTTCGTTTCGAGAGCACGGATATTCGTGAATCTGAGGTGTTGGAAGCGCTGCTGTTCTACAGAGTTGACGGAAGCGGGAGCTACAGCCAACAAGAGGTTCGATTTAGAGAAGGCGTAACAGAAGTGCCGCTTCAGATTCATGATCCGATTGCCTACTCCGTGGATTACTATTTTGTGGTTCGGACCGTGACGGGGCACCAGTTTATGTACTCGGATATCATTGCTGATGAAGCACCCGTTACGGTTGAAATTGTCTCTCCGAGAATAGAATCTTTCCCAACCACAGATCTGGCGGATGTCGCGGTAATAACTCCGGCGCCGGATGAGGTCGTCTCAAATGAGGGATTTTTTCTAACAGCAGCACTTTTCTATGATGATGCTATTAGCCCTGATTTTAAACTTCATCTTAACGGAGAGGATGTAACTGAAGAGGCAGAAATATCTCCGTTTTTAATAAAGTTCAGAAGAGAGTCAATTCACTCGGGAGATCATACCGTACAGGTTTTGCTGGATGAAGATGGCTCGCTGTATGAAGTGGAGCGCTGGAACTTTAGAGTAGTAAGGACTGCAATTACAGGTCGGGATCTTATTTTTACGGATCAGAGAAGGGCAGTGGGAGGAGAAGTTGAACTGGGTGCCGGGAGTCAGTATATAGCCGGGTCATCAACCGATCAACTGACCGGCAGGTTGAATGTGAGAGGTCGTGAAGGGGCTATTCAATATTCTGCACGCGGTTATCTTACCACGCGCGAATCTTCCAGGCTTCAGCCTCAGAATAGATTCAACCTGGATATGTACTACAATCAAACAGCATTTTTCCGTTTAGGTGATGTAAATCCATCGTTCAGCAACTACTCAATAAGAGGAAGACGGGTGAGAGGTGTATACACTGGGATAAGTTTGTGGGATGAAAAGTTTCAACTAGAACTAATGCGCGGATCTCTTCAGCGATCCATTTCGAATCGCTACGGAATGATTGAGGTTGAAGAGCGAGATACGGGGTTTGGAACGGAGGAGTTATTTTTTCTGAACCTCGAGGAAAACGGCGCCGGCGCCTATCGGCGAGTGTTAACAGGTGGGCGGCTGAAGGTCGGTTCTCGGGAAAATGTTCAGTTTTCTATGAATATGTTACGGGCACGGGACGATTCAACTTCCTCAAAAAGAGTTCGAAACTATGTGGATGTGCTGGGCCGGGATGAAACACTACTTGAGTCTCTTACTTCTCAGCAAAGAGACTATTTAGCACAGAACCCGGAAGATCTGCAGGTATCGGCTACTGTTCCAACTCCCAAAGAGAATCTGGTGGTGGGAACTGAATTTGAATTCATGGCCGATCAGCAGAGAGTACGTTTCCATACGGAGCTGGCTGCAAGTTTGTTAAACGAGGATATTTCGCCCGGGGTGCTAAGCAGAGAAAGAGCAGAAGAGCTTGGGCTCGATCTTGATGATAACATTGAAAATCTGTTCAATAGCCTTTCCTGGCTGATTATTATCAATGAAAGGATGAGTACGCTGCCCTTTAAATATCGTGAATCGGAAACCGGTGCGACGGAGGTGGATCTGTTTTTGCCATCATCCATTTTTGCCAGCGAAACACGTGTGGATCTCAGGTATGGAGCTCATAGAATCAGAGTGGATTACAGATGGGTAGGGCCGGACTTTCAGTCTTTGGCCAATAGCACTGTTCGCAGGGATGTCTCCGGCTTTACAATTACGGATCGGTTCAGAGCCATGGACAACCGGTTGATTTTTACACTTGGAGCTGAGTTGTTGAGAGATAATGTGAATAACTATAAAAGTACAACATTAAGAACCCGGGTGGCTCGTGCTTCTGTAGGCTGGTACCCATTCCAATACAATTTGCCAAGAATTAATGCAGGTGTTCGATATCGAAACCGAAGCAACAGTGTTGAGAGGTTCAATCCATTTGTTGATGAAGAACTGGCTGCTTCGTCGGTAAGAAATTTTGAAATCATAGATGGCGAAATTGTTTCAGCTACGGCCCCCAGAAGCAATGTACTTTTAGCGATTAATTCATCTCTGTCACAAAAGTTTAGCTTTTTGGAAGCCGATCATGAAGCGGGCCTGTCATTTAATTTGTCGGATTCGAAAAGCGATGTAAACAGATATGGGGACTATCGCAACCACTCATTTTCTCTGTCTCTGCGATCCAAATTTTCAGGGCGTCCCTTTGAAACCAGGATATCACTAAACAGTACAAATAGTTCAGCGCTTAGCGGATTAAACGAAGCAGCCATTCACTCTGTAGAAGCGGGTACAAACTGGTTTTTACTGGATAACAGACTCATTTTGAATGGGGCATTGTCGTTTGCCCGTTCAAACTTCGAAAATGTTCCTTTGATTGTTCAAACCGGAAGTTTAGAGAACAGCCGGGATGACATATATGTACCGGATGAAAGTCAACGCGAAAGTACAATTGCCAATAGCTATAGGGTTCGATTACAAGCGGAGTATTCAATTTACAGCAGTGGTTCGCTGCAGGCTATGCTAAACTATTCGAATGTAAACCGTCGGGGATCTGATTTTGCAGCATTGCCAAATGATCGTATAATGCAGGTGAGATACATCCACAGATTTTAAATGCGTTCAATGAGTAAAACTCTATCGTCAGTACTGACTCTTGCTCTGGCTTCACTGCTGATGCTGTTTATCTTCTATTTACCACCAATTAAAACAGCAGACCTTAATTCCAGGGACTTACTTTTCGAAGTGAGAGGTCCTTTGGATGTTTCAGAAAGTGAAATCGTAATTGTGGAGATAAGTTCAAGAGCGGATGATGAAATCCCATATAAATACCCCTGGCCAACCTATGTTTATGCAAAACTGATCGAAAATCTAAACCGGGCCGGCGCTAAGGTAATTGCATTTGATGTCCTTTTTGATCAGCCCGATCTCTATGATCTTAATAATGATACACTTTTTGCCAAAGCTGTGGAAGAGGCCGGTAATGTTGTTTTCTCGGGTCGTGTAAGGCAGGAACCGGAACGAAGATTTTTAGGCGGTGTGGTTGCACAACAGAGAACGCCCTCATTTCCAAGACAGATGTTTCTGGATGCGACGCCATGGGGGATTGGGTTTGTTGATATGCGTCCGGATATGGATGGGTTTATACGCAGTTACCCCTTTCAATTTAACTATTTGAATGAAACCTACTTCTCCTTTGCTTTTCAAATTCTCCCATTGATTTTTGGGGAAGATGTCACCTTACAAAACAGTGTGGATCACTATTTGGCCGCCAATCAGGCGATACCCAAAACGGAGCAAAATCGAATGCTCATTAACTATCATGGGGGGTACCGATCATTTGAATATGTAAGTTTTGAGTCAGTTATTGACGATGCTGATTTTCAGACTACAACGGAGATGCAGGCGTTTGAGATCAACGAATTTGATGATCCCGACTACGGCTTGTTGTATAAAGATATTTTGCGGGATAAAATTGTACTGGTCGGTACCACCATGCCGGAGCTGCAAGACTTCCATTCAGTTCCGTATCCGGATCGAAGTGGAGAGTATTCCATGGCCGGTGTAGAGATTCACGCTCATGCACTGCAAACCATTTTGGGTGGAAATTTTCTGAGAGAAGTTGGCGGATTTTACAGCTTGCTCTTAACGATGATACTATTAGTTGTCAGCTATCTCTTAACGTCCAGATTTGTAGGGTGGTCCGGGCTATTTATGGCGTTGTTAATTGGTGCAGCTTGGGTGGTTGTTGCAGCAATGTACTTTATTTACGGGAGCCTGTTTATTCCAATAGTGCCTGTGTTGCTGGCGGTAGTGGTTGGTTATACCGGATCGGTAACACATAATGTGATCTATGAAGAGCGTGAGAAGAAGAAAATTAAATCGATGTTCTCGTCTTATGTGTCTCCCGAACTGGTTGATAAAATGATATCGGATGAGATTGAGTACACGCTGGGGGGAAGAGAAGATGAATTAACCGTCATGTTTTCTGATATAGAGAACTTTACCACCATGTCGGAGTCACTTGAACCGACTGAGCTTGTTTCCATGATAAACGGGTACTTGAATACATTTACTGAGGTTATCAATGAGGAGAAAGGTACGCTGGATAAATATATCGGAGATGCGGTTATGGCGTTTTATGGGGCTCCGGTTCCAATCGAAAATCAGGCGGCTTGTGCCTGCAGAACTGTGTTGAAAGTTGAACAAAAATGGGATGTTAAAAACGGTGACGGAGATCGAGTGCTGTTTAAAACTCGGTTTGGAATTAATACCGGTATGATGCTTGTAGGGAATATGGGCTCAGAAAGGCGTTTTAATTATACCGTTATGGGGGATAATGTGAACCTGGCTGCGAGATGTGAATCGGCCTGTAAAATATTCGGTGTGTATGCAATTGTATCAGAGAGCACCAAACAACAGGCGGAAACTACCGGAGAGTTTGTATTCAGGCAGCTTGGAAAAGTACGTGTAAAGGGCCGCTACAAATCGGCAGATCTCTACCAGTTGGTGGGTTTTTCAAATCAACTTGATCAATCGTCTTTAAGCCTGTTGAGACAATTTGAAACAGGGCTTCATTTCTACTTTGAAAGGAGATTTGAAGAGGCGCTCGCTATTTTCCAAAAACTGAACTCGAAAGAATCTGAGAACTTTCATGTTAGTGAATTTCTCAATCCCTCTCTTTTCTATGCAGAATTGTGCCGCGATTTGATTGAAAACCCGCCTGAAAACGACTGGACCGGCATTATAGAGCGATAAATTTCTTAAGAGTTACCGTTTATATTTAGTGATAAAGGCCTTATCTTAATGACTCGGGGCAAGTCTCATACAGCCAGCTCCCTATGAACTCCGTCAGGGTCGGAAGGCAGCAGCGGTAGTAGGTCGTAGCGGCGTGATATGAGTAGCTTGCCCTCTTTTTTTATCTACTCTTCTCGATATGTTCGGCAATGTGTTCTGCATGAATTCTGCTGTTCTCAATAAACAAGCTGCTTGTATCCATTCCTCCACAAACCACTCCGGCAACATAAAGCCCTTTTCTGTTGGTTTCCAGCGTTTTGTCATCATAAACAGGCATGCTCTTTTCATCATCTGTAAGCTCTATTCCCACTTTTTTCATCAGATCAAAGTGAGGTCTGTAACCTGTCATCGCCAGGACAAAATCATTTGGAATCGTTTTCTTTCCATTCGGAGTCTGTATATCAACTTCCTTTTTCCTTATCTCTAAAACTTCGGAATTAAAATATCCTGTGATGGATCCTTCCTTGATACGATTATCAATATCCGGTTTTACCCAGTATTTGATGGATGGTTTAAGTGTGTCATGCTTCACAAGTATCGAAACGTTTGCGTTACAGCGGTATGTTTCCAATGCGGCGTCTGCTGCAGAGTTACCACCACCAACCACCAGTACATTTTGCCAGGCGTATCGATGAGGATCGTCGTAGTAATGGAGTACTTTTGATAAATCTTCACCCGGAATATTCATCATGTTAGGCTTACCGTAAAATCCTGTGGCGAGCACTACTTTTTTAGCTGAATAGCTCCCTTTGGAGGTGGTTACTTTAAAGTTGCCATCTGTGCCCTCAACATTTTTAACCTCCTCATAAAGTTTGACATTCAATTCATAATGTTCTGCCGCTCGCCTGTAGTATTCCAGGGCCTCTTTTCGGGTCGGTTTTGAGCCGTGAGAGATGAAGGGAATATTCCCGATTTCTAGTTTATCTGAAGTGGAAAAGAAGGTCATATTTGTAGGGTAGTTGTAGATCGAATTTACCAAACAACCCCTTTCAATAATAAGTGATTCTATTCCTTTCTTTTTCAATGCAATTGCGGTGGCAAGCCCTATTGGGCCGGAACCAATGATAATTACCATAGTTTATGTTTTGTAATGAAAACGTGTTTTTTTAAAAATAACCAATCCGGATTCAGGCCTCCTTTGGAGGTAGTGTAAAATAGTCGCCAATAGTTTTGTTAATCCACCCAGATGGAATACTCCAAAATCCAACGTGGCCACCCTCTGTTGGGTAGTTTGAAGTTAAAACTGAATTTTTTTCAATATCGTTGACAGGAGTCCATTCAAATGGGCAAAGAGGATCATCCTGGCTGTGAATTATTAAAGATTTTGTTTTGATTCTATCCATGAAAAAAGCACTTGAACAGCTCTCATAATAGTGGTCAGCACTCTCAAAGCCGTGAATAGGCGCGGTTACCTGGTCATCAAATTCGTAAAGGGTGCTTCCGGTAAAATCCGGCAGATCTGAGAACATCTCCTTTTTGATTTTCAGTTTCTTTTCAAGTGTGACTAAAAAGCTTTTTGAATAGAGTCTGTTGAACCCCTTTTCCAGATTTAAAGATCCTTTTTTGAGTTCGAACGGAGTGGATACAGCGGCCACTCTGTCAAGAATATGATGATTGCCGTGCTTGTCCAGGTAGTTTAACAGTGCGCTGGCTCCCAGGGAAAACCCGGCAGCGGCGTAATATTCTGCATTTGTAAAATGTTGCTCTACCCACTCAAAAACGGTGTGCAGATCTTCGGTTTCACCGGAATGGTAGTATTTTTTTCTACGATTTATGGTGCCGCCGTAGCTTCTGAAATTAACGGCAATTACACTGAAATTCCTTTCGAGTAGGTGTTCTGTAAGCTGCTTGATGTAATATCTTCTGGCGTGTCCCTCTAATCCGTGAAACAGTATGGCAACCGGAGAAGTCTCGTTTAATTTGGTTACATCAAGATCTAAAAAATCTCCATCGGGCGTATCAATACGAACTTCTTCTGCTCTTATTTGCGGAGCCTGAAAAAAAAGTGAACAAAGAATTGTGTGGATATGGCCGTTTACACACCAAGGGGCCGATTGAAAACCGTTAGCGTGGAGCTGAGTATTAAATTGTTTTGTGTCTCTCATCATTTTGATGTCTGAATATCAAAGAAATTGCCGTGCACATTCTGTATTATTTCAGTACAACAGACAAGATAAGGAAAGTAAACAGACGATGAACCAATCAATTCCGCGCCGACCGGTAAAAAGAATTGCAGCTATAGATCTGGGAACCAACTCATTTCACGCGCTGATTGTAGAAATCTTTTCTGACGGCAGTTTTTATGTAATAGATAAGCTGAAAGAGATGGTGCTGCTGGCAGAAAAAGGTCTTGGAGACAGGCTGTCGGCGAATGCGATGGACCGCGGGATCGAGGCGCTGAAAAAGATCAAGGTGCTTGCAGATAGCCATCAGGCAGAGACAATATTGGCGTACGCTACAAGCGCAATCCGTGAGGCTGAAAATGGCGGAGACTTTATACAGCGGGCCATTGATGAAGTTGGTGTAAAAATAAATGCTATTCCCGGGCGAATTGAAGCCGAATTGATAGGGCTTGCTGTACAGCACGGAGTAAAAATGCCTTCGAATCCGGCTGTAATTATGGATATAGGTGGCGGAAGCGTGGAGTTTATCCTGGCCGATCAGGAAAGATTTTATCATTTGAGCAGTAAAAAACTGGGTGTAGCCCGAATGACTGCCAATTACATCGATCATGATCCTATTTCACCGGATGAAATTAATGCGCTTAAAGAGCATTTTGACAGTAAACTGATGGATGTTGCAGAAGCGTTTGCTATGCATCGATCTCCTCTGTTGATAGGCTCATCCGGTACGATGGAAAATATCGGCCTGATGATTGCTCACAGAAATAATAAAACACCAAATCTTACCATTAATGAGCTGGAGTTTACGGCAAAAGAATTTTTTGAGTTTTATGATGAAGTTATTGGCCTGAATGAGAAAAAGCGTGCAAAACTCAAAGGGCTGGACGAAAAGCGCATAAAGCTTCTCCCGGCCGGTTTAGTGCTGGTTCATTACATACTCAGGAAGTTTGGAATAAAGCGAGTAAAAATTTCATCTCAGGCACTTCGTGAAGGGATTGTACTGCGCTACATCAGAAAGGAGATGAGTGAGGGTATTCGGATGCATCTGGATGAAAGTCCCCGCAGAAGAAGTGTTATGGAGCTTGTGCATAAATGCGACTGGCATGAAAGTCACTCAAGGCATGTTGCAAAACTCGCGTTAAAATTGTTCGACGAATTAACAGACGACTTAAAACTTGAGGCTGAAGATCGCGAGCTTCTGGAATACGCCTCTTTGATGCACGATATAGGCTACCATATTTCACATCGAAAACATCACAAACATGCACTCTACATTATTAATAACGCGGATTTAAAAGGCTTTAAAGAGGAGGAGATTGATGTGATGGCCAATGTTGCCCGCTACCATCGCAGATCCACGCCCAAATCGAGGCACCCACACTACGATAAACTGGATAAAAGTGTTAAGAAGAGAGTGGAAAATCTAAGTGCAATATTAAGGGTGGCAGATGGATTAGACCGAAGTCATTTTCAAAATGTGAGGGCTTTTGAAATGGTGAAGAAAAATGGTCAGATCAGATTAACTCTGGAGACAGAAGCCGAACCAAATCTTGAAATCTGGGGCGCAATGAGAAAACGATCGCTACTAGAAGAAGTAACCGGAAAGAAACTTGTAATAGCCGACTCGCATCAGACTAAAGAGAAATAAGTTTTTCGCACAAAAACTTTAATAATTTTTGCAAAAATGATCAATTGGGGGATTAATTCTTTAATCATTTTTCTGAAATTAACGATTTCACTTAATAGATTAGGTGTGCCGGATTTACTTTTTTACCCTCCCTATTAAGGCTGATTTACTTTTTCTGTATCGGGTAAATTGGTCTTTAAATCTGAAACCTTCCGTATTTTTAAACCGTTACAATTTATCCAATTAGAGGCCGGTCAAAAAAATAAAATCAACTGATGAAAAACCCGGCATAAGGAGAAAATAAATCAGGAAAATTTAAAAGCGACACTACGAAGAAAAATGAAGTTAATAAGTAAACTAATCTTGAGCTCAGTACTGCTGTTTACCGCGTTTGTGGGAACTGCTCACTCTTCAACATCAGATACAGATGTTGTGAAAGAGAATATTTTTGAAGCGATTCAAAACATCGACATTGTTAGCCTAAACGTTCTGCTTGCAGAGGGTGCGGATATCAATGAAGTAGATGAACAAGGGAATACAGCATTAATGCTTGCTTCAAAAATTGGTAATCCACGAATGGTAAAAATCATCCTGGCCCATAACCCGAACATTAATTTGCAAAATAATGAAGGTTATACGGCTTTGATGATTGCATCACAGCAGGGGCAAGTCCACATAGTGGAGAAGTTGCTCAGCCTGGAAGCGGATACCTCCATCAGAAATATGGATGGTTTTACAGCTTCTGAACTGGCCATCCGTTTTGGACAGCCGCAAACAGCAGATCTGCTCAATAGCAGAGCTCAAACGAGTATTGCCAGATAATTTCTGGTTCTGACCGATTAATTGAAAAGCCCCGGATTGCCTTGCAGTTCGGGGCTTTTCTGTTTGTGTGTTGCACTGCATGCCGTTACATTATTTAAAAAGGTAACTCCATCTTATTTGCTGAACGGTATGAGCAACTTTTTCAGAGTATTTACGACCACACTTCTTATCACATTATCTTTGATTATGAACTCTTACTCTCAATCCAATACGTTTGAAAACTCCTGGAAGAATGCCGAAAAGCACTTCTCAGAAATGTTGAATGAGTATGAGGTTGCGGGTGGTACAATGATCTTTTTAAAGGATGGGATTGTAGACAAGGAGTACTACCACGGATATGCAGATGTTGAAACAGGGCGAGCTGTAGATAATGAAACTATTTTTCATTGGGCATCCATTACAAAAACCTTAACGGCCATTGCCACTATGCAGTTGCGGGATCAGGGTATGCTCAGTTTGGATGATCCGCTGACTCATTATCTGCCCGAACTTCATCAAATTCACAATCCGTTTGGGAGTATGGATGAAATCACAATACGCATGGTGCTGAATCATTCAACCGGATTGCGAAATCCAACATGGCCTTGGGGAGGGAATGAGGATTGGCACCCTTTTGAACCTGCGGAGTGGAGCCAGTTGATGGCCATGTTCCCCTACACAAATATTGAATTTAAACCGGGTAGCAGGCACAGCTATTCTAACCCCGCATTCATCTTTTTGGGTAAAATTATTGAACAACTTAGCGGCGATTCCTGGGAGGTGTATGTGGATAAAAATATCCTGAAACCGCTAAAAATGCACAGATCTTATTTCAACCATACGCCTCGCCACCTGTTGCCCTATCGGTCAAATAGTTATCAGTTTAAAGATGGAGAACGGAGAGCCAGAGGGTTTGATTTTCACACCGGGATAACTACATCAAACGGAGGCCTCAATGCTCCGCTGAGCGATATGATCAACTACATCAACTTTCTTATTGGTACCGGTGATGACAATTACCAGATACTCAAAAGATCATCTTTGGAAGAGCTTTGGGGAAAAGAGCTTGATATAGACGAAAGTAATGGAGTGAAATCTTCTGTTGCCCTGTCATTCTTTCTCGAGGAGTTTGATGATATGCGGTTAATAGGGCATACCGGAACACAATTTTCCTACTACTCCTGGTTTTATATTCATCCGGAATCCAACTCAGCTGTGGTTTCCATCACAAATACAGATGGCAAGCATAATATGTTCGAGTTCAGAGATCGAATGATAGACTATATTTTCAAGAATATTTTTACATCATTTCGATAATCGTCACTCTTTAAAAAACTCTCTTTTCTATGCAGTGAACATTTCGTTTATTCAATGGAACCCAAACAAACCGACATTGGATGAATAATAGACTGATACTGCTCTTCGCTTTTTTACTCTTGCCAATTGGAATTTATGCTCAGGAAAGTATTGATGAGATAACCTCAGGAATGGAGAAATATGAGGGTTTTTTCGATTTCTGGTGGGATGATGATACCGGTAAAATCTGGCTCGAAATCGATAAACTAGACCGGGAGTTTATCTACGTGAACTCAATGGCTGCAGGCGTGGGATCTAATGATATTGGGCTGGACCGCAGTCAGTTGGGAAATACAAGGATTGTAAAGTTTGTTCGGATTGGCCCGAAGGTATTGATGGTTCAGCCAAATTATGATTACCGGGCAACTTCTGACAACCGCCTTGAGCAGAAGTCTATTGAAGAGGCTTTTGCTCAGTCAACTCTCTTTGGGTTTGAAATAGAGGCGCGCGATGGGGATCGTGTTTTAGTGGATATAACGAACTTTTTGATGCAGGATGCGCATGGCGTAGCCGACCGTCTTCGAAGAAATAATCAGGGGAATTACTCTGTAGACCAATCCAGATCTGCCATCTATTTGCCGGGAACGTTTAATTTTCCAAAAAACTCTGAATTTGAGGCGATGCTCACATTCACGGGTTCAGGTGCAGGAGGCTGGCTGCGGTCGGTTGCTCCTTCATCTGACGCCGTTACCGTTCGTTTGCACCACTCATTTGTGGAGCTTCCCGACGATGGTTACAAACCGCGAAAGTTTGATCCGCGATCCGGGTTTTTCCCGATATCATATCAGGACTACAGCACGCCGATTGGAGAAGATATAACGAAAAGGTATGCTGTTCGTCACAGGCTCGAAAAGAAAAATCCGGAAGCTGAAATTAGTGAACCTGTAGAACCGATTGTTTTTTATCTGGACAACGGAACGCCTGAACCCATCCGTACTGCACTTCTTGATGGAGCGCGATGGTGGGATGAGGCGTTTGAAGCCGCCGGTTATAAAAACGCTTTCCAGGTAAAGGTTCTCCCTGATGATGCTCATCCGCTTGATGTGCGCTACAATGTCATTAACTGGGTTCACCGATCAACGCGCGGATGGTCTTATGGATCCTCCGTGGTCGATCCCAGAACCGGCGAGATCATCAAAGGAAATGTACTTCTGGGTTCGCTTAGGGTACGGCAGGATTATATGATTGCAGAGGGATTACTTGCCCCCTACGAAGAGGGCGTTGAGCCCGATCCCGTTATGCTGGAAATGGCACTTAACAGGATCCGACAGCTTTCAGCTCATGAAATTGGCCATACGCTTGGGATTGCTCATAATTTTGCGGCCAGCGTTAATGATCTGGCATCAGTAATGGATTATCCGCACCCGATGGTTTCGATCAACGATGACGGATCTCTTAATCTGGATGAGGCTTATGACATCGGAATAGGCGACTGGGATAAACGAGCCGTAATCTGGGGATATCAGGATTTTCCGGATAGTGTGGATGAGGAAGAGGCTCTGGAAGAAATTATTTTGGAAACCATAGATCAGGGCTACCTCTTTTTGTCAGACGAGGTGGCTCGTCCGCAGGGCGGGGCTCATCCCGACGCACACCTTTGGGAATACGGCACGGATGTAGTGGCTCAGCTGGGACATATCATGGAAGTGCGTGAAAAAGCCCTCAATCAGTTTGGTGAAAAAAATATCCGTATGGGCAGGCCAATGGGGGATCTGCAGGATGTGCTGGTACCGATCTATCTGTTTCATCGCTATCAAACCGAAGCCACAGTTAAATTGATTGGCGGAATGGATTTCGCCTACCAGATGCGTGGCGACGGCCAGCCGGGACCGGAATTGGTGAACGCCGACGTGCAGCGAGCAGCTCTTGACCAAATTTTGAAAACCCTGGATCCGGAAGCCCTGGCTCTGCCTGAGCGACTGCTAGATGTAATCCCTCCAAAACCGGCCCGGATAAGTGCTACTCGGGAAAACTTCAGGGGTTATACCGACCCTGCAATAGATCCTGTAGCAATGGCTGAAGTGGCGGCCAACCATACCGCTTCGCTGATTTTTAATCCGGAACGGGCAGCGAGGCTGACTCTTCAATCAGCCCGAGACAGCGAGTACCCTGATCTGCATGAAGTGTTTAGGGAGGTGATTCACAACACCATATTAGACGATGCCAGGACAGGTTATCTCGGTTCAGTTCAGAGGGGAATCAACATGTCTGTATTGAGAAACTTTATACAATTGGCAGCAAATGAAAATATTTCACCTGATGTGCAGGCTTTAACTCATATGATGCTTACACACATTAAAGGTCATTTAGAGGAACGAGCAGAAAGTAGTGATGAAATGATCTGGCGGGCCCACTACGTTCAGTCATCTTCATTGATCGAGAAATTTCTGGCAAATGGGAGTGAGTTCTCAACTCCTCCTGCGCCCTACACGCCGCCCGGAGCACCCATTGGCAGCGGTATGATGAATGCAGACCTGCTGATGTGTGAGTTTTGATCATTAATAAATTACAGTGAAAATCCCCTCCTTATGAAGAAGGGGATTTTTATGTTTCGAAATCGATGTATCGTTAGCTGAACATAGGTTTCCAGGTATAAATTTAAGTCGTGTAAATTCTTTATAACAGTATAATTGGATCGGTTGGTGTGGATATGACAGACGGATTTACGTTTAAAAAAAATGATCGCGGATTTTCGGAAAAGTCGTTCGCCTTTATGCGGAAAACGATTATTCCGACGGCGAAATATCTGTTTAATCCGCGCATTACCAATCCGGAAAATTTACCTCAAACCGGACCTTGCTTTATCTACGGCAACCATTCGAACTACTTTGACCCCTTTTTGATCAACGTTGGAATGAAGAAAGAACCAACTGCAGGTGTAATGACGAGGGATCAGTTTCACAAAACAATTCCGAGAGTATTTATGGACAGTATCGGGATTGTGCCGACCAGTAAGTATGTGCCTGAGCCGGGAATTATCCGAAGTGTGATGAAGATGATCGACCAAAATCGAATGATTGTCATATTCCCGGAGGGCGGGCGGCGATGGGACGGGAAACCAAAACCACTCATCGAAACCACGCTTAAGCTCTTCTGGAAGATGAAGATTCCGGTCCATCCGGTTCAGATACATGGGTCGTACCTGGGGTGGCCGCGCTGGGCAGACCGTTTTCGAAAATGCAGTATGGAGCTGCGATTTATGGATCCGCTCCATGCATCAGATTTTGATACCTACGAAGAGTTTGCAGAAACTTGTCGCAATCAGATCGAATTTGATGAGTACTATCCACCTGCCGATGTACATCCTCCATTTGCTAAAAAGCCTGCGTCGGGTGTGGAGAGGTTACTTTACCGATGTCCTGATACAGGGATAAGCGGGGCTATTTTTTCTCCGGACGGGGACCATGTTTACAGCCGGCACTCGACATTCAGTTATAGAATGAACGCCTCATCCAGGCTTATTGATTCGCATGGCGAAGAGCACTCACTGATTGATCTTTTCGAAAAGATAAACAGCATACCTATCACTTTTTTGAGAGACCGGCTGGTGCTCGAAAAGCAGGGGGCAGAGCTATTTAAAATTGATCAAAATCATAAACTGCTAACGCTGGGGCGATCGCAGGCAGAATTACATGATAACCGTCTGGATATTTTTGTTGGATCGGAAGCATATCATCTGCCACTAGCGGATATTCGCTACACCTCAATAGAGCAGAACCACAAGCTTACGGTTACAACTCCGGATTTAACACTTCAAGTTGATCTGGAGGGGCAGAGTGCCCTGCAGTGGCAGCGATATATTAAGAGACTGCAAACCGGAGAAAAACCAGTAAGGCAATTATAGTATGGAATCATGGACGTTGGAATTTTCGGCCGGCCGTTTTTTCCTGGATTTTGCCTGGCTTGGAGCGCTTCTCATTGCGGGTACACTGTTACGAAAAAAGATTCCGTTTCTTCAAAAGTACCTTATTCCCGCAAATCTTCTGGGCGGTACCGTTGCCTTGTTAATTGGTATGAACGGGCTGGGTTGGATTGACCTGACATCCGACAGGCTTGGAGTATATGTATACCATCTGCTTGCACTGTTATTCATCGCTTTAGGGTTGAGGGCACCCAAAAAGCGACTTGGGCTGTCGTCAGTTAAGTTTGGCCTGATCTTCATTGCTTCCTATCTGGTTCAGGCAATAATCGGATTGTTCATTGCATTCATCCTGATTTACACCTTTATGCCGGATCTTTTTGCAGGTATCGGCCTGCTCGCTCCACTATCTTTTGGGATGAATCCCGGGATTGCATTTTCAATCGGGCAAAACTGGGAGCAATTTGGTTTTCAATCAGGCGGAATTGTGGGTTTAACGTTTGCGGCATTCGGATTTTTGGCAGCTTATACGATGGGAATTTGGCTTGTAAGGGCCGGAATAAGGAATGGTGAGGCGAAGTACGTAAATTCTGATGACGGGCTCTCAGGCGACGTAATGACCGGCCTGGTGAAGAATCCTGTTGCAAACTCAGATGAAAAGATCACTACATCACCTGAATCCATCGAATCTTTGACCTTTCACATTGGGCTGATCGGTTTTACATACGTTTTGACGTTTGGGTTCTTAAAGATTCTGGAGGCCGGACTTATATGGATTGGCTCAGAACAGGAGATTACCACGTTATGGTCTTTTCACTTTATCGCAGCGGCTATTCTGGCTATTGGAATCCGTAAAATCTTCGATTTCACAAAGGTAAGTGCCTACATCGACGATACCACGATGACCCGTTGCTCGAACCTGTTTATGGATTTTATGATCGTAGCTTCAGTCGCCGCAATAAGCTTCGCGGTTGTAGCGGTCTATTGGGTGCCGTTGTTAAGTATCTCTGTTTTTGCAATTCTTGCCACATGGATATTAATAAAGGTGATGACAAAAAGTGCCTTCAGGCAGTTCAGGCTTGAACGATTTGCAGCGATATTTGGAAATATGACCGGTACCCTTCAATCCGGCCTGGTACTGCTTCGTATTCTTGATCCAACAATGAAATCTCCCGTTAGTTTTAATCTGGTTTATGGAAGCGGCCTCGCACTGGTTTTCGGTTTTCCACTGCTTGTGTTGATCAATGCCCCGGTTCACTACTTTGCGGATGTAAATCAGGGCTTTTTGGCTGTTCTATTTACACTGATTGTCTACCTGCTGCTGATCGCCTTTTTCTGGCAATATCTCAGCAAGCCCAAAAAATCCAATCGTTAATTTTACCAATCGATGCACTATGAAAAAAACAACAGCTATTGTGCTGCTACTCTGCTCTGTTTTTATATCGTGTAGTAATAATAAATACAATCGGGCAAATTT
This sequence comes from Chitinophagaceae bacterium T5-Br10_B2g13, assembly GCA_001564065.1. Taxonomy (GTDB): domain Bacteria; phylum Bacteroidota; class Rhodothermia; order Balneolales; family Balneolaceae; genus Rhodohalobacter. Next base: position 45,769 of record LKNA01000017.1, read on the forward strand.
GCCTGAACAGGAGATCAGAGAGTTGACTGAAGGTTTTAAGGGAGATATTGGAATCTATGTGAAAGATTTAAAAACCGGTGCTGAATTTGCAGTGAATGCCGATACGATCTTCCCCTCTGCCAGCATGGTAAAAATTCCGATTATGGTAAAAATCTTTGACAAGATAGAGAAGGGTGAACTGGACTATCAGATGGAGTTGAAGTATGGGCCTGAGCCCGATTACGAATATTCGGGCGATATTATCAGTAATTTAATACCGGGCACAGAAGTAGCGCTTTCAGAATTAATCCATCTGATGATGTCTACATCAAATAATACAGCCAGTCTTTGGAATCAATATCTGGCCGGAACAGGCACAGAAATTAATCGATGGCTGGAAGAGAATGGATTTGAATCAACAAGGGTGAACTCTCGGACGGATGGCAGAGTCGAAGAATTTGAAATGTATGGATGGGGGCAAACAACACCGCGCGAAATTGCCAGGTTGGTAGAGGGTATATTTAAGGGAGATGTGGTTAACAAAACGGCATCTGAACAGATGTACAGAATCATGAGCCGCAACTATTGGGACGGTGAGGCACTCTCGCAGATACCCCCAACCGTAAATGTTGCCTCGAAGAATGGAGCTGTAAGAGCGTCACGGTCTGAGGTATTGTTAGTAAATGCACCATCGGGCGATTATCTCTTTTCAGTCATCACAAAAAACCAGGAAGATACCGGCTACGAATATAATAATGAGGGGTGGGTTATTGCCCGTAAGTTGTCGGCCATTCTTTACAGCCATTTTGAGTCGCAATCAAGTTGGGAACCTGATGAAGGCCTTAAAAATTACCATCAATAAAAAAA
>LKNA01000067.1 GCA_001564065.1 Chitinophagaceae bacterium T5-Br10_B2g13
GACTTCTTATCGAACTCGCGTTGTTAAGTAAAAAGTAGTTACAATTTTAACACTATCAATGCAGATTAAGAGTAAGTTCATGAACATTACACCTTTCTAATTATCCCGGAAAAGCCTCTGTTTTCGGTTTTCTTTTTATAGATTTGTTCTTCAGTTGTTTATGTCCAAATCGTGGAGAGAAACCGGTAACTATTAAAACTTCATTTATGAAAAGCTTTGTTTATACTACTTCAATTTTAATTTTAACCACACTGTTCTCCTTTTTTTCTGTACACAATGTTATCGGTCAGAATATTCAGGTAGGAATTACAGCCGGGGCAAACGTAAGTTCTCACCTCAAAAACTTTCTGTTTGAAGATGGTGATATCGATTTAGATTTCAACCCAAATACCAAGTTCGGTTTAAATGGCGGACTTATTCTTAGGGTACCGATCAATGAGTCACTTCGTTTTCATGCCGAACCGACTGTAGCTATGATAGGGGCAAAGTATGACGACAGTTTCGTCTTACGAGGCTTTGATTTCCAAACCGACAGTAAAGTCGACCTGCTCTACATTCAGCTTCCGCTCCTGGTTCAGCTCAGTACGGTTCCTCCCGAGCGTACCGTTTATGGCCGTCAGCGAGCCGAAACCACATACCACCTCACCGGTGGCTTTTATGGAGGATATCTGTTGGACGCAACATTCACAGGAACCAACCGCGGTGCCCCGATAGGCATTCAGTTTGAAGGTGATTTTACCGAAGATGTCAGCAACCAGTACAAACAGTATGATGGCGGGTTAATTCTGGGTGGCGGAATTGAACATGGTAGCAAATCAAAAATTGGGCTGGAAGTGAGAGCCTTCTTCTCTATTACAGATTCAGGCAATCGTGACGCGCTTGAATTGTTCAAACCACAAAATATGGGCGTTACTTTTGGGGTTTATTATTTGTTGTAAGGTATTTTGAATTGATACAATTATTGAAACCAAATAGCGCTCCATTATAATCTCCCCTTGAGGGGGGTACTCCGCCGGATGGCGGAGGGAGGGGTGTTTATTCTGACATTTAGTTTGCGCGTTCAGAAAACAAACTCCGATAAAAATGGCAGGTGTGCACTTTTATACTAAAAAAAAATGGTATAGTACTCTACTCCACTTATTCTCATCTTGATGTGTTGCCCCGAACTCTTCCCCCTGCCACTCTCTACGTTCGCAATGGGGGAGGCGTTTAAATCAGATTTCGCTCTGCTTACACCCATACTCCGTATATAACTCGACGCTTTCAGGATTCGTCTGACGCCGAAACGCTGACAGGTCTTTTTCTGTGGCCGTATATCGTAGAACGCACACCGTATTACGTAGTTTGTATTTTGATTGACGAATCACCGAATGACCGAACTGTGAACTACTATTTGAATACTAAATTATTTGATTTTTGGGTAGCCGTACCCTGAAAGGGTGCAATATTATTAGCCTCGGGTGGAGCGCAGCGGAACTCGGGGATAGATAGAGCGCAAACTACAATTCCCGCCGAATAGAGAGATTGATTTAGAGCAATATATTGAATTGAGGCGGTGTTGCAGAAATCCTATTTCAATCGATTTTTCCATGCCCGGTTCTTTCGAATGAGTTACAAATTCAAGGCATGTGAAATGCAAAATTCCGTTAGTACACCGTGTTTCCCCATCCTCAGTTCGAGCCCGGCTGAAGATTGTCGAAAGAGGAGTCGAGAACTCTTTAATTACCACTGATCATGCAGGCCGGTTAAATCTTCTCACATATGCGATTTCTTCAATCAATTTCCTTGAGGTAGGGTAATTTCCCACATCACAGGACCATCATTTTCACCAACGATCTGACCGTTATTATTGATTGCCCTTGCAATACTGTTTTTCCCATTAGAAGGCAGCTCAATCATGCCATTCTCTTTGTCCCAGTAAAAGGCACGGTATTCATTATTACCAATGTCACTGTAACCGACTACCTGGCCATGGTCGTTGATATCGAAGGCGGTGCTCCAGTCACCGTTGTTTAATGTACCTATGCTTTCAATTCCATTTTCTTCATCCCAGATAAATGCCTCGGAGTTAAAGTTACCGGCCAGCGCAGCCTCTATAATATTCTGTTGTTCCTCTTCACTCCAATGATGGAGTAAATTTTCATTGAAAAGCTCACCTTTAACAAAACCACCCTTACCGTTAATGTTTAATTGAATATCTGATTCAATCGTTGAGCTTCGAAGCATCTCAACAACATGATTATAGTTATACCGCCCATTTGAATTTGTGATTCGCATTAATTTATTCTCAACACTCATCTCTTTACTGCTACTTTCATCAAATTGCATAACATTTAAGTTACTATCCGATTGGGGGACTATTCGTATCGAACCCACTATGTCCCCGGAGTTGTTGATTGAATTGGGCTCACCATTACCAAACCCCTGATAAGGCCCAAAGCTGCCAAATGAATTATAAATTTCATGTGGGGCGTAGGTATATGACAAATTTGTTCTATCCCCTTTGTTGTTGATTGATTTAGCAATACTGAACCACTCTAACTCCCTTGTAACCCTGTCATCAATATTCCAGGACATTGACCAGAAATCATATTCGCAGTAATCTGCCGGAATATCATCCCATGATGGGCTTCTATAGCAAGAATCAACTTCACCTATAACTTCACCTTTGTCATTTATATCGTAGGCATACACCGAACTGAACTCTATACCGTCATAATTCAGAACATCAATTTCGACTAAGCCACGATCTGCGTCCCAATATTCTTTTTGACCAATTATCTGCCCCTTGTTATTTAACGCTCTCGTCAAAAAACCGACGTTTATCAGATTTTCTACATCATTTTGCCAATAGAATTGTCCACCAACAATATCCCCATGATCGTTTATATCTGACGCTACATTTAATCCAAATTGATTTAAATCAATACGCTCAATTAAAGGTTCACTGATGACAAGACTCCCCTGTTCTGCAATCTCATTTCCATCTTCCCCTACAATCATTGAATCACAGCTAACCAGTGTAATAGCCATCAATGTCAGCCACAAACTACTTCTTATCTCTTTTCTCATTTTTACCCTTTGGATTACTAAGTGTATGCCCAAAGGTACAAATTTTAAGTAGGTAAAAACCATTAGCAATGTCTAACTTAATCCTGTCTAGGGGAAGAAATGCGTCTAATCAATTCTTACTCTCTATCTATGGTTTCACAAGCACAGCATCATTGAATAACATTAAACCCTACACTTAATTTTCGGTGGCTGAGTTGAGCATGGCTACAATACCAAAAATGGTATTGTAGCTAGAATTATGTTTTCAATCATCGATTCAGGAAATGCGGTGGATTTTACATTCAAGCCTCAAAATTATTCAGCCGGAATCGCAGTTTATTATATTCTCTGAGCTTCGATGATCTGTTTTAGATAATTTCGTTTGTATCAATTCTTGTCAGTTTGAATCGTGCTTCTGAAGTTAACTTTGCAATTCCTTTATCTGTTGAAAGCCCACACTTGTACCCCGATTCCCTGATGATATCTATCAGTTTCTGATCATAACCTCCGTAGGGATAACACATTGTCATCATTACTTTATCAACTCCCAGCGACTCCAGGAACTGATACGTTTTTTCAGATTCAAACTTTTTCTCCTCTTCACCAATTGCGTTCAGCCATTTATGTGAATAGCCATGCCCGCCGATGAACATTCTCTTATGTATCTTCAGGGTTTATATAATTTGGGATTCGCAAAAACTTGATTTAATCGGAGGTTGAATATAAGATGTCCCGCCATCTGCCAAAGAATCTTACAACACCATTTCGAAATGATAATTCAACTGCATGATTATTATGTGTGATTATTAGTCATCTGATTTATAATATGCCTAGTATCTCACAACAGAAAACTTTCAAAACTCAAAATGATTACTAATGTCTGAAAAACCATTTAATGGCGTGATGACTCCCTTAATGATTCCTCTGAATGAAAGAGAACAAATTATGGAATCAGAATTGAGGGTTCATATTAACAACATGATAAAAAGTGGTGTGCATGCATTTCTTTCTCCAAGCTCTACCGGAGAATTTGCAAATTTACATCTCAGCAAAAGAGAAAAGGTTTTGAAAATAACGGCAGATGAAACAAACGGGCGAATACCGGTGGTAGCCCTCATAGGGGAATGTGGTACAAAAGCAACATTGATAAATATTGATTATGCACAAGCTTCAGGTGCAGATGCGATAATGGCAACACCGCCTTATTATTATCCGCTTGACCAAAAATCTATCCTAAACCATTTTATTGAAATGGCCAACCATAGCGAGCTTCCATTATGGCTTTACCACCAGCCAAACGACACAAAGCTTTTATTGGAGCATGAAACCCTTGCTGAGCTTGCAAAGCACCCAAATATTATTGGCATAAAGGTTTCCACAAACGACATGCTTTACTATTACAGAGTAGTGCGCATGTTTCAGGGTAACACGAAGATGAGCGTTTTAATGGGTGAAGATCATTCTTTACTGCCGGCCTTATCTATTGGCGGAAATGGTGTTGTATCATTTTTGTCGAACATTATACCAGAGACGATAATACAGCTTTGTGGATCGATTGGAAATGGGGATTTAAGGCAGGCCCAAAAAGCACAATCCATAATTATGGATTGCTTTGAAGCCTTTTTTACTCTTAAAAATCATAACCCCATCAGCGCCTGCAAGCTTATATTAAAAAATCGGGGTGTTTTTTCATCAGAAATCACAACAGCACCTTTTCCGGCTTTATGTAAAGCTGAAAAAGAGAAGGTAATTCAGCGCGCTATATCACTTAGTTTGCTGAATGAATCTTAAGTTTTAATTATACTTTTATTCGGAAAAAACTTGATTACAGGACATTCTAAATCCTTCACTCAAATATGGTATTGGCCTTCCATATTTAACCAATCCATTTCTGTAATTTCAGGTAGTTACTATTAGCTTTTTAGTCCCGCGCCTTGAGCAGTCCGTGCTCAACAAGCTGATTTATTTCATGCTTAACTGACAGAATAGAATAATCGTATCGATTACAGACTTCAAGCAGATCTTTGGTCCCATCAAGAAAGTTTAAAAGTCTCATACGTATTTTAATAGTCTCTGAATGAGATCTCTTTGTTGAAAGGTCTTCATAAAGATTTCTTTTGCTTAGAAACGGTTCGCCATATTTTATTTGATTTTCATACTTCTGGTTGAGCTCGATTGCATCCACAAATTGAACACAGTGATTAACAATATCACTAAGTTTCTCAAAATTTATAAGTCTTTTATTATCCAGGGAGGTATGATATTCGGGATACTCTGAAAATGGCGTGCGCATCAGTGTTCCCAAAGGGAGGTTAACACCCGGTGAGCCATATTGCCTCTCATCACTGCCAATTGGGTCGAATGGAACTATATTATAATTATCATCGCTGTGTTTTAATATATGTTCTGTAATCCTGTTCGTTGCTGATCTCTCTTCCCTCGATTGCTTAAAAGTAATTAACCCATTATCTCCGCAGCAGGTAAATATATACCCCCCTATCACATTACTAACCAGTTGTTTCAGGTTAGAATGCAGATAACATATAGCACCAATGGTTTCCGGAGCCAGTACAAATCGATATGTATAAAATCTGTCTTTTCTGTTCTTTAATTCATTATATAAAAATGCTAATGCCAAAGGGCCGGAAAGTTCATTATTGGCCATACTTGGATGACAGAGATAACTCGTGAATAGAATTTCTTCTTCATTTTCACCCGGAAGTAAAATATCACCGTAGGTAAGGCTTCCATCATGAAGAGTGGAATCAATAAAAACTCTATATTCACCCTTTTTGAGAAGAGATTTATAAGTATTATAGTCGATGCAGAAACCCCAATCTTCTTTGTAATAGGTTGTTGCATACGGAACTGCATTTGGCAGCTCTTTTTTAAAATGTAAATGTTGTTTTAACTCACTGAATTCAACTTTTTTATCAACCGGAATTGAGTAATTGACGACATGTAAATTATTTTTCGAAAAATCTGCTATTTTTTTCCCATCGGGTGTAATTATGTAAGCATCCTGTATATTCCATTCTTTAGGTACTTTCCAGTCAAATACTTCTGTTCCGCTTTTTACTTCATGTAGCTCTAATGGAATCAACTCCTGAAGAATATTAAAGGATTCCCTCAAACCATTACCTGTAATACTTCGGCATATCGGCCAGAGCCTGTCGAAATACTCTTCCATTTTTTTCTCTCTTTTCATCTATTCCATCTACCTTTTGGCTCTAAGTTTATTTGTGTGGATGATTCTAAATTCGAGCTATATATAAAATCTCCCCTAATAAGGAGAGATTTAGAGGGGTGTTTCATGTAATAGTAATAGCTAAATATCGACACCCCCTTTGCCCCCCCTATTAGGGGAGATATTGGTACTTCGCTTTTTTTACTACCAATACAAAAAAACATAGAACCTATCTTTTTTATTAATAAGGCTGTTTATCTGTTTTTAATATCTTCCAAATAGTCAAAATGCTTGTTCAACACAACATCCATCAGGTTGTTTTGATTTAATATTACTTCTACGAACTCTCTGAAAGCACCTTCCCCTCCCTTTTTGTTCAACTTCAGTGAAGAATATTTTTTGACATAATCAGGTGCATTTGCCGGGACGGCCGGAAAACCAACTTTACTCAGCAGTGGAATGTCATTTAAATCATCTCCGATAAAAGCTGTTTCAGATAGGCTCACATTGAGTTTCGAACATAACTGTTCAGCAACAGTGAGCTTATCGGATATCCCGTCAAATAAATATTCAACTTTTAGTTTATTTGCCCTTCTGCGAACTATTTCCGTCTTTTCCGATGTAATAATTGCAAACGGGATCTTCAGGTATCTTAGAAAGAGAACACCGGCACTGTCTGATGTATTAAATTTTTTCCATTCATTTCCCGTTTGGTCGTAGTACATACCGCCATCTGTCCATACACCATCAATGTCAGTGATAAAAAGTTTCGGTAATTTGCTCATTCGATCATCTCCTTTTGAATAATCTCGCCAGAAGGAATATCAATTTTCGCTTTTTTCCCCATTACATTTTTTCTTTCACGCCAGCGAAATCCATTTCCCGGTGATATTAAGAAAAGATCTTTTTCCTCAATTACTTCTCCTTGCCTGATATCCCTATTAACTGCAACAGATCTTTCAAGTTTATCTTTAGCTGATTTAACTCCGGGTTCAATAAATAAATCTTTTGTGCCAATACCCATCTCAAGCAATCTTAAATCCCTTATCATTCTGTTCACTCCGTCCGGGCCTAAAGATCCTGCCTGATCAGAGCCCCTCATCCTTCTGTCAAGGGTAATATGTTTTTCAATGACTCTTGCACCCATTGCAGCGGCTATAACCGGAGCAGATATTCCTATCGTATGGTCTGAGTAACCAATTGTATATTGACTATAATTTTCGAGCAAATATGGGATTGTATTATAGTTTACGTTAGCCGGATGTGTGGGATATTCTGACACACAATGCAGTATAGAAATATCATCATGATACCTGCTAATTGTTTCAAGTGCATCATCCAAATCTTTTTTACCGGCCATGCCTGTTGAGATTATTATAGGAATCTTAGTCTCCGCCAAAGTAGATAATAATGGTAGATTTGTAAGGTCTCTGCTTGCAACTTTTAAATAATCCGGAGTAAAAAGTTTTAGAATTGACAGACAGCTTTTTGCACAAAGAGTCTCAACAAAATCTAAATTATAACTTTTTGCATGTTTATATATTTCAAAGTGTTGCTCATCAGTTAACTCTAAAAATTCTCTGTGTTCACCATAAGTTTCACCGAATGAATTCCGACCCGTGTATGGTTTTCTCATTTCAGATGGTGATAACTCTTCATTGAGGTCTCTTTTGGTAAGCTTGACGGCATTCATGCCTTTTAATACAAGATTGAAATCATCCTCTTCAATTTTCCTTGCTATCAGTTCGATCAGCAATTTCGCTAAATCAACAGACCCATTGTGATTTTGTCCAATCTCTCCAATGATGTATACTTCGTTATCAGATCTACTTTTCATTTTTAAGAATATTATTTTTCATTTTTTTTAGAATTAAAGGATGTTCTCTTAAGTATTTAATTATTTCGACATCGTCACCCTCCATACCATTTTCATTAAAATATCGATACAGTTTATCAGAGACGTCGAAATCTTCCTCTACATCAATTGTTAATCTTGCTTGTTCTAATACATATTGAGGATAATTAAGCTCTATCCACTTTATTGAATACTTTTCATTGTCTCGGCTGTAGAAATAATTGGTAACGTGCTCTTTGTATTTAGAATCTAACCCTGATATATGAACCTCCTTAAGTGCTTTCAATTTTACCCTTTCAGGAAAAAAACCCAGATGTGTTTTAATACCCGGATATGTTTTATTTAATCTAAATCCTACATAATCTGCAGTTTTATCCTTATTATAGTTTACTAACTGCTTAATATATTTTGGCTGTATAAATGGATTATCCGCACATATTCTTATTAGTGTATTTAATTGGAACATATCAGCTGCGCCGATGAATCTTGACATCACATCTTCCTCACTTCCTCTGAATACCAAGACTCCTGAATTTTTTGAAGTCTTTACGATATAATCATCAATGCCGCCTTTCGTTGTTGCTATAACGACCGGCAGATTACCACTTACAGATAAAATTCGTTCAATAACAATCTCCAGAAGTGACTTTCCGTTGTAAAATTTCCCCCCCATTTTACCGGGTAGTCTTGATGATCCCATTCTGGCTTGAACAATGATACCTAAATTATTCCCACTACCCATAGTTTATACCTGTCTGATATTAAATCAATTCCAATGTAGAATGCCAAGCCCTCACCTCTAACATTATCTGAAGATCCTATTGTTAACTAAAAAGCAGTCAGACTGTATTAAATTAATCAATTTTAAGTATTGAAATCCAATATAACGTAGTCTCGAGAGTTTGCACTTGTAATTTTTTATAATTTTAAATTAAACGATTATTTGATAGCATGTAAACGTACAAATTGACACCAGAAACAACATTTATCAAAAACACAAAATTACTTGGATCCAGCAAATCATATATGAAGGTTTTAAAATTTGGGGGGTCGTCACTTGGCAACCGGGAAGCGATTTCTAAGGTAATATCAATTCTTTTAAACCGTATCGAAAACAAAGAAAAAATCATAGTAGTAGTCTCTGCGTTCAGCGGCATTACGGATCAACTCATTGGACTTTCCAGATCGAATCAAAGCAAGAGAAGTCAGAAGGCTCTGCAAAGTATTAAGAACCGGCATATAGATGTCATTAAATTCTTTTTTAATAATTCGGAACAACAAGATGTACTGCAGCAATTTGATAATCTTTATCAGGAATTGACCAAAGCTCTTCAATTTAATTTACAAAAACAGGATGAACTAAAAAGAAACCAAGACCACATAATAGGTTTTGGAGAGAGGTTTTCTGCACAAATAATTACCTCACTTTTGAAAAAAAATAATGTTAATACGTTATATACAGATACAAGAACCCTCATAAAAACAAATGATAATTACGGTTTTGCAAAAATCAGAAAAAGCATTTCATATAAAAACATCTCAGATTATTACCACATACACACTGACAAAGTAATCGTTGCAACCGGATTTATTGCATCTACTATAAATGGACATTCCACAACACTAGGAAGGGGTGGGTCCGATTATACTGCCTCTGTTATCGGTGCTGCCACAAGTGCAGAAGCCGTAGAAATCTGGACGGACGTAGATGGCTTAATGACGGCTGATCCAGAAAAAGTACCTTCTGCAATTACCATTGATCAAATATCTTATAAAAATGCTGAGGGATTTTCTAAATACGGGGCAAAAGTAATTTACCCTCCGACAATTAAACCGGCAATGAAATATGATATTCCGATCTATATTAAAAATACATTTAGACCGGGTTTAAATGGCACATTAATACATAATAGATCGATTAATTCAACCAATAGTATTTACGGGATCGTTACAATACCTAACGTTACCCTTTTAACAATGAAATGCAGGAGTGCTGAATCTGTCGGTAACTTTTTACCAAAACGGTTCACCAATAGAAATCAGGAAATAAAAATCGTTGAACACTCGATCGATAATAACTTGATAAAAATAGCTATCATCAATCAGAATATTTCAGAATCAGCGCTCAAAATTGAACACACGATTCAGGAAGAATTTAATGGTCAAATTGACAAGTTTGAACTATTTGAAGGTCTATCCATGATTACTATTATTGGAAGACATGCTTCAATTTTATCTGTAAAAAGTTTAATTGCAAGAAAACTTACCCTTTATGACAAGGCAGTCAGATCAATGATCTACAACAAAAAGTTGAAAACTTTATCAATTTTCACAGAAAGTAAGTTCGAAAATCAGTTATTAAATGATTTACATAACATGTTAATAACTGAAGAAAATGTAGCAAACAGTTAGTTCATAAATAGCTGAGTCCGTATAGACATTCTCAATTGAGTGCCAGCAAAATTAGAAACCTTTACCCACCGTTCTGCACCACCTTTTTGAGGCTATGAGCATTATAAAGATCAGCATACAATAAATTCAGGTACAGCCATTAGGACTACAAACTCTCTTTTCTTGTTTAGCTTTATTTTCGGTACTTACCCAAGTAGTGTGTTTGGGTGTCTTATTATGCAGGTTGACAACCTAGAAATATATAGCAATCCTTTCGTAATTCAGTTTGGGGCCTCATTGAGTCCGTTTTCTTGCTTGAGCTGGTAGGCAATTAGACATTTGAGTAGTACTTATGAGACAATCATTGGTCTTTTTGGGTTTTAGTAGGTTTGGACGCTGCCAAAGCTACACAAGAAGACTTTTTTTATTCTACCCGGCAGACACACTAATTCGGGAAGTATCTAAATAGTTCAGGAAATGGTTCATATATCTATATTTCCTGCCCAACGGCTGTTGGTATTGCATATAAAAAATAACTATAAGCGTGTAAAATACTCGGAATATTTTTCTCATCTCAATTTTCAATGTTAATTATCAATATGCTTTCCCATGAACATCCAACATAGACATTCACTTTTTAAAACTAAGCTACCTAAAAGGTTAATTTTTTCTCAGATCAATTTATACCTCTTTAATTATTATAAAGAATTAGCCTTTCTCATCCGGTAACTGTCACGCAAAATAGCAGCATATTCAAAAAGAGCGAATCTCATCCGATCTATGTTTGTCGTAGAAGGAATCCAGGATCTTCTGCTGTGCGAATCTCTCATAATCCTGTAGCAGGTTGGTGACGGCGTAACCTGCGTCCCGAAATATTCAAACGCCCGAACGGCCCGGTGCATATGTGACGCACAGGTAACCAGCAGCACCGGATTCACATTACCGAATTTTGAAGCATACACTTCAGCCTCCTGCCAGGTATTTGCAGGCTCTTTCTGTAAAAGGATGTCATTTGCTTCCACTCCAAGAAGAATTGCCGTTTGCTGAAGCATTTCTGCCTGTGTGGTGCGGTCGCTTGCCGAATATCCCGAAAGAACAAGCTTACTGTCCGGTAGCTGAAGGTGCAGCCGAATACCTTCATTCAGCCTTGCCAAAGCTTGAGAGGAGAGAAGTGAGTTGGCCGGCAGTCGATCGTCAAAACCGTGACCCCCACCTAAAACAACGATATGATACTCTTCATCTGTTTCAAGAGAATCACTGCCGGATACTTCGGGATAGTGTGGCTCATAGCGGTTTTCGAGAAAGCCAAGTGCAGCTGTTGGAATCAATGGTGTTGAAATGATTAAAAACCAACCCATTGCCGAAAATAAAAGCCATCGAAAAAGCGTATTTCGTTTTAATAGCAAAGCTAAAACCGAAACTCCAAAAAGAAGCCATAAGATGTTGAAAGGATTGAGAAAAAATCTAATCACTATAAAATCTTAATATTGTAACTACCCTCTTCAGAATTTCTGAATGAGTTGTATTGATACAGAGAGAATCCGAGAAAGCAAAAATTTTGCATACAAACTTTTTAAAAAAAGAAAAAACCCCAAAGTTATTAAACATTTACCCTGATAAGCCTGTCGCATTTAGAGAAAGCAGCATTCAGCTCAACAATAAAGCATTTATCAGGTTCCGCCTCCCCCTGTAGCCACGAGAGAATAGCACCCGGGAGATTTGCACCCGCCTCATGGCTAAATGGATACCCCCCGCCAAAACGTGGGTTCATTTCCAATAAATAATAATCACCATCACTATCCTCAAAAAAATCACAGTCCAAGTTGGCGAAATGCCCCAAAGCTTCACCAATCATCTTTCCGTAATTTTTCAAATCAGGCTGATCAACAGTCATAGCTTTATCCGTTTCTCCTGCCCGCATGCTCAATTTCTTCTTAACAATAACTGCCTTATGGTTTCCATCCAAATCATTGATAATATCCAAACCATACTCAGAGCCCTCTATTTTCTCCTGTATAATAATTGCCCTATCTCTGTCAGATGCACTGATGCCGGAGAGAATCGTTCTGTCGAGCCTGTAGTTCAGTAGTTGATACGCTAGCTTCAACTCAGTTTTATCTTCCGGGAATTCAAGACCTATGGAGGAACTACCCCATCTTGGTTTTACGACCAGCGGAAAATCAATCTCCCCTCTATCCAAAGCCGCCACCACATCTTTTATTGATGTAAATGTTTTGGGTGTTTTAATATTTAGCTTTTTTACAAATTCAACAGTTTTCAGTTTATCAAAGCAAGTATCAATTACTTTTTCATTCGAGACAATTAGCCTGCATCCATGCTTTCCGAGCCGATCTCTATTTGCAGATAAAATTGGAAGTTCCAAATCATTTAGAGAGATCACGGCATTAATATTATGCTTTGCTATAATGTTTTCCAAAACATCAATGTATTCAGGATCCCCCACTTCAGGTACAAGAATAGCAACATCAGCTTCAGCCAGTGCAGGTGCTGTTTTTGAAAGATCCGCAGCAAATACTTTGCCTCTCCCTTTCAATTCCTCTTTAAAATAGTTTACCAAATAGTTTCTTCTGCCCGCGCAAGTAAATAATATGTTCATTCTATGCCATTCTGTTTAAAATTCCACCCGTATGCCAAAACATGATATTCCCTTCTAAATTAGATTTTTCCGTAACATCCAACATCCCAAAAAACGCCTTCCCAGAATAGCAAGCATCAAGTATTATCCCTGTTTCCGAAGCCACATCATCAAGCAACTGCAATAGCTCCTCATTTGATTCACCATATCCGCCAAAGAGATACTCATCATAAAAATTAATTTTCAAATCTCTTTTCTCTTTCTCTACCATTAAAATTGACTCACGTACACCATTCTTCCCTCTCTTTTTGTTTCTGCCCACTGAAATCCCGTGTACAACAGTATGACTCCATCCTGCTTTTTTTGCACCAAGTATTATTCCGGCCTGAGTTGACCCTGTACCAGATGCTAAAAAAATGTGGTCAGGTATTCGGGATTCAGGTATCGATCCTGACATTTCATGTACATGTTCGACATATGCCTCAACTCCTGCTCTATTATGTCCACCACCATAAACATAACAGGGGTCAAACCCATCACTTTCCAGATCTTTCATGGCCCGGTCCATATAAGAACCTATTTGTTCAGGTTCTGCAAATCTGATTTCGGCACCCGCCATTTGCATCAATAGCGCATTTCCTCTTTGCCGTTGAAAAGATTTCTCCGATCCGTGTAGGATTAAAACACATTTCATATCATGACGAGCCGCAATCAAAGCTGCTACTCTGCAATGGTTGGATTGTATTCCCCCGGTAGTAACAATGGCATTCTTACCTTCATTCTTAATATTCCTCAGAATTTTCTGAAACTTTCTGACCTTATTTCCACCATAATAGGGAAGCCACAGATCGTTCTCATTCAATAAATACTCAAACTCCCTGTATTGAAAGAGGCTTAAATCATTCATGCTGACGCTCTTTTTTTACATTCATTCTCTGGACATCAAAATCTTCCAATGTGTTCAATTCTACATCTTCCCTGTTCAACACAATCCAAATTGTTTTCAAAATTATTTTCACGTCCAACATAAAACTCACATTATCAACGTACTCAACATCTTTTTCTAGCCTCTGATCCCATTCAATTAAATTTCTGCCGCTAACCTGGGCCAGCCCGGTTAATCCGGGCCTGACGAAGTGCCTTTTTTTCTCCCAATCTGTGTAGTAAGGTAAGTATCTTACTAATAGAGGACGGGGACCTACAATTGACATGTCACCTTTGAAGATGTTTATAAGTTCAGGCAGTTCATCAAGGCTGGTTTTTCTGAGAAATTCACCTGTTTTTGTTAGACGAATATGATCAGGTAGCAGATTTCCACTTTCATCTGTCTCATTCGTCATGGTCCTGAATTTATACATGGTAAATTTTTCCTCATTCAACCCGGGGCGAACCTGTTTAAACAGCGCCGGCCTGCCCACAGATTTCAATACCAGAAAATAGACGATCAAAAACAAGGGAGAGGTCAACAAAAGTGTTACTGATGACACTACAATGTCTCCACCTCTTTTTATAAAATTTTGGTACAATTTCATAGTTTTTGTTGTTCAGTTCTACACAGGGTTTTCCATCAATAAAGAAAGAGCGTTACTAATTCTTGTAGTTATTGATAATGTAGGGTCTTTTTCCCGATTTCAGTGCCGGAATATGTGTAACAAACTCGATTTTCACATCCGCATCCTGACCCAACTTTTCTTTGAGGGTATCCACAATCGGTTTGGTGCTCAGACTCTTTCCAATCAACTGAAGTAACAGCCTGTACTTTTTTTCATCTTCCTGAATAAACTGATACTGAATGATTTTATCAGAGTCCTCATTATCACGAAAAACCCCGTTAATTGCCATTGGAGTTATCTTTTCTCCTGCTGTTGTATAGATCACTTCGATCGCTCTTCCCTGTAAATTTTTCAGAGCCGGTACTCCACACTTATTTTGTGATACCGGTACATATTCTGCAAGATCACCGGTGTCATATCTGACAAGTGGAAAAGCTCGATTATAAAGATCTGTAACCACAACACGTCCTAATTCTCCCGGCCCTGCTCTATCATCACTGTTTAGCTTCAGAACTTCAACTATGTGTGTATAGTGATTCGTGTGATATTCTTTGCAAATTCCGCACTCCTGGGCAATAACACCCAGCTCTTCAGATGAATAACGGCTTAACACCTCCGTGTCAAAACATTTAATGATTGTTTTACGGGTTTCTTCAGTAAGTGGTTCAGACGTTGTAATCACACCTTTTACCGCAAAAGTATCCGGTGTATCTCCAACGGATAAACAGTAAGAGGCGATATTTCCAATGACTGTTGGATAGCCAATTAAAAGCTCAGATTTGCTATTTATCAATCGTTCACGGGTTTCTGCCAGATACTTCTCATTCACTACACTTGGAGAAATTAAAAGTTCATTTTGAAGCCATAATTTCAATGGAGATTTCACCGTAGATCTTATATAAGCATGTTTTTGCCCTATATAGTAGCCCGATGATTTGCCAAAAAAAATAATCTCCGCCTGTTGACGGGCTTTTCTATCTTTGCTCATAAAAAAGGAGAAGGGAGTACCATAGGAACCGCTTGTTTTTGCCTCAACAAGATCATCCTTTTTAAATTTGTCAGAAAAGAAAGATACATAGTTCTTTTTTAACTCCTCTTTCGAAATAACCGGCATCTCTTCAAGATCAGAGTACTGATTGTACCTGCTGTAGGCAGGTACGTGTTGTGAAATCTCTTCAATTAACAGATTAAGATTCTCTCTTTGACGATTCGCAATGTCTTCAGATTTAAGGTTTTCTGACAAACTGTTCAGATTCTCCAGGTGGCTACGAACCTTTCCACCTTTCACAGTATCGTATAGATGAAATAACTGCTTCCGAAAATTAATCGAAGTACTTGTCATAAAATTTTCTCACTGTTTTTTAATTAACTTTCCTAAAGAATCAAGTGACATAAACTCTGCATCGGGCCATTTTTCAACAATCTTCATCAGTAAATTCTCCAGTTTCTTTAATCCTTTCTCCCTGTTTCCCGGTTCTATATGTCCACAGTAATTTACACGATGGGAACTAATGATGGCAGGCTTTTTCCACCTAAATGCAGCCTCAATTTGCTTCACCGCAAAATCTACCCAGTCCAATGAACGCTCCTCCGTAGGTTCAAAGACTACATTACGAACAATAATCGACAACCCCTCAATAGTTTTACCTGTATAGTTAAACTTTTTCTTAAAATTTCCCTCACCTTGATGTTCACTCTTCAGAAGTGCACTGTCAATAAACTCCACACCGTTCTCCATCAGAGTTCTATATAAAACAGGGTGAATGTTGTACACAGGCGGTGTGAAATGGCATGATCGATACCCATAAACCTCTTCAAAACGGTTGAGCCCATCGGTGATTACATTGTGAAACCTTTCATTTTCGGTAAACTCCCAAAAATCGAAAGCCGCAAGTGAGGATATCGATTCATAGCCGGTATCAGAGAGACTCGTGAAAGAGTGGTTCTCAAGGTTTGTAATGAGCTCTTTGTTTTTCTCTTTCAGTTTTTCTTCAAGTACCTTTAGGTTCAGATGCTCTCTGCCATGAAACTGTGGTTTCATTAACCCTTGCTCTATACCCTGCAACCACAAATCCCAGGCCCCGTCATATGCCTGCGGCTGCCTTTCGCTGAGCTTTTTATACGTTTCAGGGAGCAATTCATACCGGTATTCATCATATCCATTCTTTTTCATTTGCTCAAAATCGATATTGCACGGAAGTGCAAACGGAGTAAACACCGCATGGCGGCCATGTTGATCTTTTACTGACAGCAGAGCGTCAAACAGCATCTCCAAGTCTTCCCTGGTTTCAAGGGTGTCCAGCCGGTCGAATCGGTTTTGCGCAGTAATCCCTAACCGATCCATACGTTCCCTTGCAGATTTTGAATCAAGACGAACATTGCCGTAATCATCAACCGAAAAGACCACGATTTTTCGTTTTGTTCGCCAGCCTAGAAGGTTTTTTAAATTAAGTGACAAGGTTTGTTTTATGTTCACAGAATTACCTCCCCGCAGTTTTGTTTCTGCTTGTATTGATCGACCAATTGATAAAGCGGTACAAATGGATACCTTTTCAGGAGCTCCTCAAGTTTGTAATAGGTGTTTTTTCGGTTGATCCACATTGAACGCATCTTAATCTGTTTCATACACTTACTCGCTTTTAGTGCTTCAAAATATTCATCCGGATAACGCTCCGTATCCAGTTCATAAGGGTGCATGTAAACAATAACAGGTCTCTCACTCCCGATCTGCTCAAACATCTTTTGGGTAAACCAAAAAGGAAACAGTCGCAGATAACCGCCACCACAAACCGGCAACTCTTTGCCGAGAAATCTACCAACAGACATCGGCACCTCCACCAGTGTCCTTCCACTTTCGGTTTTTATGTGTGTGATCTCTTTGGAGAATCCCCGCCAACCGTACCGCCTGCCCTTCGCCGGCATTATGCTGCTGTCATATGTAAATCCAGCCCTGGCAATCACATCCAAGCCCCATTTCGTCTCCGGGGTGATGGAAAAAGCGGGAGCTCTGTGCCCAAGCACTTTAACTCCTGTCAGATTCTCCACCCTATCCTTAGCATCTGAAAGCTCTTTGAATGCCTCTTCAGGCGTCATTCTGAAAAACTGATAATGATTATAACCGTGGATTCCCAGCTCATGCCCTTCTTGCGCGATCTGTTTTATCAGCCCTGGGAAACGTTCTGCAACCATTCCCAATACAAAAAAAGTACCTTTTGTTTCATATCTCGCCAACAGATCCAAAACCCGCCCGGTATGCTTAACCACTCGATCTGTCTGCTCCATATCGCGGTAAAAAATATCCCGCATGGCAAGGCTCACGCCATCTTCAACATCTATTGTAAAAGAAGAATACATAAAATTATCATATTTAAACAAGATTGTGAATTAAAGCGATTATAAACCAACATTCAATGAATTGAAACTATGAAGCCTTACTTATCCGTAGAGGGCTTTGCAGAACCCCCTTATTTTCGAGGTTTTGGTTAATAAATTGTAGATTTCAAGGGAATCATCACAGACAATACCAATTAAGCTAACTTTCGCTATGGATCATCGATTTCAACTCGGC
>LKNA01000229.1 GCA_001564065.1 Chitinophagaceae bacterium T5-Br10_B2g13
CAGGTTTTTAGGTAAAGCACACCCGATTTTTGGCAAACGCATCTCTTTTGGTTCTTTACCATTTAACTTTCTCTTAAGACGGGTCAAACCAGGGTGATAAAGGTTATCGGCTTCTAATTCTTTCAGGTTCAACTCCCTGCCATCAACCCCCCAGAACAGTTCATATTCAAGGCCATCTAAGTTTTTATTTAACAACAGATGTCTTTCTTCAGATCTCTTTAAAGAAATGACATAGATATGGTCAAAAAAGCTATTTAAGACATCAAAGAATTGATTTCCCATGGTATACAATTTTTTATTAGGAGTTCTACAACTAAAAATATGTAGACTGATAATTTTATGTCTAATTACATTCCCATAATATTTCCACCTATTATCAGGTGTTTTAATAAGAAAAATAGTCTAATACCATGATGAGTAAATCCAACTTAGTCTGCAACTGGAAGGCAGTCATGAGAAGATATGATCACCCTTTCGAAGTTTACGGGGAATATATTTTCACAATGAACACGTGCCGTTATCTGCCAATGAATAACACGTTACGCTTGATTGTTACCAAAAACCCCAACTGTTCTAGCCCTGTATAAGCGCCGGGGTCCTTTAGGGCAGAGTGCAGGGTTAGAATCAATAGACAACTATTGCAACTCAGGGTGGCTAATTTCGAAGAAAATCGAGTCGATCAAAGAGTATAGGATGAATATAACCTGTGGCCCCATTACAACACTGAATGGGTGGTTTTGAGATTACCTGCGACGCCGCATACCATTATCAAAATGCCCCTGTCGCGCCCAACGCAGAATCGCGATTCCAGTGCGAAGCTGCCCCGAAGAGTAATTACACCTTTTTGTTCGAAGGCCTGAAATGTATCGCGCCTTTTCAAAATCTCTGCTGATAAGAGGGTTTTTAATAGTTTTCCTCCAGCAAAAGGCTCATCTTTTGCCCGCATTAGCGATATCTCCTTGTGCTGGGTACTAATTTGAAAAAAGGCTTTCAATGGCTCATGCCCAGCGCAGGGCTCATCTTTTGCACGCTTTAGCGAAATGTCTCGACTTCGCTCCGCAAAAGAACGGACATTCGCTCGACATGACAGGGGCGTTGTTATAGTAAATAACGGCGGATGGCGGTGCGTCCTACAGTTTCACAGTTCAACATCACGCAAAGCATGATACTCAACAGTTCCACACAGAAAACCCTGCCATAAACCCAGACGCTGACAGATCCGGTAGGTGCTGTCAGGTCTTAAATAAATCAACATCTACTTAACCAGAGTCATTTTCCGTGTAAATTGTTTTGTATCGGTAATAAACCGGTAAAAGTAAACGCCGCTGGCCAGGTTTGATGCATCGAACGTTACCGCATGACGGCCCGCCTGCAGCACGCCATCTGCCAGCTTTGCCACCTCCCGCCCGGCCAAATCGTAGACCCGCAGTGAGACCTTCTCCACATTGGACAGAGTAAACTCTATCTGTGTGGTGGGATTAAAAGGGTTCGGGTAGTTTTGGTAGAGGTCAGTAACTGCAGCACGCTCATCCGGTTCATTGGATACACGGATCTGCTCCCGGGGAGTTTTGAACTCCCAGAGTTCGCTCCACTCACTCTCCTTGTCATCTTTTATAGCCTGTACTCTCCAGTAGTATACGGTTTCCGGCTCAAGCGGCACTCCGGGTGTAAACTGATTCAGATCCGTATATTCATGTATCACGTACTCTTCCGTTCCTATGGAGCTGAGCATTTTTCCGCGTGAGGGCTGCTCCTTCGAAACTGTAATAACATATTGGTCCGCCTTCACCGTATTCCACTCAAACGTAGGACTCAGGCTGCCATATTCCGCACCTTGCCCGGGAGCAATAAGTTCCGGAGCTTCAACCACATATTCAAATTCGCCTGTTGAAAACTCCCACATGGGGGTCCATGCTCCTTCAATACCATCTCTGACGCTTTTCACCTGCCAGATATACTCCGTTTCCGGATCCAGGTTCTGTTCAGGATAAAACTTATTCTCACTTAACGATTTCATAAGTAGCCACTGGCTGCCATTTCGCTCCCTGAGCCTGAACTGGTAGTGATCCGCCTCAACCGGTCTCCATTCAAAATATGACGTTACGTCCGCATTCTCTTTTCTGTATTCCGGTGATACGATATCAGGCATCTCGGGAATATTAGCCTCCCGTGTTCTGAATCTGTGTACCGGGCTCCATTCACCGGCCACCCCATCTTTCACGCCGCGAACTCTCCAGTAGTGCATCGCGTCCGCACCAAATATCTCAGAAGGTGTAAACGTTGTGTCAGAAACAACTACATCCAGTATAAGCCCGCTGGGAGTGCTTCGGTCTGAGTGCAGGATATAATAGTCTGCTCCAATATCACTCCAGCTGAACTCCGGCGTCAGTGATACATTACTCCCAAAATGATCCGGGCCGAGCTGTACTGGAGCTGAGGGAAATTTACCGGGGTCATCTTCTGTTGTAAAACTCCACTCCGGACTCCATTCACTTTCCAGGTCGTTTTTTATCGCCTGTACGCGCCATCGGTAGGTTTGCCCATAGTCAGCCCAATCAGAAATAGAGACCGGATTCCCCTTTGTTTTTATGTCCAGAACCGTTTCAGTTGAGTCACCACTGCGGACCTGTACCCTGTATTGATCAGCACCGCTGCTCTCCCACTGCAGTGAGCTTTCATATGGCAGGCCTGTAGCGCTGTTTTCAGGATATTTCAGTTGGGGTGAATCAGGCGGACTGTCGCCCGCTCCCTTCTCTCCATCACCGTCCTGCAGCGGTTGTTGCCCTGAATATCTAAAATCAACAGAGGAGGGCATTACGTTCAGTATAGGCTGGATATCGCTCTCACTGAACCGGTTGTTGCTTATATTCAGTTCATCAAGGTTCGCAATTTTGGCAATATCCTCATCGATTACACCTGATAAATGATTACCCTGAACCCGAATCCTGAAATCTCTTATCGTTCTGATTCCGGCCCACTCTTCGGGTATCCCGCCGCTAAAACTGTTGTTATCAAAACGGATATAGAGTAAATTTGTGCTTTCGTCATGAACGGTAAACGTGTACGAGGAGATATCGTTTTCAATTGGTTGGTCCAAAGTAATTTTGCTGCCGGATACTTCCTTAATCTCACGTGCAATTGCTCCATCATCCCCCTTGAACAGAATTGATTTTCCGGTCAATAAAGGCCTGATTTCATATTTATACCCCTCAGTGCCGGACACATCGGCCTGAGACCTTGCATATAAGTATCCATGCTCAAAATTGGTATCCCGGACAACCTCAAACGTAATATTTGCACCACCGGGAACAATAATCGTAACTTCATGATTCTCCCATGAGCTGCCCCACGGCACGGATGAACCTCTGTCGTCACGAATCCAGTCAGAAGAGGAGTTCCCGATCACCCCTGATTCAATTACCCCCAGCTCCATATTCAAATCCACGCTTCTCCCACTGCTGGAAACAACATGTCCTTTATGAACTGAGTTTTTAAAGTTTGTCCTCGGCAATGAACCTGAAAAGTTGTTGCCGCTGAAGTTTAAATATCTGAGGTTGTGGTACAGCGGAGATTCACTGTCATGAAAACCAGCAGGCAGATCACCTGAAAAATTATTGTCAGAAATATTCACTAACTGAATGCCCGAAATTTTTGTTATCCAATCAGGTAATGGACCTTCAAAACTGTTCCCTGAAAAATTGATACGAGAGAGCCTGTAGTTAGGAAAATCATTATTAGGAAAAGTCGCTTCAGGAATTGTACTTGGTAATGACCCGGTTAAGTTGCCATTAGAAATTGAGAAGCTGGATAATCTTGAATTATTACCGTTAAATATACTTTCCCAAGGAAATTCACTGGAAAAATTACCCCCTATTGCAAAATAGATTAAATCTGTTAGCCCTTCAAAAACAGGTATTGGACCCGACATATTTGGAACAATAAAATTAGCTAAATTTGACCAGTTCTTCATTCCACCAGGCATCTGACCGGTATAACGGGGATAAGTATGGTAAACTGAAAGATTAAATAATTCTATAGTTGTCAAATTACCCCATGAATCAGGAATTTCACCTAATTGAACGCTCTCAGGACCTCTCGGGTCAGGCATATAAATTCCTCGTATAGAAGGTAGCTCCCCCCATTCAGATGGAAGAGAACCAATCAGGTACTGATGAGCAACTTCAATCAGATCGAGTTTAGGCAGTCCCCCTAATGATGCCGGAAGCTGGGTCCTGAAGTTATTTGTGGAAACTATCTTTTTGCCAATGTTAGGGCTTGATGTAGTAAAAGGGTTATCATCATAGTTTGCTTTTCCATGATCGGATTCGTGCCATTGTCTGCGCCGGTCTAAATCAATTTCCCAATGCTGGCCTCCCACAGACCATCGTTCTAAATCATTCCAGCCGCCAAATACATCAGGAATTTCTCCGTGAAAAAAATTTTGCTTTATATTGAACCACTGCATTTTTTTAAGATTTCCAATCTCAGGTGGAAGTGTACCTATCACTCCATTTCCAATTGTAAATAAACCGCCATCTCCAACAGGTTCAGTTACTACGCTTTGCAAGTTTAGAATAGTTACCCGGCCATTTGAATCAGTAGTCACCCCCACTGCGTCACCCATTGTTTCAGGTGTCATGTTATCCCAGCCTGTCTTATCCTTCCAAATTGCACCGTGATTAACCCACTCCCCGGTTCTTCTCGTTCTTTCTTTACTGAGAGCGTATATTTCATCATTGATGATATACATATAAGGGTATTGAGCCATAGATGGCGGGGGAAGTTCACCTTCACTGCTCAACACCTCTATTCCTTCTCCCTGAGTTGAATTGTAAAGTGCCTGAAGAGCCTCGAAGTCTCCCTGTACACTATCCTTATTCTGCGCTGAAACGGGAGTAGCTGCTGCAAAGAAGAGTGTTACGACTGTAAGAATTGTCAATAGATATTTCATAACTGATTCCCTGCTATGATATGGATTTCTCTGTAATTTTCTATTTTTTTAAGAGCGCCGGGGTTTCCCGTACACCTTTTATTTATCATATGTATTGTGTTATCGGACGGAACAGACATAACATTAGAAGATTTTAATGTTCATTAGAAATGTCTAACTATTAGAAAAGAGTGTCAAGTTATAATTCAATGCTCTTCCCTGCCCGGCCGGCCGCATAAGCGTAAGAGATTGCGAATCAATACTATAGAAGAAGCATCTTATTTATTAGAAAAGCTGCACCTCAATATTCAGCCGTAAAACATTCCGAAAAACCCACATTTTCAGCCCCGGAACATCACTCAGACCCCATATTTCGCACAATGTTCCGAAATAATTTAAAAAACGTAACCTTAGATTTGGTTATTGGTTTATTGGTTGATTGGTAATAAAATATTACTGATCGGTGTATCGGGCTGACGCCGGGAAATTAGTTATTAGATTTGCTGTATTGATTGTTGCCTTAAATGAGAAATATTTTAAATGTACAGGTGCAGATCACAAAGCTTTGTGAGTTTTTCTTATCTCCTCTCACTCACTCTCCCCCTCTCTCAGTCACTCCCTCTCAAGAACTTCCCTCACACTCTCTCCCTCTCCCCTTCACTCCATCACTTCTTTGATCTCCTCCTCACCCCAAAGCGGTCCTATCCAAGCTTCATTCACCCACAGATCCGGGCGCACG
>LKNA01000230.1 GCA_001564065.1 Chitinophagaceae bacterium T5-Br10_B2g13
CATTTCGATATCAGCTCAATTCTTTCCCTTAGTTCAGGTTTCTCTTTAAGAATATCACCAAATAGCGCTTCATTTTGATATCCTCCGTATATATCGGCATGGTCGAATGTTGAGATGCCGTTATCTATACAAAATTCGATAAACTCAACTCTGTCAGACAGCGACATATTCCAGTCATGCAGTCGCATCATGCCGGAAATAAGCGGTGAAAGTGAGGGGCCTTGAGGGTGAATTTGCTGTTTTTCCAGTCTCATCTGTGAATGTATGTAAAGTGATTATAAAGGGATATTTGAACTAAATGATTGGCTTTTATGTTTTTACATATGTAAGCATTGAAGTTTGACTTATTTACATTTTCTTCCATTTTAAGAAACATATATGAAATTAAACTCTACTATCATGGCAGACGAAGAAAAATATGAGGATATGATCGAGAACCCGACGAAGCATCAGCTCAAAGCCATTCACCATGCTCGTGAACGCGCTTGTATTGATGCAATGAAGTCCTCATCATCAAAAAATCCACACAATAAAGGTTCCGACCTGGCAGGCCTTTGGAATTACGTTTACGAGGAGTACCTCGAAATTCAATAACCGGTTATAACATTTAGTTTACCTGGCTCAACCCGAATACTCATCTTTTTAATATCTGATCCCACATTCTCACCATCAGCATGTGCTGTAAGAGGTTCATCGCTTTCAAAATCGATCTCATTGCCGAGTGTGGTTTCAAGCTCACTCATCCATTTTTTGGGTCCCCATCTGAAGAAGGGCAGATAGAACAGAATTTTCAGAAACGGAATTTTTTTGATGGTGACCAGATTGACAAGTCCATCAGATAAATCAGCATCGGGAGCCAGATAAAACTTTCCGCCTTCCCATTTACCATTGCAGATCGTCATCATCAAAAAATGATTGGTCTGAGTAACGCCGTCTACAGATAGCTTTATACGGCATCCCCTGAAATTCCATGCTGCTTTTATGGCACCAATCACATACACAATGGGCCCGCTGAGATGTTTGTAAGATTTTGAATAATAGTTTGCCAATCCATCCAGCCCGATTCCCAGCGTATTGGCACTCCAGCCACTGTAGTCTCCTGAATAACGGATCAGATCTATCGGTTCAATTTTTCCATGTTCTAAAATGTGGAAGCTTTCAGAAAGCGGAACTTTAACCTTAATCGCCTTTGCGAAATCGTTGCCGGTGCCGACCGGTAAAACGCCCATAACAGCGCCTGTTTCAGCCAGTCCGTTTACTACGCTATTCACGGTACCGTCACCTCCGCAAGCCACAATAATGTCGAATTTTTCTGCTTTTACGCTGGCAACTTGCGATAGGGAATCTTCCGGCTTTGCGGTTACGATTTCAAAACCACTCCATCGTTTCTCCGCTTCATCCTTTATGGTTTGAATCAGTGCAGTTTTTTCCTGCTTCCCGGCCCCCGGATTGATGATGAAGCAGATGGATGAACGGCTTTTTTTCATAGTTGGATACTAAACCAAATCGTGTGAAAAAAGTGGTAGAATGGGTCTTCTATTTAGGGAGAATTTTAATCCGGTCGCCGATCTGAACCCCAACGGTATTCGCCGCATGTTCATGATTTCGGGCTACGAGAATGTGATCATTGGCATGCGGGAAAGCAACCCATTGCCCCTGTTCAACATCACCGTAAGACTCTCCATAGAAAACATCACGCTGCTGCCCGTCAATTTCAAGAACAAACCACTGACCTTGTTCAATGCCCATCCCGGCAAGCTCATCCGGGTGAAATCCAAGCTCCAAATTTCCAAAATACCAGTCGATATTAGTAATTTGATTGATGATAGAGCCGTTTTCATGAGCTGAACCCGTCTCACGATCAGGCATCTCCCGCGTTCCTTCAGTGATAGTTGAGTAATGACCGGATTCGATTCGGGATTGGAGATCTGCCAGGGCGTCGTACCGCTCAACATGATTCACATTTACGTGGCCGGGACGCAGAAGAGGTCTCAGTACAGGTTTTACCGGTGCATTTTCGGCTTTGGCTGCATAGGCCACGGGACCGTCCAGCTCCGTTAAATTGCTCATCAGAACTGCCGGTATTTCAGGATAAGCCCTGAGAAAAGAGTCGGAGTCCGGATCATTAAGTTCAACGAAGGCACCCATTGCAACAACGCCATCGGCTAAATCGGGATTGTTTTCAGCAATTTGTAGAACCAGGGTTCCTGCCGTTGATTCACCTTCAAGAATTGTGAGTTCAACCTGACCGACATTCGATTCGACCCATCTTTTCAATTCGTAAATAGATTGTGTGTATGTTTCATGATCAGCACCATTTTGGGTTGATGCCGTACGTGCAATCAGCCAGCCGTCATTCAGCAGAGAATGGTAAAAAGGATCATCGGGATTGAGATTTGCCTCATGGGGAGCATCGGCCGGCCGCCAACCGTGCACATGGAAAAAGACTTTTCCGTCAGCCCAGTTCTCCGGCACAGCTACCTTATAGGGGGAGTTTTTAATTTCACCCTCAAGCAGATCGTAACTGAGCTGTGCTTCGGTAATTGTTGGAAAACCAAGCAGGAAGAAAAGCGGAATCAGGAGTATTACGGATCTTTTCATGGGTTCATTTTTTCGATGTTGCGGATAAGGTGATGGAGATGGGATTCAAGGGTATCATATGGCCGATATCCTTTCGACATCAACCCGGTTTCGTCGCCAATTTCGAGGAGCAGCGCAGGAAATGCGGAGGCGTTGTTTTTGTGAACCCAGGCAAACTGTTCACGTGTGATAGTCTCTATTTCGTTGCTGGTATAAACGGCTTCAAATTCTGCAGGGTTGATGGGGAAGTCATTCAGAATCGAGAGAAAAGTTTCAAATTGATTCAGGCTTTTACCCGATTGGAACAGAGCTTTCTGCACGGCACCGGCAAAGGGAAGAGAGTGCTCCGGTGCAATTTGATTTACGGCATTTTGTGCTTTGCATCCGGGCATGGAATCGTATAAATATGAGCCCTCTTCAACGAGTTGAACAAACGGTTCACCGAATACGGCACCGGTTTTACTTTCAACAACTTTGAGTGAGTCACGAATATAACTGTAACCTTCTGATATGGTTTGAGCGCTCTCATCGATGGCCAGTCCGCCCGGCACAACTCTGATGTTGAGCTGTTCACGGAAACGATCAGCCAGCTTATCCATCACCGGGTGGAAACCATAACACCACCCGCAGAGCGGATCGTAAACGTAAACCAGTGTGATTTTACTGCTCATTATCTTTCGGCTTTTTTACTTTCAGATCAATTCCAGTAGGGTTTTTGTCGCTATCTGCGCTGAGTTCAGCGAGTCGTTCCCCCGCTTCTTTAATGGGAATCGAGACAGCACTGGCGCCGGCTCGTTGCATCACCTCTGCTTCCTCCTCCCGCATTGTGAGTACATATATTAAACCTTCAAATCCGGCAGTGCGTAACGTTCTTGTCGCGTTCTCTTTAACGGATTGATTGCCCATGGCAATCATTACAGATTTAATGTTGCTCAGGTCTATATTCGTCCAAAGATCTGAATCCTGGATATCACCATAGAGCACTCGTCGACCTGCTTCCAGATTTCGTTCAATTCTATCCGGGTCAATATCCATTCCAACTACAGGTTTTTCTTGTTCCTTTAATTTGTCGTATGCCGCTCTTCCGGCGTTACCCATTCCCACGATTAGAAATTGTGCAGAACCTAGTGAAATTGTTTCGTGTTCGGGATGCTTGCCTTCTCTTTCAAACCGAAGTAAGAAATCCTGCCAACGTTTCCAGATCTTCTCTTCATTAATCGTTATCGGAGCATTTATTACATATGAAATGGCTGTAATTAAGCCTAGTACAACAATTGTTTCTTCAGGGATATAACCGTTTGCACTGGCAACAACGCCGGCTATAAGCGTAAACTCACTGTATGCAGTTAAAGATACAGAAGCTAAGAAACCGGTTCTGGCTCTGAATTTGAAAAACATAAAGAGCATGTAAAACAGTACTGATTTGATAGGTAGAACCAGCAATACAGCCGCAATGAAATAGTACTCAGAGAATGAAGGAAAGCCGGTTAACCCGACATCGAGAAAGAACCCTACCAGGAATGCTTCTTTTACACCCCACATCTTTTTTCCGATCTGATCGGCGCGTTCATCAGTAGCCAGCAACATACCGGCGGCCAGTGCTCCAAGCTCTCCGGAAAGATTGAAAAATTCAAAAAGAGACGCTCCACCTAAGGCCAATGCCAAACCAAACAGCATCCATACTTCGTCGTCATGTATAACACCTAAGAATTTAATCAAAAGTGGACGAAATATTGGGAGAGCTAAAATAGATAATCCCCAGATTGAGGGCATTCCACCACCGGTATATGCAATAATTCCAATGGCAACAAGATCCTGGATAATGAGAATACCAATTGCTGCACGTCCATAGAGTGCACCAAGCTCATTTCTTCGCTCCAGGTTCTTTGCTGTTAGTACCGTACTTGAAAAACCTAGAGTGATAGAGATAATAATCGCTGCTTCCAGACCATACCCAAAATAGAGTGATATTGGAGTGAATATGGCGGTTGATATAATTAGATGGGTAAGCCCAATACCAAGGATATCGTACCGGAGGATATTCTTCAAACGAATATGGAGTCCAACGGTAAATAGAAGAAAAAGAACACCAAGATGTGCAATTTCATCAAGCATTTCCCCGCCTTCATACCCAAAAGCGGCCAGAGTTAAACCGGCAGCCAGATATCCTACTAGCGGTGGAAGTTGAATTCTTGATGCAGCAAATCCAAGTAGAAATGCGACTCCAATCCAGATAATGTCCATTTAATTGCTTCTGCGGGTGATCTTTTTTAGTTCAGAATGCTGAATATAAGAATTGTTAACTGCTTTTGATGGTATCAATTATTTTTTGTGCTTCTTCAATTTCATCCCGAATAATTGTGTGGCCCATAGCGGGATAGATCTTTTTGTTGATTGAGGCGCCTATTTTTTTCATCACTACAACACTCTCTTCAACACGTTCAACCGGAATATGTGCGTCATTATCCGAACATCCGACAAAATAGGGAGTGCCTTCAAGTGAACCGCTGTAGTTTTCAGGATTTACGGAGTCTCCATCACCGATGATGCCTCCGCTGAAAGCGATCAATCCGCCATATCGCGCCGGGTGACGGGCCACAAACTCCGTGGCAAGACAGGCGCCCTGTGAGAATCCAAGAATAACAATCTTTTCTTTTGAAATACCTTTTTCTTCAAGGCTGGTAACAATATTAAAAATTGCCTGAAGCCCTGATGATAGCCCGGGCTGATTGTTCTTAGAAGGGGCCATGAAGGAGTAAGGATACCACGTATTTCCTGATGCCTGCGGCGCAACGAAGTGGAAATTTTTGGCATCAAACTCATTGGCCAGCGGAAGAATACTCTCCGCCGTAGCTCCCCGTCCGTGAATCATAATTATGGCACCGTCTGCTTTTTCCGGATCAGCTCCGGCCGTTACGGTTCTGCTTTTTTGGTGTGGTCCTTCAAATGGATTTTCTTTGTTTGCTTTAAACATATGTGGTTTTGAGTGATTTATGTCTATTTAAAACGATTGCCACGGAGGCACGGAATA
>LKNA01000231.1 GCA_001564065.1 Chitinophagaceae bacterium T5-Br10_B2g13
ATCATTCTTCTTTTTAATCATCTCCAGTACTGCTTTTTCATTGGCAAGATCCAATTCCTTAAATACCCCACCCATCAGTTCGGGAGATTCATCGATTGCCTCACTTAACTGTTTTACCCCGGCATCAATATTACCGCTTCGTACGGCGTATTTGGCCAATAAAAACTTATTCTCTGGTGATGGATGTAGCTTTAAAGCTTTTTGCTGATTTTTCTCAGCCTCTTCAAACCTGCCCAAAACATAGCAGGTAAACGCGGCCTTTTCATAAGAATCCCCGGCAAGGTGCTGTATGCTTTCTGTGGAGTCGCCGGAGTTTACCGTATCAAAACTCTGCGTCATTACATTAGCCAACCTCATCGCCTCCGGATCACTCTCCACGCTGGCGTATTTTGCTGCCAGCAGAAAGTAGTCCAACGCCTTCTCGGGATTCATATGCTTTTCTGTGTAAAGGTATATTGTGCCTAAACGGTGAAGTACAAAATAGTCCTGCTTGCGTAACTCTTCAGCTTTATGAAGCTCCTCAAGGGCATCATCGTAAAGGTCAGGGTCTTTTGCTGCGTTCACCAAAAACTTCACCCCCATTTCGATAGAAAGCTGCCTTTCTTTTTCACTGTCGGGTACACGCAGGAGTTCAGCAATATTCTGCAGAAGAAGGTTACTCAGCTTCTGTTGTTCAACCTGGATATCCATGTTCCGGTTCAGAAAGCGAAGTTCTCCGCTTACATCCTCCATCTGGCTCGACAATACATCCATTCCATAACCTATCTCATAAGCCAGATTATTGATGGCTGAAACTTGTTGCTCTGACGCCTGTTGGATATAGGAACCAACGGCTCCGGCGGTGTAGTTAGCTAAAGAAACGTCTTTATGGTAATCCATATAACTATCAAACACGTCGGAATTTTCTTTCCAAGGTCTCCAATAGCCAAATACGAATGACGGGGTTTGTGTGATATTACTCATACTTTTTTTCGTTTTTTGATAGTTATTACTTTAAACCATATCTAGATTATTCCAAATAACATCCGTATAGACCGAAAGAAATGTGGTTTTTGGATTTTAAATAAGTTAGTTCACAGCCCGCAAAAAAATTAATTAACATAACATTGATAATCAAAATAAAAATAATCTATATAGATACTGACGGTACTGTGTCTGACTTTGATAAAGGGAAATGAGATCATCCACTTGGGAGTGTGACACCATATATAGGGAGGCCAAATAAATTGCCAGGGGTTTACGAAAATTTAGAACCAATCACCCAGGCAGTCGACTCTGTTTATAAACTTTTAAAAAGCCCACTTTATGATGTTTACTTCCTTTCAACTGCTCCATGGGATAATCCGGAAGCATGGACACATAAAAGATTATGGATTGCCAAACATTTTGACGAGAAACTAGTCCGTAAAAGGCTAATTCTTTGCCATCATAAACAGTTGTTGACTGGTTATTATCTAATAGATGATAGAAGGTTTAACGGTGGCTTCTGAGTTTACAAGAGAATGGATTCATTTTGGTAGCGAAGCATTCCCAGACTGGGTTACTATTTTGTTTATTTAAACTTGTCTCAAAAAATATGTACGAAGTGCTGTTATTAAACAACTTAATTAATTATAAAACTATTAAAGTAAGCCAAAATATAAAAGGTATTTCTGCTGTTTAATTTAAATTTGCGATTTTTAATTACAAAGAGTAAGAGTGACATATAATGACACTCCTAATATTTAGATTACTAACGAAATATTTTTCAAAAAGCAGACCCAAGACTATATCAGTAAGAATTAACAGCACTATGATTACATACAGAGTTTATAAATCCTAAATAAATAGCCTAAAAAGGCAACCGGGCAAAGTGTTAATCAGCCATAGAAATATTAATGCACACAAATCATAAAAATGACAGTTGACATCGAAAAGATTTCCAGTTTTTTAAAAAAAATACCAGTTTCGGAATATTATAATTGGGAAATACCTTTTGACAAGGGAGAAGGAAGAAATATTTTTCAAGAGGAGGATCTTACCAGATTTTCTAGCATGTCAAATTTCGAAAGTAATGTGTATTTAAAGACAATACTAAGTGATAAAATTAAAACTGCTTTCCAAGATCATGATACTGATGCTTTAAGGCAAATATTCGAGTGGATAGTTCATGACTGGGGTGGAATTAGAAATGGCCGAAATAATATTGACAATTTGTACCATATGGGAATTGAAGCAATAAAAAATGGAAACCTGACATTTAATAGAATTGCAAGTACGTCAAAAATTCTTTCTTTCTATGATCCAACAAACCATATTATCTACGATTCAAGGATTGCTTTTTCACTCAATACGATTATGCTTTTAGTCAACGCATCAGAAAAGTTTTTTCCGGTTCCATCAGGCACAAACAGCAAAATGAATGCATTTAATATTGAAGTATTAATACGCTTGAAACATAAATCTGATGCTTATAAGAGAAATGGAAGTAAAAAGCTAATTTACATTGCTGATAAGACTTTGTTTTACAATAGAAATGAAGCGTATTCGATAGTTAATGACACCATTCAGAGAATTAATAAAAAAATATATGAAAGTGAACCAGACAAGGCCGTCAAACCTTTTTATACGGAAATGTTGTTGTTTGGTATAGCAGATACTTTAATTTATGACATGATTCTTAAAAATGTTAAAGTAGACATAGCTAATCGGAAAATCTAAAGCCACGATAGGCCAGGTTTACATAATTTGAAAAACTATCTATTTTTGACTTTAAATCAAATCAAAGAACTTACCCGGACCTGCCGTGCAGGTCCGGGTAAGTTCACAACATAAACAAAAAGCAAAAAAACCATGGAAGAAATAAAAATAGGCGACCAAATCTGGAGTGTTAAAAATCTGGATGTGGATACCTTTAGAAACGGAGACCCTATCCCCCACGCTGCAACAGATGAGCAGTGGGAAGAGGCCGGCGAAAACGGAACCCCTGCCTGGTGTTACTATGACAACGATCCGGCCAATGGCGAGACGTACGGCAAACTCTACAATTGGTATGCGGTGAATGACCCACGAGGATTAGCTCCTGAAGGGTGGCACGTACCCAGCGATGATGAATGGACAACTCTTACCGACCTTTTAGGCGGATGGGCATCAGAGGATCCCGGCACCAAAATGAAAAGTACGAGTGGTTGGGAAGAAGATGGCAACGGAACCAATGAAAGTGGATTCGCAGGTCTTCCGGGCGGTTTCCGTTACCTCTATGGCACATTCAACGCCATTGGCTACCACGGTCACTGGTGGAGTTCTACGGTGTACGATTTAGACACTGCCTTGAGCCGCCGCTTGGATTGCAATAATGGCAATGTAGGCAGGTACCTCTACAATAAGGTCTATGGGTTCTCTGTCCGTTGCCTCAGGGATTAATTTATTTGACTATTTGACAATTTGATTATTTCCGCGAAGCGGGTACGGAAAAACATCAACTAGGGCATAGTAAGATCTATTTATAGTTTTTCAATGCAGCCTAAGCGTTCCGAAGGACGCGAAGGAGTCAATGACCTAACATGCAGGTTGGTGACAATTTAAACGGAAGTAATATTGGTTAAGGTATCAAAGAATTCAAATCTAGAGTGATATAAATCTGAATAGAGTTAAAACAAAGTATCGTACAATAAATAGTCATAATATGGAACCTCTTACATACACTAACGCAATTGATGCCTTGAATAACATGCGTCTTGAAATACCTACTCTTGGGAACAGGTCGCACATTCACGTTGAAGTCACAAATAGGCTCCTAATCCTTAGATATAGTGATGGAAATGAGTGCTTAATATCCGAGGAACATTGGGATCATGTAATGAATAGAGTAAGAGAGCTGCCTCAGGAAGAACGATACAAAACTTCGCGATATGGTCATGGACCCTTTCTGTTCAATTGGAATGAAGCTCCAAATAGAGTATTTTCAATATACATTCCAGCAATAGTTCGTTATCTGAACGAAAATCGATGATCAAAGCCAAAATCGAAAACAAACAGAGGTAATTATTATGAGTTTAAAAAGACAGTTATTAGATGCGATAAAAGAAAAATACCCAAATTTGATGAAAACGAAAATTATTTCATTATCAAGTTTGAAGGTGGTGGAGACGAGTTCGGTTCATTTCAATATTTCAATACCGATATAGAAGATGATGATAATGAGTTTAATCCTGAGGATTACTTTGAATTGATTATGGAAATAATGGATAAAAGTGGAGTTTATTACACTTTTTTAAATTATGGAAGTTCTTGTGAAATTGTATACTCAGACGGTATATTATCAATTGAAACAGAATCTCCAATAGAATTTGATGAATCTGAGTTTAGTAAAACATGGCAAGATACAGGTGAATTTGATAATGCAGTTGATGCAGATGATGCGTACCAGGGCGATATGGAAATTAAGCTTGATAAAGCTATCTTAAACGAATAACAATGGCTAATCCACTTATTCACTCCAAATCATCCGTCCGTTTGTGGGGAGGAGTAGAGGAAGATTACCTACCTCTCCACAACAAGATGGACTGCTCTAAAGCTTATTTTTCGGACAACAGGCATCGTACTCTTACCCACAATATGTTTTTTATCTTCGAGGTGATGATACCCTTGTTTGGAGAATATATCACTAACTCATCAGGTAAGAGAGTATCGGTAAAGGATATCTGTGAGTATCATATTTTGGAAGATTATGGTAAAAAGTTCATCCCTAACGTTTCCGATTTTTTGAATGAGATGGATGTTAAGAGTTGGATGGGTAATGGAATAGGTGATGTGCCAGACTCACAAAAGAAAATCAAACATGCAACCCAACGTGTGAAACGAATGGTTAAAATTGATTGATCATTATAAACTCTTACTTTTTATTCCCGGTTGGAGCTGAATGAAATATTATTACTCAGTGCACATGAGAGGTTCTAATAGTATTAAAGATGCATTACCGGCAGTCTTGAATGAAAATGAAGCCCTTAAACAAATCTACTCCAAACCTTATTCTGGTTTGAGATTGAAAGATAAAGTACTGTATCAAACCGATGAAAATGGAATGGCTATCAATCCATATGAACTGCTTGATCCGGTAGGCTATGGTATCCCGGATGAAACCGAAGATGTGGAAATAGAACTGGATTCCGGAGTGCGAATTACAGAAGGTGGCACTGCCATGATGGCCTGGGCCAGAATGCAGTTTGATGACGTCCCGGAAGAAGAACGCATAAGAGTATTCAACTCATTG
Organism: Chitinophagaceae bacterium T5-Br10_B2g13; assembly: GCA_001564065.1. Taxonomy (GTDB): domain Bacteria; phylum Bacteroidota; class Rhodothermia; order Balneolales; family Balneolaceae; genus Rhodohalobacter. The sequence continues at coordinate 5,252 of LKNA01000231.1, forward strand.
CTTCGATATTGTGAGCTGGATACGCTGGCGATGGTAATGATACACCAGCATTGGGAATATTTAAAAAGTATAATTGACAATAAATAGGTAATTAATTCAAAATCATATAAAAACCTGAGAATTATGTCTATAATTGAAATTAAGACAGCTTTTAAAATCTCCAACATTTTTAAAAAAGGAAAATCTTATAGCAACAGCGAAATAAAAGATTTTCTGCACGGAATAGATAATGCTGGACACGATAACCCAACTGCATTAACATATAATCAGTGGAACTGTGGGATGCCCTTTATTTGTCCGCTTTTTGAAAAGGTAGCAAGAGGTACTTATAAATATTTAGGTCCAGACTATCCATATA
>LKNA01000232.1 GCA_001564065.1 Chitinophagaceae bacterium T5-Br10_B2g13
AAGCGAAGGGTTATAATTCTCATTATGAAAGAAGTGCTGTCTTACCTGCATATTTGAGTAGCCAAGGTAAAAGCATTTACAATGTCACAAGTGATGTCGGAAGTCACGGAAATAAAGATTATGGTTCAATTTATACACTCAGTGCCATATTCTATTCATTAATCGATGTTTTGATGTGGTACAAAGAATTCATCACTAATTACAAAAAAGAACATACGAATGGCTAAAAGCTCTAAGAAGAAAAACGACAAATCAATTGAAGAGTCACTTTGGGATTCGGCGAATAAATTAAGGGGTACGGTTGAATCATCGGAGTATAAGCATGTAGTGCTGAGCCTGATTTTCCTCAAATTTGCCAGCGATAAGTTTCAAAAACGGAAAAAGGAACTGATCGAAGATGGCAAGGAAGATTTCATTGAGATGAAGGAGTTCTACAACATGAAGAACGTCTTCTTTTTGCCGGAGAAAGCGCGGTGGAGTTTCATTAAGAATAATGCCAAGCAAGATGATATTGCCCTGAAAATTGATACGGCGCTGAATACGGTTGAAAAGAATAACCCGTCACTCAAGGGTGCGCTACCTGATAACTACTTTTCGCGCCTGAACATGGATGTGAGCAAGCTGGCTGCCTTGATCGATACCATTCACAACATCGATACGCTGAAGGATGAGGAAAACGATATTGTGGGGCGAGTGTATGAATATTTCCTGAGCAAGTTTGCCTTGGCGGAGGGGAAAGGAAAAGGCGAGTTCTACACCCCGAAGAGCATTGTAAAACTGATTGCCGAGTTGATTGAGCCTTACAAAGGGGTGATCTATGACCCTGCTTGTGGATCGGGCGGGATGTTTGTGCAATCAATTAAGTTTATTGAAGCACATAACGGAGACAAGAAAGAGGTTTCCATTTACGGACAGGAATATACCTCTACCACCTACAAGCTTGCGAAAATGAACCTGGCGATTCGGGGCATTTCTGCCAATTTGGGTGATGAACCGGCCGATACCTTTGCCAAAGATCAGCACCAGGATTTGAAAGCAGATTATGTGATGGCCAATCCTCCATTTAACCAGAAGAGCTGGAGGGCAGCCAACGAACTTAAGGATGATCCACGCTGGGACGGATATCCAGTCCCTCCCACCAGTAATGCCAACTATGCCTGGATACTGAATATGGTGTCTAAGCTTTCGCAGAATGGGGTTGCCGGTTTTATTCTGGCTAACGGAGCCCTTTCCGGTGGTGGTGACGAATATGAGATTCGTAAGAAATTAATTGAGAACCGTTTGGTTGAGGCAATTTTAGTACTGCCTCAGAATATGTTCTATACCACAAATATCAGTGTAACCATCTGGATATTGAACAACAACAAAAAGAAGCGAACGGTGGAGCTTAATGAGATCAAAAAAGAATATCGGGATCGGGAGAATGAGATTTTATTCCTGGATTTAAGGGAAATGGGCTCACCATTTGAAAAGAAATACATTCAGTTGTTAGAAGATGATATCGAAAAGGTCGCCTCTACTTACCATGATTGGCAGCTCGAAAACAACAGTTATGAAGATGAGCCTGAGTTTTGTTATTCGGCATCCATAGGTGAGGTTCGGGACAAAGATTATTCATTGGTGCCAAGCAAATACATTGAGTTTGTGAATCGGGATGAGATCATTGATTTCGATGAAAAAATGAGTTCTCTCCAGTCTGAGTTCTCTGAGTTGCTAAAGAAAGAAGAAGAGTCGAAAAAAGAACTGCAAAATATTTTTAAAGATCTTGGTTATGAGATCAAACTATAGACGCATCGGGGATTTTATTGAGCTTGTAGATGAACGGAATAAGGACCTGAAAATCGACAGATTACTTGGCCTTAGCATCACCAAAGAGTTTATTCCTTCTGTAGCGAATACAGTTGGAACGAACATGAAAAACTACAAGATCATTAGAAAGAATCAGTTTGCCTGCAGTATCATGCAGGTTCGAAGGGATAAAAAAATGCCGGTTGCTATTCTTAAGGATTACGATGAAGCGATTATATCTCAGGCCTATCCTGTTTTTCGGGTTGTTGATGAATCCAAGCTATTACCCGATTATTTGATGATGTGGATGAGCCGGGAAGAGTTTGATCGAGAGGCCTGTTTTTTAGCAGTAGGTGGTGTTCGTGGAAGCTTAGAATGGGAAGACTTTTTGAATATGGAACTTCCCGTTCCCTCCATCGAAAAGCAGCGAGAGTTAGTTGCGGAATATAACGCCGTGGTGGACCGCATTGAGCTGAATGAACAGCTAATCCATAAACTAGAGGAAACTGCTCAGGTTGTATTTGAAAATGTATTCAACCAAAAAAGGGTAGAAGATGGAAAAGAAGTCAAACTTGGTGATCTAATTGAGGTCCGAGGAGGATATTCTTACAAAAGTAAGGAATTAGAAGAAGGTGAAGCTCATTTACTTGGAATGGGGTGCATCTCTTATTCTAAAAGATTTCTCAATGAAGGAATGCGACTTTATTCAGAAGATGTGCCAGATAAGCACATTGTAAAACCAAAAGATATTATAATTGCTACACGTCAACAATCTAAAACTGAACCAATTTTGGGGTATCCAGCTATGATTCCTTCTGATTTAAATGGTGAAAAACTAATTGTTGCAACAAACTTGTACCGCGTAATAAATAATTCAATTCTAGATAACTTAGTTTTATATCAACTATTAAGAAGCCCTGATTATCGTGAGAATATTAAGTTGAATACAAAAGGTACAACTGTGGGAATGATTACAAAAGACGCAGTAGAGGATTTCAAATTTAAGTTGCCTAAAAAGGAGAAAATTGACCAGCTCAGAGAATGTTTAGAATCAATAGTTGAGTTGATATTTTTAAAGCGCAGTGAAAATCAAAACCTATCTAATACGGTATCTATTTTACTTACAAAATTGTCTAAGCCTAAAGTCGTAGCATTAAATGAAATATTATGATCAAGAGAATATTACAGGTTAAAAATATTGGCGCATTTAGGGATTTCTCAAACGGAGGTTCCGTTCAGTTTGAAGAATTGACGTTTGTATATGGGTTAAATACGAGGGGCAAAACTACTATTACGGATGTATTCAGTTCGCTAAGAGGAAATAATACTGAATTGATAGAGGAAAGAAAATCTATACCGGATAATGGAGCCGGACAATCTGTGAAAATTTCTCTTAAGCCTGATGATCAAAGTGGAGAAGAATTGTTCGAATTTTCCAATGAGCAATGGTCAAAGGTGCCGTCTCAAGAATTCCTGCATATTTTTGGATCAGAATTCATACATAGGAATTTGTTTACTGGCTTATCTGTAGAACGAACGAACAAAGAAAACTTAACCCAATTTATTCTTGGTCAAGAAGGTGTAGAATTAGCCAATCAAATTGCTGAAGACAAAAGATTACTAAGGCAGAAAAAGAATTCACTTCGAGAACTTATTCCCGCTTATGTAAAAAAAGGAGATGAAGAACAAATTCAAGCCTTTTTGGAAATTGATCCAGATACAATTAATGTCCCTGAAACTCAGGAAGAGCTTGATCTACTACGGGAGAAATTAAAGCAAGAACAACAAAGATTGGAGAAACCTTCTGAGATACTATCTATTCCTGAGTTTCCAGAAATATCAATACCTCTTAATGTTGCTGAAGAACTTATCACCAGAACTAACACAGTATTATCCAGAGAATATCAGGAGATAAGCTCAAGTGCATTAGAGCATATCCAACAACATATTGATCAAAATTTTGCACAAAAAGAGAATGCTGAAAGGTGGATAAAAGAAGGACTTGATACAAAAAGCGAAGCCTCAGAAGCATGCGTATTTTGTGGACAGAACCTTTCCAATGTGACTGATTTAATGGAGGCCTACCATTCGTATTTCAATAAGGCTTATCGGGAATTTATTTCTGAAATTTTAGGAACAATAGATCGTCTCGAAAGAGATTGGAGAAACCTTTCGTACAATAAGTTAAGCCAGCTAACTTCAAGACATGCACTATTAGCTCAGTATCAGAAATTAATTAGCGGTGAAGAATTTGATGAATTGGTCTCAGAGTTTATACGGATTACAGAGTCAATTCCTGAAGACAGATTGAATGAATTAATAAAAGCTTCGAATACCCAATTAATTGATTGTCTCGATCAAAAAAAGCAGAAACCTCATGAATCAGTTGATGCTCCAGACTTCTTAGAATTGACAGAAGTTAACTCGTCTTACTTTAACAAGTTGACTGAATTAGCAGGAATTGTTACCAGCATTCGGCAGGTTATTGAAGAATTCAAAGAGGAGTATCGAAATCTAACTGAAATAAGGGAAAGAATTTCTAATCTACAATCAGATATAAAACTCAAAGAGCGAAAAGTTGCAAGAGTACATCAAAATGAAGAATGCCTTGCATATAAAGAACATTCAGATGAAATAGATACGATACAAGAAAGAATTTCTACGAATGAGGAAAATCTTAGAAGCAACCAAAGTCGCTATCTTGAGGATTTTTACGAAAAGATTAATTATCACTTTCAGCGGTTTGGGAGTAATAATTTCACACTTGAAAGGAAAACAGATAACAGAGGACACCAACCAGTCTATTATCTAAAAGTAAAGTTTAGAGATACAGAAATTAGCGAAAGTAATTTTAGCAAAGTATTTAGTGAATCAGATAAAAGAGCATTAGCCTTAGCCGTGTTTTGGTCAAAAATAGATTTATTGGATGAAGAGCAGAAAAGTCAAGCCATTATCATCCTAGATGATCCTGTCACAAGTTTTGATGACAACCGAATATTAATGTCATTAAATCTTTTCAAAGAAACGCTACCCAATGTTCGTCAAATTGTTATTCTAACACACTATAAACATTTCATAAGAAACTTCTGTGAAAGGTCTTTAAATGACGACTTTACAACTGCTTTCATTGAAATAGGGCGAAACGACCAGACGAGTTTACTAAAGCGTATTCAAAGTCATCAATTTACTGAAACTCCTTATGAAAGGATGTTCAATAAAATAAACTCATTTATTGAACGGGAGAGTGATCAAGATATCAGAGGTGATTTAAGACCTTTTTTGGAAAGTCAATATCTTCCTCACTTCTATATTGACAAGCTAAAACAAGCCCGAAAAAATGGAGTCCCTTGTAGCACACTGAGTGAAAAAATTGATGCGATATTTGATGATAACCAAGAGGCTAAAACTAAATTTCATCAGTTAAGAACCGCTCTTAATCCAGACTCTCACATATTCACAAGTAGTAATGAGGAGGATATCAGAAATTTTGCGCGTGATATGATGAGCTACCTATATGATTTTGAATACGTATAATTCATTAAAATGCCTGAAACCAACCGCATAGAATACAAACAGAAGCTTACTGGAGTCCTCGGTCTGGTAGTACAGTTGGGATCTGCCGTACCCCGTATTCTGGATGTGTACTCCAGAGACTGTTTTACGTTCTCCGACAACTTCCTTCGAATGAGCTTCCCATCCCCTGAAATGGATTATTCCGGAGATACCCCCCAAGTCACCCCTCATGATACCCCCCAAGTTAGCCCCCATGTTGATCAATTGATTAAGGTGC
>LKNA01000233.1 GCA_001564065.1 Chitinophagaceae bacterium T5-Br10_B2g13
ATAACCCGATTGCACCCCGGTAGAACGACACCATTACCGGATCCCATCCTTCATCCGTGAGAATACCGCCAATCCCGCCCGACAGGCCCCAGCATAGTGCCGCAAGCACCACAAACACCGTACTCAAATTTTTCATTTGTCTACAATCAGTTTGATGAAATTAATCCATCGGCGGTAGAGAGCTCTATATCCTCTATATCATAGTGCAAATCTTCGACCCGTGATTTCGGTCGATCATCAGCCACCTTTCTGATAGATAACATATCTTTTGAGTTGCAAACAAAAAAGTTAGTAATTCAGGTGTTTTCCAGTGCGCATAAGGCGCGTCCCTTAATGCGCACATGTCGCTGTAAATTTTTAGTTAGTACTCCGTTTGTTCAACAATTTCTCCTTCTTCATCTCTAAGAGTTATCTGGCCTGTATAATTGTTGTTCTTATCAAATTTGAGCTGTCCATTTTCATGCCACTCTTTAATCATACTAAGACTATCTTCCGTGATTGAATGATGAAGTACTTCACTTTTTTTATGGCCTTTTGCAAAGAAAGAAGTAACCTTTGCCACTTTCTTACCACTATATTCATATTCCGTACGGCCAATTTCTTTACCGTCTTTTCTAAAAGTTACTTCTTCTTGAATGAGCCCATTTTTAAAACTACGAATCCAATAGGGTATGTTATTGTCATTATTTCCTTGATAATAATAAGTCTGTTTACCAGTGTAACTTTCCCCATCTATTTCGTACTGCCGAACTTCAAATGTTTTCCACCCAATTCTTTGTACTGAGTCTGTATACCTGTCTGTAGTCAGATTTATGTCCGGTTTTACTATATCCTCGGATTGAGATGTTTTCGTAACACAGCTCATAATAATCAAACAGGAAAGGATGAAAACCATATCTCTTAACTTTAGCATTGTAAGTAAATTAGTTAGAAGAATATTTTATTTGAATAACGGTTTATGGAGCCAATATGTAATTAAGGAGTAACCGTCCAATCTTCCAGCTTTAAATCAGTAAGCCGGTTAAATTGAATTGTATTTTTTGTTACCATTGTCAAATCAAATGAAATGGCTGTAGCACCGAATAACAGATCAAAATCGTCAATAATCTTTCCTGATTTTTGCAATCGTGCTTTTTCTGCAGCATAGATATCAAGTGCCGGAAAGATGGGAAGGATCTGAATTCCACTCAAAAAGTTATCAAGGGCTTTTTGATTCTTCTTTTTTGCCTGACTCTTAGCGACCCCAAATTTTAATTCGGCCAAAGTAATTTCGGATATAAAACAATTTTCCGGGCCTACCTCCTCAAACTTTGATTTCAGATCGTGCAATCCCTTGATGTAATAAATACAGATATTTGTATCCAGCAGATATTGATTCAAAACTCTTCAATGGTTCTGTTGAAAGTTCTGGATTTCTTTATGGTCTCAATCAACTCTTCTGCACTCTCTTTTTTATCCCAGCCACCATAAGCTTTATAAAAATCAGTCTTCTCTTGCTCTATATCTTTATTTAAAGTATTAGTGAGCCTTGAAATCAGATCAAGCTTGTTTTGCGTACTCATGTTCTTCAACAAAGAAATGTAGCTGTCGATAAGTTTTGTATTTATGTCTGCTGTATTCATGGCAACACCTTACTGTTTAAACTTGCTTGATCTTTATAATATATTCATTTCTATAAACGAGCCGGCTATCAATTGCTTATGAAATGTAATGAAAAATCAGGACTGAAAGAATTCTGTAGAAATTGGTATATGTATTTTGCGTGGCTCCATAACGGCTCAGCGCATAGCGTGTACGGAGATTATGAGTTAATAAACGGCTAAATATCCAAAACAAGCAACTCCGGCCTGCCTTCTGAAGCTTTAGCGAAAGCGCGAAACCAACGGCACCTCTGAGTCCAGGTTGTTGTTAAGAAGTCATGCTTCGCGGCCTTCAATTTTTAATCAACTCTTCTTTCTCCTGCTTGGACAACTGCTTAATTTGGTACTCCCTCTTGCAGGCGTCTGAACGACTCGAATACGGTTCTATAAATACCACCTCTTCAGGATTGTGGGACCGCAAATATTTCGCCCCGGTTCCCTCCCGGTGCTGATGCCAGCGCCTGATCATATGATTTGTACTCCCGGTATAGAGATTGCCATTTGTGCACCGGATGATGTATGTGAACCAGGAGTTGCTCAATGAATTATTGGGTTTGATGTGGTGCACTAAAGGTTCATGACTTGTTTCAGTTTAGTAATTCAGGATGTTTTTTCAAATAAACCCAAGCCCAAGGTTGAATGTTGTAAGCAAAATAAGCATCGACTGTACCCAAACTTGAAGACCGAAACAAAATATTTTTTGCAACCAATCCACCAGCTATTCCATCCATAGAACCTAACCGCAAGGATTGTGTGTCTTGATCTAAATACTCTTTTAAAACTTTTTTCTCTGTAGATGAAAGTGATTTTAGTTGTTTTGAATATACTAACGTGTGTCGCCAATCATTGATTCTTCCCTGTATTGGTTCAAATAGATAAGCTAAGCCATTGGTTAGTAATAAAATTCCTGAAACTATAAATACTCCTCCAATCCATGCTCTATATGAATCGACAATTAATTTTAAACCAAGTTCATTTAGTGCTACTTCAGGAGAAAAAACCAAAACCCCTGATACCATTAATAATGAAAACAAATATCGTGGTTTAAGCTTTAACCATTCTTTAATTGTTGAAAATGAAAAATCAGACATATGTTATCTGGTTATTATCAGAAGGTATAATGGTTTATACAGCGTTTATAGTTTTAAATGATTCTATTCTTAAATCAGTCCCCAAATAATTCCTTTCTTAACTCTATCCATGCATTTTCAGGTGATAAAGGCGTTGGCGAACCTTTAGAAATTGGATTGTTAACTTCTTTAAATCCATGTTTACAATCTGCTTCATCAAATTCGAGTTTACTAATTAATTTTTTCATCCTCTTAATCACACCTGGAGCTAAAAATCCACTCTTTGGCGTGAAGTATGGATATTTATCCAAATCCACAGATTGCATACCACTTCTGTTGTTTGGACCATTTATATCTAGATAGCATACATGATAATATAATCTTAATGCCAGCTCATGTCTTTTTCTTTTCTCTAAATTCTTAGCCATGTTTAATCTGTAATTTCTGGCAAAACCCCAATCTCCTGAAAACTCAGCCTCAACAGCTTGATCATTTAGCACACGAAATTCTACATCATAATCAGCAGGTTCTTTACCATACCTTTCCCGCATTCCATCTCGAATTCGTTTTTCTCTCGCCTTTTCTTTCAAGTAAATATCATGACTACCATTTTTAATCGCCCATTCTTCTTCTATAATATTTATCTGATCTTCTCTTATAATTATATCAACTTCATCATAAGGTCTGGTTCGTTTATAAATGTAATTCTCACAATGTGGACATTTGGTTTTTCTTTTAGGCATTTTCTCTAATTTTTCTTCACAGTATGGACAGACTGCTGTGGTATTACCTATATTTTTGCTTAATGAAGAACTTTGACTAGTTCTCTTTACAGTACTTTCTGAATTACCAAATAATTTTTTAAAGATTTTTGTCAGTCCCATGGCATTGATCTTATTTTCAATAATAAGTATGATGATTCAAAAGCTGTATAACGGATTAGCACTTTTACTGCCAAACTATTAATTTTAAAAAGTCAAGCAACCAAATTGAACTGGCCTGTAGGAATTTCAGATTATCGATTCTCCATATTCACTAAGTCAAGCTCCTCTAATCGAATAGCCATTGCTTCGACCGAAACTTTAAACCTTTCTGATATTGAGCGGAAAATTCTAGACGCATAAAATGTATTCTGAGCAATGAGTCTGGAAAAGCCTCTTCTATCCTTCACCTCATCTAATAGTACATCAACTGAACTGAAACCGAGAGCAAATGCAGTATCTTCATTAATCAGTAATTGATTTGTTTGATAAAGTTCTATAAAGATATTCTCTAATAGTTTAACCGGCATTAAAAAACACGCCGCAAATTTATCAGCTTGTTTTTCTTCAGTTGGTCTTGTAGAAGAGGTAACAGGCTTGTCCAATGGTTTATCTCTGTGGATTATCAGTTTGTTGTGCATTAACGCATGACCCAACTCATGAGCGGCTGTAAAATTTCTAACCACTGTTGGATACATACTTGAAATAGAGATCACATTGTTTTGATTGTCAATGATTCCAGCTATTTCATCATTAAACTCATTAACACCTAATGTATCAACTTCATTAAATGCATACTGTAGAAGCTTGATGAATTTTTTTGGGTCAAGGATTTCAATGGGGTTCGAGGGGGGCGCCTTCTTCCAAATCAGATCCCTATTATTCCACATGCAAATTTGCACTCTTTTCGCTAAGCTTTCAATTTCAGTATAAGTAACCTTAGTTCTTCCTTGTAACGATTTCCTGATGTCAAGAATCTGAGCCATAAATTCATTCTTTCGTTCAGCTTCCTCATTGAGTATGTCTAATCTTTTAGAGTTTTCCTCGGTAAGTCTTTCGTACTCCTGTCTTATTATTGAATTTTGTTCCTTTATTTTCTCTGTCCAATCATTTTTTGGAAAGGATTGAAGATTAAGACTGACTATTGCAATACATCCTGCAATGCTTGAAAGTGCACTGCTCAATGCAACACCTGAATCTCCTCTTGCCGATTTGAAAGCATTATCAAAAACAAATACTGAATAATTCGCAAGATCTATACTAAGATTTGCTATTTGAAGTGGTAACTCGGTAGAACTTATTAGTTCTTGTCGGGCTTCTAAATCTAATTGAATTTTTTTGGTTTGATTTGTTTCACGATCGCGCTCCTGCCTTTTGATAATGGCCCTATCAAACTGATCTGAGTCCTTTTGAAATAAGTCCTCGAGTTTAGGACCAATTCGTGTATTAATTTTATCTCTTATACTTTTACATTCTCCAAGACAATTTTGGTAATTCATTTGCCTTTTTCTATCCAATGTAAGTTCTATAACAGTAAGCAATAGTTTGCAGCATAATATTGCATTTAGTGCTGCAGCGCTCCCTGAACCAGGCTTATGATTTCCCGCGCCTATCTTTTCTAAGAGCTTTTCAGTAGTAAGCTGTAGAAGTTTAATTTTCATTCAGCATTAAATTTTAATAAATGATTACTTGGTAAATTGGAACTTTTTTAAATCTTCATCTATCCCCTCCAAAAAGAAAACCCGCCGAAATTTCTCCCGGCGGGCTGTTTAAACGTAACAAAGCGATGTACTGCTGATTCGTTGTATCAGGAGCAGCCGGTGGTTGAGCCGCAGGTAATGCACTTCTGGCATGTACCGTTTCGGATCATCGTCATGCTCCCGCATTCGGGGCAGGAGTCGCCTGTATAGCCGAGCTGCTTGGCCCGGTCGTAGTCGGTTTCCGCAACGTCTTCGGTGTCAATCTGTCCTTTGGTTGCACTCTCCGTTACGGGTTCAGTTTTTTTTTGAGGCGTTCGTTTTACAACCTCATTAGCCAGGTCTTCCTCTTCAGAGGGACGCAGTTTTCGCTTTAAAATATCTTCCGGGGCAACGTG